>CABUPH010000004.1 GCA_902493375.1 uncultured Collinsella sp.
AGCGCAGGGCGGGAGGCCGGATCGCCTTCCCTCAACGCGACCCTGCGGAGCCGTGAGCGGGGAGGGAAGGCGATCCGGCCTCCCGCCCTGCGCTCCGCAGCAGCCAGCGCCAAGCGCTAGTAGTTCACCACCTGCTCCTCAAAGTACGCCTTGGGGTGGTTACACACCGGGCACACCTCAGGCGCCTCGGCACCAACGTGCAGGTGCCCGCAGTTCAGGCACTTCCACACCTTCACGCCCTCACGCTCAAACACCTCGCCCGACTCGATGCGCTCGACGAGTTTGTTGTAGCGCTCCTCGTGGGCCTTCTCGACGGCGGCGACGCCACGGAACTTCTCGGCGATCTCGGCAAAGCCCTCCTCCTCGGCGGTCTTGGCGAACTCGTCGTACATCGTGGTCCACTCGTAGTTCTCGCCCGCGGCGGCGTCACGCAGGTTGTCCAGAGTGCCCGGAACGGCGCCGTCGTGCAGATACTTAAACCACAGCTTGGCGTGCTCGGACTCGTTGCCCGCCGTCTCGGCAAAGATATTCGAGATCTGAACGTAGCCGTCCTTTTTGGCCTTGGATGCATAGTAGCGATACTTGGTGTGTGCCTGGGACTCACCGGCAAAAGCAGTCTCGAGGTTCTTCTTGGTCTGAGAGTTCTCAAAATCCATAGGTGTACTTCCCTTCAACACGTGCCGCCCATAGGCTTTGAGCGACCTTGTCTTTAGGATGCCCTCAAGCCGCGAATTTAAACCTTACAATCCCGTTCTTCAGATTTGAGCGGGCTACACACTCAACCAGCAATCGCCCTCGGCTCGGCAAAAGCCCTCGCGCTCCAGGTCAGCTAGAATGCCCGCGATCAAGTCGAACTCGACCGGCCCGCGACCGGCTGCCGCTTCCATCTCATTAACGCCCACCACGGCATCAGCAAGCGTAATCCCCGCCGGCTGCCCATCGCGCGCTGCCAACAACATACGCACGATATGCGCGCGCTTTTGGCGGCGCGAGCCCTCAAACTTGGACTGACGACTATAGCCCGCCGACCGCCTGGACGGATTGGGCAGTGTCTTTTTAAGATACGCGCCGTAATCCAGCAATGCGTAATACCACGCGCGCGGCGTGTCGGCATCGTCTTGAGGCGCGGCAAAGGGCGCGATCTCGTCCGCCGCCGCACCGGGGGCCGCCGGACAGGCAGCTTGGATCAGCGGCACCAGTTCGCGATCGGGAACGGCCGGCACATCGGGAAAGAAATGATGCAAAAAGACCGTGCGCACATTGGTCTCCAAATACACGCCCGGAAGATCGAATGCAAACGAACGGATGCCCTGCGCCGTTGCCGGGCCAATGCCGGGCAGAGCGACCAAGTCACGCGTCTCGCGCGGAAACTCCCCATCCCAGTCCTCTACAACGCACTGTGCAGCCCTGTGAAGCGCCAAGGCGCGGCGATTATAGCCCATCCCCTGCCACGCATCCAAGACATCGGAAGGGGCGGCCTGAGCGAGAGCCTGGACAGTCGGAAAGCGATCGAGCCACGCCGGCATGCGCGTCTCCACGCGCGGCACCTGCGTCTGCTGCAGCATGACCTCGGAGAGCCAGATGATATACGGATCGCGCGTGCGGCGCCACGGAAGGTCGCGATAGCGCAGAACCCCTTCCGAACGAATCATCGAACGAAAGGGGTCCTGAATCATAGCTATACTCCTTATGCGGCGCTATTCCTCCCGGCAAGCGTACGCGCAGGCAGCGTACTCGGGAAACGCATCGCGATCGGCGAACTTGGGATCGACAGCCGGAAACTGGCGATGGGCGACGATATCGCCGAGCGAAACGGAATCGAGGTAGTCGCGCATCAACGCCTGGGCTCCGGCCCACAGGGGATGATAGCAGCACGCGCCCATGCGCGCACAGTCACCATCGGGGGCGGTGCAGTCGTTCATAACCATAGGGCCCTGAACGGCCTCGACGACCTGGCGGATAGTGACGTCGTCCGGACTGACCTTGAGACGCATGCCACCGTGGACGCCACGCAGGCTCTCCACAATACCGGCTTGGACCAAACCATGCTGAATCGAACGGGCAAACGAATACGGGACATTGACCTCTTCGGCAGCGGTGCGAACAGAAAGCAAACGCTCCGGATCCTCAGCAAGTATCGCCAGCATACGAAGGGCGTAATCAGTCTTCCTCGATATGTCCATTTTTCCCCTTTCAAGGAATACGAACAGCTCGAACGAGCTCCGGGGCCGAGCTTGTGTCGAGACGCTAAATGACCGCCAGGACATCCAAATGGTAAATCGGATATCCACTGAGTGCCGCGCTTGGAGCGAAATGCATCAGATGCGGCGCACAGTGCAATTTAGTATAACCTAACCCCCTGCCTCGTAGAACAGGTGTTGCGCAACAAAGCTGTTGTTCAGACAGATATACTTATTAGATTTTACTTGCGTTCCCGAAGGCGCGGGGATTCTGGGCGAAGATGCACCAGGGCGATCGTTCTATCAAAACAAAGTGCATCAAACGCAAAAAGCCACGTCCGAAGACGTGGCTTTAATTGCGTTGGCGGGAAGTACGGGGCTCGAACCCGCGACCTCCGACGTGACAGGCCGGCGCTCTAACCAAACTGAGCTAACTCCCCAGGCAGACGTTCGCGTTTGTTTCCGCTCGCGTGCGCTGCGGGGATTAGTATACACAGAAGTCTGTCCGGCGCGCAACAACTTTTTTGAAAAAATTTTTCGGTCCCTCCGGGAGGGTCTCCGGGGCCGGCGGGCGCGGGTTAAGTTTGCTGCTCTACAGTCCTGCGCAAGACGGAAAGCACATTAAGTGCTTTCCTTTGCGTGCGGAACTCGCGACAAACTTAACCCGCCCCGGCCCCCCGATGGCCCCAGACCTGACAAATAGGGACAGGTTTATTTTGGTCGGTTTTATCTAGGATAATGCCGCACATGCGTTTATCTAAAGATCTGAATTCAGATAACTGAATAGACTGTCTGACAAAATCGAAACCCGCACCAACCAGCCCTTTTGCTATTCCCGGAGGGGGCCGCGGGTAAAGTTTATCGCGAGTTCCGCACGAACAGGAGGCCACTTAATGTGGCCTCCGTCGTGAGCAGGACTGTAGAGCAGGAAACTTTATCCGCGGACCCCGCCGGGAATAGCAAAAGGGCGACCCCTGTCCGGGGTCGCCCTTGTTGAACTGCGTATGTGCGGCTGTTACTCGGCGTCGTGGTGACGGCGGGGCTTGCGGCCTCCGTTGTCGCCGGGACGGCGCGGACGGTCGCTGCGCTCAGAGCGCTCGCGACGCGGACGCTCACGGCGCTGGAAGTGCTCGCCGTCGCCCTCGGAGGCACCCTCGGCGCGAGCAGGGGCCTCGGGCTTGTCCAGACGATCGAGCGAGATCTTGCCACGATCGTCAACCTCGATGACGACGACCTTGACCTCGTCGCCCACGTTGAGGACGTCCTCGACCTTCTCCACGCGACCCTTGGCAACGCGGGAGATGTGCAGCAGGCCGTCCTTGCCGGGCAGCAGGTTGACGAAGGCGCCGAAGGGCTGGATGGAGACCACGCGACCGGTGTACTCCTCGCCCGGCTCGGGAACCTTGATGATGAGCTTGATGCGCTCGACAGCCTGGTCCACGGACTCGCCGGTGCCGCCGACAAAGACGGTGCCGTCCTCCTGGATGTCGACCGAAGCGCCGGTCTCGTCCTGGATACCGCGGATGACCTTACCGCCGGAACCGATGACGTCGCGGATCTTGTCGGTCGGAACCTGGATGGAAACGATGCGCGGAGCGGTGCTGCGCGTGGTGTGGCGCGGCTCGGGGATCACATCGAGCATCTTCTGCAGGATGAAAGCGCGACCCTCCTTGGCCTGCTGCAGGGCGCGGGCCAGGATGTCGAAGGTAAGGCCGGTGGCCTTGTTGTCCATCTGCAGGGCGGTAATGCCCTCGGTGGTGCCGGTGACCTTAAAGTCCATGTCGCCCAGGAAGTCCTCGAGACCCTGGATGTCGGACAGGACCACGGTCTTGCCCTCCTCCTGGATCAGGCCCATGGCGATACCGGAGACCGGGCGCTTAATGGGCACGCCGCCGTCCATAAGGGCGAGCGTGGAGCCACAGGTCGAAGCCATCGAAGAGGAGCCGTTGGACTCCATGACCTCGGAGACGACGCGGATGGCGTAGGGGAACTCGTTCTCGTCGGGGAGCACCGGAAGCAGAGCGCGCTCGGCCAGATTGCCGTGGCCGATCTCGCGGCGCTTGGGGCTGCCCATGCGGCCGGTCTCGCCGGTGCAGAACGGCGGGAAGTTGTAGTGATGCATGTAGCGCTTGCCCTCGGTGGGCTCGATGGTATCCAGACGCTGGCCCTCGTTGAGCATGCCGAGCGAAAGAACCGAGAGCACCTGGGTCTGACCACGCTGGAACAGGCCGGAGCCGTGAACGAGCGGCAGGTAGTTGTCCTTCACCATGATGGGACGGATCTCGTCGGCGGCACGGCCGTCGACGCGCTCGCCGGTCTCGACGACCATGGTGCGCATGGCCTTCTTCTCGAGCTTCTTGAGCGCCACGGGGATCTCGCGCTCCCAAGCGGCCTGCTCCTCCTCGGTGAACTCGGCGCGAATGGACTCCTTCAGAGCCTCGACCTTACCGATACGGGAGAGCTTGTCGGCGTCGCGAAGGGCGGCAGCCATCTCGTCGTAGTGGGCGAAGATGCGCTCCTGGACCTCCTCGACGGGCTGGTCGAGCGGGTACTCCTTCTTGACGATGGGGCCGTTGACCTGCTCCCACTCGGCGACGAACTCGTCCTGGGCCTGGCAGAAGGCAGCAAGGGCCTCCTGGCCAAACTTCATGGCTGCGAGCATGTCGTCCTCGGAGATCTCCTCGGCGCCGGCCTCGACCATCGAGATGAAGTCGGCAGAGCCGCCCAGCTCCAGGTCCAGATCGGAGTTCTCGCGCTCCTCGTAGGTGGGGTTGACGATAAACTCGCCGGTCTCCACGTTGCGGCCGACGCGCACGCAGGCAAGCGGGCCCTCGAAGGGCACGCCGCCGAGCGTCATGGCCAGGGAAGCACCCATGACGTTGATGACATCGAAGGGGTTGACCTGGTCGGCGACAAGCGAGGTAGCGACGATGTGCACCTCGTTGCGGAAGCCGTCCGGGAAGCTCGGGCGAATCGGACGGTCGATCATGCGGGCCGTGAGCGTGGCCTTCTCGCTGGGACGGCCCTCGCGCTTGAGGTAGCCACCCGGGATGCGGCCGGCGGCGTACATCTTCTCGTTGAAGTCGACGGTCAGCGGGAAGAAGTCGTAATTCTTGCGCTCCTTGGAGACGACCACGGTGTCGAGCATCGTGGTGTCGCCCTGCTTGACAAGACAGGCGCCGGTAGCCTGCTTGGCAAGCTCGCCCGACTCAAAGGTGTAGGTCTTGCCGTACAGCTCAAAGGTCTTGGATACGAGTGTCATTGTTCTCCTTTACCCCACAGGCCCCTTGCCTGCGGGCTTCTCATGTGACGCAGGCCCCCTGCCCCCGCCACGCTTCAGAGCGTGATTGTTCGCGCCCTTACACAAAAAGAGCGCCCCGCTGCGCAGGACGCTCTTAGCATGTACAAATCCTACTGGATGTTGTCGCGGATGCCCAGAGCCTTGATGAGCTCACGGTACTCGACGATGTCGTTCTTCTTGATGTAGGAGAGAAGACGACGACGACGGCCGACGAGCATGAGCAGGCCACGACGGGTGTGGAAGTCCTTCTGGTGGGACTTCATGTGCTCGGTCAGCTCCTTGATGCGCTCGGACAGGATGGCGACCTGAACCTTGGGGTTGCCGGTGTCGACCGGGGTGTTACCGAACTGGGCAGTCAGCTCAGCCTTGCGCTCTTTGGAAACAGTCATTGTTTCACCTTTCGTTTTGCGTCGCCATCGGGCGACTCGATTCGCCTCGGACTGGGAAGCCGCCGGTGGAGCGAGCAACCAAGGTCGAGGTACCAACAGGCCGATATGTTACCACAAGCAGCCCGCGCCTGCGCATCATCACCGACCCAACATGAATTCCATCGCACGGAGGCGCTGATCGGTATGCGTCGCAGCCCAAACATGCGAAAGCCCCAGCAAAAAGGCAGCGGTATGGGGATCGACCCTCTCGGCCATAAGCGCATCGAAGGTCATCGACATGAGGGCGCGCAGCCACGCGACCTCACCGGTCGACACCAGCTCGGCACCCGGAACGCTCGATGCGCACGACCCGCACATGAGACCGCCCGCCTGGGGCGAAAAATACGACAGCATGGGGTCTCCGCACAGCACGCAGGCCGAAAAATCGGGTCGATAGCCAACGTGCGACAGCAGCTTAAAGACATATGCCGCCACAAGTAGGTCCATATGTGCCGTGTCAAGCCCGCTGCCCACCAGGGCAAGCGCTCGCTGCGTTATGGCAAAGGTAAACGGGTCCTCGGCGTCCTCGAACGAGCACACGCGCGCAACCTCGGCGATCGCGCTTGCGGCGCAGGTCGTCTCGTAATCGGGCGCAGCGCCGAGCGGCGCCTCCATAAGCTCGGCCTGAGAAACCACGTCGAGTGACCGTCCATGCGCGAGCAGCATATCGACCGTACAGAACAGCTCGCAGCGCGCAGCCAGGCGTCCACCGGGTTTGCGGGCGCCCTTTGCCACGGCACGAACCTGCCGGCCCCGCTCGTCAAGCATCGTCAAGATCAGGTCCGTCTCTTTGAGCTTCGTCTTATCGAGGACGAGCACCTTCGTACGATATGTCCGGGAGCCTGCCATGCGCGCCGCGCGCCCTTAGTCCTCGGCGTTATAGCCAAAGCGGCGAATCTGGGCCTCGTCGTCACGCCAGCCGGCCTTGACCTTCACGTCCAGCTCCAAAAAGACCTGCGTGCCAAAAATGCGCTCAAGATCGCGACGGGCGTCGATACCGATATGCTTGATCATCTCGCCGCCCTTGCCGATGATGATGCCCTTTTGGCCCTCGCGCTCGACGTAAATGGTGGCGTGCACACGCAGTACCTTCTTGGTCTGCTCGAGCGCATCGCAGATCACGCCAACGGAGTGCGGAATCTCATCACGGGTGCGGCGCAAGACCTTCTCGCGCACAAACTCGGCAACGAGCGTCTCATCGGAAGCGTCGGTACCCATGTCCTCGGGGAACCAACGCGGACCCTCAGGCAAAAAGTGCGCAACGGTCTCTATAAAGGCATCGACGTTGAAGTTCTTGACCGACGACGTCACGATCTCGTCGTCATATTCCATGAGCTCGTGGGCGGCCTGAAGCTGCTCCATGACCTGCGCGGGGTCGGCCTCATCGGCCTTGGTGAGCACCAGGACCTTCTTGCAACGAGCGCATCTGACGCGCTCGGCAACCCAGGCGTCTCCCCTGCCGATCGGTTTGGTGGCATCAATCAAAAACGCGACGACGTCGACATCGTTCAACTCGAACAGTGCGCTCTTGTTGAGCTCGGACCCCAAGCCGTCCTTGGGCTTATGAATACCCGGGGTATCGACAAAGACCAGCTGGTAGCCGGGACGGTTGACGACGGCGCGCATGCGGCGGCGGGTCGTCTGGGCCACCGGCGAGGTGATGGCGACCTTTTTGCCATAGCAGGCGTTGAGCAGCGTGGACTTGCCGGCGTTGGGGCGTCCGACCAGGGCCACAAAGCCGCTGCGGAAACCGGGCTCAACGTCACCAAAGCCCGCGAGGTTGTCGTCCTCGTCGCACAGGGCGTCGAGTTCCTCGTCGCTCATACCCTCAAACGGGTCGAACTCCTCGACATCCTCGAGCTCCTCGGTATCCACCGCGTCCAGGGACTCGTCGTCCAAAATCTCATCGGTAGGCTGCATATTGTCGGACATGGGAATCCCTTTCTAAATAAAGTCGAGCGCGTGGGCAAATACCAGTACGCCCACAATCGCGGCGGTGATGGAAAGAACGTATACAGAGGCGGCGGCGATGTCCTTCGCACGCTTGGCCAGCGGATGGAGCTCCTGGGTCGCTAGGTCGACGATAGCCTCCATAGCGGTGTTGCACAGCTCGCCGTGAATCACCAGGCCACAACAGATGATAATCGTGGCCCACTCGGCAATGTCGAGCCCCACGATACAGCCGGCAATGACGGTGCATACGCCCGCCACGAGCATGACCTTAATGTTGCGCTCGGTCTTGACGGCGGTGACGAAGCCCTCCATGGCGTAGGAAAACGACTTTAAGAAGGACGGATGGTCCTTGTTCGATCCGGGAATCATAGACGGCTCCTAGTCGTGGGCGTGGTTGGTGATGGGGCCGACATGAACGAGTTTGGGATCCTCGCCGCGCTCGAGCGCCAGGTCGCGCAGGATAGCGTCCTCGCGCGTCTCCATAACCTCGGCCTCGTCGTCCTCGATATGATCGTAGCCTAGCAGATGCAGCATGCCGTGTACGAGCATCAGGCGGCACTCGTCGGCGGGACTATTGCCAAAGCCGGGAGCCTGACGGGCAATAACCTGCGGGGCCAAGATAATATCGCCGAGCTCGAGCGTCTCATCGGCGGGAATGTCATCGTCAAAGGCCGAATCGCACTCAAACGAGAGTACATCGGTGGTGCGATCGATACCGCGCCACTCGTGGTTGAGCTCGTGCATCTCGTCCTCGTCGACATACGAAAGGGAAATCTCGACTTCACGCTCAACGCCCTCGGCGGCAAGCACGACCTCGCAGATGTGCTCCACCTCCTGCGCATCGAGCAGCGTATCGAGCTCGGCATCGTTGCTGATCAATACACTCAACGGGACTCCTTTCGGTCGCGCGGGCGCTGCTCGCGCACGTCATCATAAGTGTCGTATGCCTCGACGATACGTCCCACCAAGGCATGGCGCACCACGTCGGCGCGCTCGAGGTGCGAAAATGCGACATCGTCGACACGGCCCAAAATCTGCTCAACGTCGGCAAGACCGCCACGACGACCCACCAGGTCGCGCTGGCTCAGGTCGCCGGTAATCACGAACTTGGAGTTAAAACCCAAGCGCGTCAGAAACATCTTCATCTGCTCAGGCGTGGTATTTTGCGCCTCGTCGAGCACCACGAAGGCATCGCTCAGCGTGCGGCCGCGCATATAGGCAAGCGGGGCGATCTCGATCACGCCGCGCTCCATAAGCTCATCGGTGCGCTCGCGATCCATCATGTCAAAAAGGGCGTCGTAGAGCGGACGCATGTAGGGATCGATCTTTTCCTCGAGGGTACCGGGCAAAAAGCCCAGGTTCTCCCCCGCCTCGACAACCGGACGCGTCAAGATCAGACGGCCCACCTCGTGGCGCTTGAGCGCGGCAACGGCGAGCGCCATGGCCAGATAAGTCTTACCGGTGCCGGCAGGACCCAGGCCAAACGTGATGGTATGCGAGCGAATGGCATCCACATAGCGCTTTTGGCCGAGCGTTTTGGGGCGAATGGCACGACCGCGATACGAAAGCAGCACGTCATCGCGAAGCGACGTAGCCTCGTGCTCACCGTCGCGCAGAACGGCCAGACAGCGCGAGACATCGTCGGCAGAAAGCGTGCGCCCGGCAGCAGCCTCACGAAAGGCATGTTCGAAAAAACGCGCCACGAGTTCGACCTCATCCGGGTCACCGCTCACGGCGATGCTATCGCCACGGGCGACCACATGGGCGCGAACCAAGTTCTCGAGTGCACGAAGGACGCCGTCGCCGGCGCCCAAAACGCGCGAGGGGTCGATACCCTCGGGAACGGTAAGTCTAATCTTCGAGGCTTCCATGAACCTCCCTGCGCGCATGGACCAAGCCGGAATCATCGACTCCGATGATAGCAACATCGAGCAGGCACGGGGCTGTAAGTCCACAGGTATCGTCAAGACGGGCATGATGGAACGAGCCGAGCGTCAGGTTGTCACCATACTCGAGCACGGCACGCTCGACCGTGCCCACGCGACGACGAGCGTCGGCAATAGCGAGCTCCTGTGCCGCGGCCCGCATACGGCGGCTGCGCTCGGCCATAACCTCGGGCGGCACCTGGTCGGGCATGTCAGCCGCAAGGGTACCGGGACGCTTGCTGTAACGGAACACGTGCATGCGCGAAAAGCCCACACGGCGGCACAGCGCCAGCGACTCCTCGAATTCCTCGTCCGTCTCGCCGGGGAAGCCGACGATGACATCGCACGAAAGAGACACCTGGGGCAAGTTGGCGCGAATCATGCGCACCGTGTCCTCAAAGGCCTCGGCGCTATAGGGACGGCCCATGCGATGCAGGGTCGCCGTGCAGCCGGACTGCACGGGCAGGTGCAAAAATGGGGCGATACGCTGCGGATAGCGCGCCATAACCTTAAGCAGGCGCTCAGAGATATCCATGGGCTCGACCGAGGAAAAACGCACATGCGGAATAGACGTGCGCTCCATGATGGCCTCGAGCAGCTCATCGATTTCGACATGCTCGTCGGTCGCGCTCTTGCCATCGTAGGCACCCAGGTTCACACCGGTCAGCACCACCTCGGGCACGCCGGCCCCCTGGGCCTCGCGAACTTGCTCAAGCACGGACTCGACAGGCACGGAACGCTCGGGGCCGCGCGCCTTCCACACAATGCAATAGGTGCAGCGATGGTTACAGCCATCCTGAATCTTCACGCCCAGGCGAGAGCGACCGAGCGCATCGACCACCTCGCCATCGCTGCAGGCGCGAACGCTATCGGACTCAACGCCCAATACCTCGCAGACGCGATCGGCGACATCGATCTTGGACGGCTCGGCGATCACGCGATCCGAAAGCTCCAACAGCTCCTCGGGATGCAAATTGACCACGCAACCGGTCACGAGCACATAGGGCTCGTTTGGATGGGCCAGCGCATGACGGACGGCCTTACGGGTCTTGGCCTCGGCCTCGCCCGTAACGGCACAGGTGTTAATGACGATTAGATCGGCATCTTGGGGCTCCACAATAGCAAAGCCCAGGCGCATAAGATCGGCAGTGATACGGTCGGACTCAACCCGGTTGACACGGCAGCCGAGGTTGACGACGGAAATATGGGGTGCGAGCACGCGGGCTCCTTAATCGAGGATATCGTCGAGGGCACTCTTGATACGGTCGGTCACCGACTTCTTACCGGAAGCGACGTCATCGCCCATCTCATCGGCAAAAGCGCGGAGCAGCTCGCGCTGCTTATTGGAAAGATTGGTGGGAACGACCACGCGCAGTTGCACGATCAGGCGGCCACGCGAACCGCCACCGCCAATGCGCGGCATTCCGAAATTATTGACGCTCACGGTGTCGCCGTACTGGGCGCCGGCGGGAACCGTCACCTTAACGACCTCGTCGGGCATAATGCCCTCGACCTCGATCTCGCAGCCAAGCGCAGCCTGCGCAATCGAGATATCGCTCACCAGGTACAGGTCGTCACCGTTGCGCTTAAAGCGCTCATGGTCGGCAACGCGCACGTTGACAATCAGGTCGCCCGAAGGCTCGCCGCGAAGGCCGGCCTCGCCAAAGCCGCTCACACGCAGCTGGCGACCGGTCGAAACGCCGGCGGGAATATCGATGTCGATCTTTTCATGCGAAGGCGTGCGGCCCTGACCGTCGCAGGTCTCGCAGGGATGGTCGATGACCGTGCCCTCGCCATGGCAGTCGGGGCAAGGCGAGGAAGACTGAACCTGGCCCAGGAACGAACGCTGAACCGTCGTGACGTAGCCCGTACCGTGGCAGCGGCCGCACTGCTTTTCCTGTGCGCCCTCTGCCCTACCGGTGCCGTTGCAGTCCTCGCAAGGAGCAAGGCGGTCATAGCTGATCGTCTTTTTGCAGCCGAGCGCCGCCTCCTCGAGCGTCACCGAAAGCGAGATGGCCATGTCACGTCCGCGACGACGCTCACGACGGCTGCGGGCGCCACCGCCGGCACCGCCGCCAAAGAACGACGAGAACAAGTCGTCCATGCCCATGCCACCAAAGATATCGTTGATATCGACGTAGCCCGAACCACCAGGGCCGTCGGCAGTGCCGTAACGGTCGTAGTTAGCACGCTTCTGCTCATCGGAAAGAACGGAATAGGCCTCGTTGAGCTCCTTAAACTTGGCCTCGGCCTCGGGGTCGTCCGAAACATCCGGATGTACGGTACGGGCCTTCTTTAGAAACGCACGCTTGATCGTCCGCGCGTCGGCATCCCTGTCGACGCCAAGCACCTCGTAGTAATCCCTATTTTCCGACACGACCGAATCCTTCCGACTTTCATTATTGTCACAGTGCGTCCTATACCCAAGCTGGGCCGACCGCAAACAGAGGGTTTGATGTTATTGCATTTGGTACGGCGAAAGCATGGCCCGTTGCGAGCAGCTCGCGAACCAAACCGACACGAGCGCGAACATAAAGCCGTTGGCAAAACCGTTGGCAAACTGCATCGCACCGCGCTTCCACCACAGCAGACTGCGATGAAGCACACCGTCCGAAAGCACCATGAACAGGCCCATGGTAAACGGAATAAAGCACATCACGGCAAAGGCAGAGAACACGCCCGAGATGGCCGAGAGTACCAAAAACGGCGCCACGATGCCCATCAGGTAAAAACCGGTACGAGCTTTGCCTTCCAAGCGCTCGGCCTCAACATGGGCGCGGCCGACCAGGTCGCCGCCCGCGGCACCGTTGGTGCCAGCATGACCCATGCCGCTGATGCGGACCTCGTCGCCATCGTGAGTGCCGGCAGGAAACTCAATCGTCTGCTCGGAGGTTACGCGAGTACGACCGCTGCCACCGCAATCGGGGCAGGGGTCGGCCACGACCTTACCGGAACCGCCGCACTCGGGGCAGACCGACTGGAACGTGCCCGCACCAAACAGGAAGGACAGGTCGACATCGATGTGGCCGCGGCCGCCACAGCTCGGGCAGGTATGGGCATGCTCAGACGAAACGGAGCCCGAGCCGCCGCAGTTGCTACAGGTATCGAAGCGCGTGTAGCGGACGGTCTTGCGGGCACCGCCCTTGGCCTCCTTCGCGTCGAGTTTGATATCGACGACCACGTTGGCGCCGTTCTCGGGATTGTAGGCAGCCTGCCCGCGACGCTGCTGGCCCCAGGCGCCACCAAAGGGAAAGCCGCCCTCAAAAGGATTGCCATAGCCTGCGCTGCCGGCGTAGCCGCCACCATAGGGCGAAGCCGTAGGAGCACCGGCGAAGGGATTGCCAGAACGCATGGCGTCGTAGCGCGCACGTTTTTGCTCATCCGAAAGCACGGCGTAGGCCTCGGAAACCTCTTTAAACTTTTCCTCGGCATCCGGCTCTTTGTTGACGTCCGGATGGAGCTTGCGGGCCTTTTGTTGGAAGGCCTTTTGAATATCACGCGAGGTGGCATCCTTGGAGACACCCAGGATCTCGTAGTAATCTTTTTCGTTCATCGTCGCCATGCGCGGCAACCTCCTGCTCACAGCAGCGTATATATTCCGGTAATTCTACCCGAGCGGCCTAAGCTAGATCCCAAAACAGCTCGAACAGAACATTTCCATCGAGCCAGCCCAGGTGGGTCGGCGCCAGACGAGCTCGAACATGGCCCGCGACGACATCTGCCGAAGTAAAGGGTCCCTCATGGACCCCGAGCGTCTCAGGCACCCAAGTGGCAAGACCCAATTCGAGCGTGCGATCGCAAGCGGCTGTCAGCCCATCGGCCGGGATGACACGAGCCGCGCGAACCAACAGGTCGGACGCGACACCGCGCGTCATGCGACAGGCGAGCATCAGGTCTTCGGCCGCAGCCTCGCGCTGCGACAGATGTTCGGCCTCGAACGCCGTCGCATCATCGTCACGTTGCACCAGACGCACGCGGTACGCATCGCCTCGAGAAGAAACACCGGGGAACAAACCTGCAAGACGGTCGAAATCCGCGGCGTCGAGCATGCCCGCGGCAGAACGCCCCAGGCCCAGGTAGCCCCGTCCGGTCCAGTAGGCAATGTTATGGGCGCACTCATGGCCGTCGAGCGCGTAGCTCGCCACCTCATACGGGTGATAGCCGGCGGCACCCAGGAGCTCGCGTGCCACGTCCATGCATGCGGCCTGAAAATCCTCATCAGGCTCGAGCGACTCGTCACGGCACGCCATGCGATAAAGGGGCGTCCCCTCCTCGAGCGTGAGCGGGTAGACCGACACATGATGCGGAGCCGCCGCCAGCACGCAATCGAGCGTACGCTTCCAACTCGCTGCGGTCTGCCCGGGAAGTCCGCACATAAGGTCGCACGACACGTCGAGCCCAGCGTTCTTGACCGTCGCGATGGCGGAGAGCGACCGATCGGCATCGTGAATGCGGCCGATGGCGGTAAGTTCGGCGTTATCGAGCGTTTGCACGCCCAGAGAAACGCGTGTGACACCAACCATGGCAAGCGCAGCGGCAAGCTCGGCGGTCAGCGATTCGGGATTGGCCTCGCAGGTAAACTCAACGGGGGCGCACCACGCACGAATACGCCGCGCCAGCTCCACCAGGCGCTCCCCCGCCAGCGACGGCGTACCGCCGCCAACATAGACGGTGCGAATCTGGTCGAGGGCCCCAGCCTTGCCAAAAGCATCGAGGCGCGCGTACAACTGCTCAAAATAGGAATCGAGCGCGGCATCCAAATCACACGAAGCAAAGCTGCGCGAGTCGAAGTCGCAGTAGCGGCACTTTTGGGCACAGAACGGCACGTGCACGTACAGCGCGGTAACGGCCACCCTTAAGCCTCCAGCGGATGAGGGGGCACCGATTCGCCGGCGGCAAGGGCAGCCTCGCAGGCCACCACATCATGCTCGATCTCATCGACCAGCGCCATAAACTCCTCATACGTGGAGCAGCGCACCACATGGGCACGCCAAGCGGCGGCATGGGGCATGCCTTTTAAGTACCAGCTTGCGTACGTGCGGGCACGCGACATGAGCGGCAGGAGCTCATGCGTCAGCGTTAGGTGCTCACGCAGGGCATCCAGGCGCTCGCGTGAGGAGCGAGACGGCACCGGCGTAGCGTCGAGTGCAAGGGCGCGAGCATCGCCGAACACCCAGGGGTTGCCATAGATACCGCGCGCGATAAACACCGCGCTGGCACCCGAGCTGCGCAGATGCTCCGCGGCATCCTCGGCGCAGAACACATCGCCCGAACCGATCACGGGAATCTCGACGGCATCTGCGACCTCATCGACGACCGACCAATCCGCCTGGCCAGTGTAGAGCTGCGTAGCGCAACGACCATGCACGGCGACTGCGGCAGCCCCTGCACCCTCAAGCATCTGGGCAAATGTCGCGGCATTGCGGTCCTCGGCATAAAAGCCTTTGCGAATCTTGACGGTCACGGGCACGTGCGCCGCGCCCACCGTGGCCTCGACGATCTTCTCCGCAAGGTCGGGCGTGCGCATGAGCGCCGAGCCCTCGCCCTTGGTGACAACCTTGCGGGCGGGGCATGCCATATTGATATCGATGAGCGACAGGCGATCGCCAACGCGCTCCTCGACGGCGGCGACGGCGCTCGCAAACTGATCAGGCTTGGAGCCGAAGAGCTGCACGCAAATCTGCTGCTCTTCGTCAGCCGGTAGCACCAGGCGCCAGGTCTTGTTGCTGGCATAGGCAAGGCCCGCCACGCTCACCATCTCGCTGTAGGCAAGGTTGGCACCGCGGCGGCGGCACATGATGCGGTAGGCTGGGTCGGTCACGCCCGCCATGGGAGCCATAAGGAACGGCTGCTCGACATAGGCGCCCAGCAGCCGCTTGCTGTATTCAGAAAGCGCCATGGATCTACTCGTCCACCTTGAGGATCGCCATAAAGGCCTCCTGCGGGACCTCTACCGAGCCGATGGCCTTCATGCGCTTCTTGCCCTCTTTCTGCTTCTCGAGCAGTTTGCGCTTACGAGAAATATCGCCGCCGTAGCACTTGGCAAGCACGTCCTTGCGGCGCGCCTTGACGGTGGAGCGGGCAATGACCTTGTTGCCGATAGCACCCTGGATGGGCACCTCGAACAGCTGACGCGGGATGATCTCCTTGAGCTTGTCGCACAGACCGCGGGCCAGGCCATAGGCCTTGTCCTTGTGCACGATAAACGACAGCGCGTCCACCTCATCGCCCGAAAGCAAGATATCGAGCTTCACAAGCTCGGAAGGACGATACTCGTTGAACTCGTAGTCGAGCGAGGCATAGCCCTTAGTGCGGCTCTTGAGCTGGTCAAAGAAGTCCAAGATGAGCTCGGCAAGCGGCATATCGAAGCGCATCTCGACCGATTTGCTCGTCAGGTGGATCATGTCGGTCGTAACGCCGCGGTGCTCGATGGCGAGCTGCATGACGGCGCCCGTGTACTCAGGCGGGCAGATGATCTTTGCCTTGAGGTAGGGTTCCTCGATACGCTCGATGCGCGTGGCCTCGGGAAGGTCCTGCGGGCTGCGGACATCGATCATCTCGGCGTCGGTCTTGTAGACGTGATAGTCGACCGAGGGACTCGTGGCAATGAGGTCCAAGTTGAACTCGCGCTCCAGGCGTTCCTTAACGACTTCCATGTGCAGCAGGCCCAGGAAGCCCACGCGGAAGCCAAAGCCGAGCGCCACCGAGGTCTCGGGCTCCCACACCAACGACGGGTCGTTGACGTGCAGCTTACCGAGCGCGTCACGCAGGTTCTCGTAGTCCTTGTTATCGATCGGGAACAGGCCCGTATAGACCATGGGCTTAGCCTCGCGGTAGCCGGGAAGCGGCTCGGGGCAGGGATTCGACGCCCACGTGAGGGTATCGCCCACGCGCACGGCCTCGGGGTCCTTCAGGCCCGTGACCACGTAGCCCACCTCGCCGACCGTCAGCGCATCGACCGGAGTCTCGGCGGGACGCTTGACGCCCACGCCATCGACCAAAAAGTCACCCTTTGCCTGCATCATGCGCAGAGTATCGCCCTTTTTGATGGAACCGTCAAAGATGCGCACCGTGGCGACGACACCACGATACTCGTCGAAGTACGAATCCAGGATGAGTGCCTTGAGCGGCGCGTTCGCATCGCCCTTGGGCGGAGAGATCAAAAAGACAATGGACTCCAGCAGATCGTGGATGCCCTCTCCGGTCTTGCCCGAGACACACACGGCATCATCGGCAGGGATCGCCAAGTCATCCTCGATCTCGGTCTTGACCTCATCGGGATGGGCCGAGGGCAGGTCGATCTTGTTGATGGCCGGCACAATGTCCAGATTGGCGTTCATGGCGAGCGTCGCATTGGAGACGGTCTGTGCCTCGACACCCTGGGTGGCATCGACGACGAGCACCGCGCCCTCGCAGGCGGCCAGCGAACGCGAGACCTCATAGGTAAAGTCCACGTGGCCCGGCGTATCGATGAGGTTGAACTGATACGTCTCGCCGTCGTCGGCGTCATAGGACACGCGGACGGCGTTGGACTTGATCGTGATGCCGCGCTCGCGCTCGATATCCATGGTGTCGAGCAGCTGCGACTCCATATCGCGCTCGTCGACGGTATGGGTGAGCTCGAGGATGCGGTCACTAATCGTGGACTTGCCATGGTCGATGTGCGCAACAATCGAGAAGTTGCGGATGTGGGAAATGTCAATTGAAGTATTCATGCGGACTATCTTACCCGAGCGATACAAAAAATGGAGCCTGTTCCATAAAACAGGCTCCATTTATGCGCGTAATCTGTGTGGTGTGAAATTTACAACTTAGGCGTTGATGCTGTTCACGAGCTTGGCAAGACCGGACTTGCGGTTGGAAGCCTGGTTCTTGTGGATAACATGCTTGGCGGCAGCCATGTCGAGACGCTTGGTGACGGTCTTGAGGGCAGCCTGGGCCTTCTCGGCGTCGCCCTCGGCGACGGCGGACTGGACGTGCTTGGTCAGCGTCTTGAGCTCGGACTTGACAGCCTTGTTACGCATGCGAGCTGCCTCATTGGTGCGGATACGCTTCTTCTGAGACTTGATGTTTGCCACTTCTGGAGTTCCTTTCGAGTTCCTTGCAAAAAATGTATGACACCTCTGAGACACGGTGAGGTCATGCAAGCGCCTACTATAGCACGCTCCCCCTCAAAGGGATAGAACGAATTTGTCAAATAGGCAGGTATCATCACGATTTTCTCAAGATGTTCGTAATCCAGAGCAAAAGCGCGGTCTGAGAATCGGCCGAACCCTTGAGCGCGAGCTCCACATCGACCGCGCCCTCGAGCGCGGCAACGAGCTCTGCCATCGAAAAGCGACGTGCCCAGGTCAGGTGATTCTTGACCTGCCAGGACTGGAGCTTGAGCGTTGAGGCCAGCTCACGACCCTGTCCGCGCGCATCGAGCGCCTTGGCGACGATAAGCTCGCGGATGCGACCGCACAACAACGTGTAAGTCCACACGTAGCTCTTGGCGGGCAGTAGATTGAAGAGCTCGAGCGAGCGTCGCATGTCACGGGCCGAGACCGCATTGAGAAAGTCCCAGGGCTGAACCTCGGCCGTACGCACGATCCAACGCTCCACGTCGGCAAGCTCAATCTGGGGCGCCTCGACCATCTGGGCGAGCTTTGACAGGTCGTTATCGAGCATACGTGTGTTTTCGCCCGAACGCGAGACGAGCTCCTCGGCGGCCGCCGTCGAGATGGACTTACCGTGCTGCGTCGCCATCTGCTGAACGCGGCGCGGCAGTTCCCAGCGCTTGGTACCCGAGCAATCGACGATAGCCTTCTTGTCGATCTTGGCGATTGCCTTATACAAGCGCGTATTCTTGGCAAGCGAGTCGGCGATGAAGAGGCAGACCGTTGTGGGGCTGGGGCTCGCAAGGTATTCGACAAGCGGCTCCGAAACTGCCTTGGCGAGCTTTGAGCAGCCGTCAAGGATTACCAGGCGAAACTCGCTGCCCATCGGAAAGGTGTTAAGCGATCCGATAATGGACTCGATATCGGGGTCCTTGGTCATGTCGCGCTCGTCGAGGTTGAACTCGACCATACCCGACTTTTCCAGACGCGCTTTCATACGCGAGACGGCGTGATCGCGCTTGACTCCGTCGGTACCGACGATCAGATATGCCGGCAGCAGACCGGTTTCGGACATTGCGCTCCCCTCCCGCAGGCCTTCGTATTCGCTCCGTGCCATTCTAGCCCAGGGCCCCACAACACGCCAACGACGTCGTCACAGTCGCTGGCATCGCATCGCAAAGCCATTCCCAGTCGGCGTGACGGTAATGTCGCCGTGTTCGATGGTGCACGCGAACACGCCGCCCGCTTCCTTAACGGCATCGATGCAGGCATCGGACGGATGGCCGTATCGATTCCCCTCGCCCGCGCTCGCGAGGGAAAGCTCGGGCTTCAGGACGTCCAGCAACTCACCATCGACTGAAACCTTAGAGCCGTGATGCCCAAGTTTAAGTACATCGATATCTCCCACTTCCTGTACGAATTCCCGTTCTTGGTCGAGCTCGGCATCACCGGTGAGGAGCATACGCAGGCCCTTGCCTTCCTGAACATAAGAGAGCAGCAGGACAAGCGAGTCCTCATTTCCCTCGCCATCCACGGACTCGAATGGCCACATCACGCGGGCGCAAAATAAGCCGATGTCGACCGTATCCCCACGGCGCACCTGCCGATACTCCACGCCAGGTCGGTTCAATACCTCGACAGGAGCATCCTCCAGCGCATCCGCCGCCACGGCAATCGTTCCGACCGAAAACTGTTCGAGCACGGCAGGCAGACCACCCCAGTGGTCCTCATCCCAATGCGTAACAAAGACGGCATCGATATGGTGCACGTTATTACGAACCAACGCCGCCACCACGCGCTCGTCGAGCCCGCAGTCGACGAGCGCTACTGCGCCGCCCTCGCGGATAAGTATCGCATCGGCCTGGCCCACATCGAGCACCGTCACCGAAGGCGGAGCGCATCGATCCCAGTAGACGTATGGAATCGCAGCCAAGAGCACCAGGCATGCAAGCCCCACCGCCATAGGACGTGCACGGGGACGCGGCCACCAGACCAGCAGAACCGCCAGCAAACACGGCACTAGGTAAATCCACATGCTATCGGGCGGCACGCTCACGGATGCACCCGGCATGGCGGCAAACAGCTGCTCGAAGAACAGCGCGCAACGGGCGGCAATCATGGGCACAACGAGCGCCCAAGTCCGCAACGGCGCCACGAGCGAAAAGGGAACCAGCACGATCGACACAGCAAGCAATACGCTCACCACCGGACCGATGACCGCATTTGCCAACGGAGCAATGAGCGAGAACGTACCGAAGGCAGGAATGGTAATGGGGAGCGTCGCCAACTGCGAGCACAGTGTGACGGAAAGCATACTGGCAATGCCCGATGGCACACCCAGCTCACCCAAAGCGTAGGAGGCGTACGGGCAAAAGCACAGGATGGCAAAGACGCTGGCACATGAAAGCTGAAAGCCCATCTCGAACAGCACCGTCGGCCGCAGTAGCACAAAGATGGACATGGTTACGAAGAGCGCCGATGCGCCGTGCCGGCGACGACCCGCGCCGTTTACGACAAGCGTCGCGAACACCATGCAGCATGCGCGCACGGCCGAGGGAGACGCGCCCGTAAAGGCAGCGTAGCCCACAAGCGTTATCGCCAATATCGCCCGCTGAAGGCCACGTGAGCACAGAGTCTTTTGCAATACGCCCTCGATTACAAACCCCACGATAGCCAAATGGCTGCCCGAGACGGCGATAAGATGCGCCGTTCCCGTCACCGAAAACCAGTCGCCCGCCGGCTGGGCGCGCAGCTCGGCCGAACGACCGCAGACGACACCGGCTATGAGCGCACGCGCCGGGTCGGTCGCAGGCGCGATGGACGCAAGCAGCCCATTTCGCAGCCGAAGCAGCGGCCCCGGAGAGCCCTCATCGACCGACACAATCCGAACGGCTTTAACCTTGCGCACCTCGCCTCGGAGCACGCGCGATCGTCCATACGCATCGTTCTCAAAACGTGAAACGCGACCGATAACACGCACGTGCGCCCCGACCCTGAGCTTGCGGTCACACGATAGGCGGACCGTTGCCAAGTTCTTGCCGTCCGCGCGTGCCTCGCAGGTATAGGAATACACGTTGTCGTTTATGGATGGATCACCCTGCACGACAAACTCGAGGCTGCTTGCCGCTCGACCATCGAGCGCCTTCGAAGCGCTCAGCGCGCCCACAGCCCACCACACAGAGACGACCGCTCCCGCCACGAGGCCAACGGACGCGGCATACAGCCACCGCTTCAAAGGGGCAAGCCGCGCACAAGATTGAGCCAGCACAACGAATACCGCCGCCGCGACGGGGATGGCCCATAGCGGCCCGACCGCCGGCGCCTGCTCCCTCAGCAGCGCATCAGCGGCCACGTTGAGCACCAAGGCGCAGCTCATGCACATGCCGGCACACAGGGCCATCGTCCACGGAATCAGGGGCCGCGGAGGCATCACATGCTCGCGCTCGGTCGCACTCATACGCAGATGCTATCTTTGATTTTGGCAAGCTTTTTCTCGCCGATTCCCGACACACGCATCAGATCGTCAACCGAGGCAAAAGCACCGTTCTTTGTCCGCTCATCGATAATCGACTGGGCCATGGAGGGGCCGATGCCCGAAAGCGTCTGCAGCTCTGCCGCGCTTGCCGTATTGATGTTTACTAGACCTGTTGCGCCACTCACGTCCGATGATGCGGAAGCCCCACCATCAACACCGGCTTCCGCAATGGACGCCTGCTGCTCCCCTACCATTGGAACGTAAATCTTCTGTCCATCGACGACCTTAGATGCCCGATTGAGCCCCGTAACGTCTGCCTCGGGCGCCAGCCCGCCGGCGGCATCAATCGCCTGAGCCACCCGCGCGCCGTCCTTGAGACGATATACACCGGGCGACACAACGGCGCCATCGACATCGACATAGACCTCTGCCGCGGCAGACGCCTTAGACGAAGAACCTTCGGATGTCTTTCCGCTCGAGGCATCACCGGATCCCGGCTCCACCAACGAGCCCGGACCGTCAGTGCGCTCAAACGACACGCCACCGGCACCGCCGCCAAGGTTCGCCATCGCCAGTCCACTCGCCATCGCAATGACGACCAGTATCGCCATCACCACTGCCTTATGACCGAGTAGCTTGCCCGCCCAGCGGTCCATCTTTTTGACCCGTTCGTGTTGTTCGCGCTGCGCCATAGCAAAACCTCCCAACAACATCGTGTCAGGAAAAGAGCCCTGCAACAGCCGCGCTCCAAAACCGGTTTTAGCGGTCAAACCAAAAACCGACCAAAACCTTGCACAAATCTGTCCATTTATTCAGGCACACGTCAGCAAATGAACACTTAGCCGCAAAATGCCCAGATAGCAAAAGACCGACGATGCAGACGCATCGTCGGTCTATGCACAAAATTACTCGTGATCTTGGTAAATCTCACGCGGAGCAAGCTCCGAATGTTTGCGTTTTAAGGTCTTAGGGGCCTTATACGTGTTGCTCTCGAAGTCAATGTACTCGGTCTGCTTGAGCAGGCGCTCGATCATCTCCTCGTGATCGAACAACTCCCACGCCTCATGCACGGCATCGAGTTTGGCGTGCGTCTCGGGGCGGCGCGGCATAAAGAGCGTGCAGCAGTCGGGAGCGGCCTCGGTCGAGATATCGAAGGTACCGATCTCTTCGGCACGCGCGATGATCTCCTGCTTGTCCGAACCGATAAGAGGACGGAACACGGGGATCTTCACGGCCTCGTTAACGGCCATGATATTCTCAAGCGTTTGGGAGGCAACCTGTCCAAGCGATTCGCCCGTCACGATGGCCTTGGCGCCCTCGATGTGTGCAATGCGCTCGGCAACCGAATACATAATGCGGCGATACATGATCACGCGCAGGTTGCTGGGACAGGTAACCGAAATCTCACGCTGGCAGTCGCCAAACGGCACCACGTACAGGCGGCCGATCTGGACACCCGGCTCAAGCGCACGGATGATGTCCTGCACCAAATACTCGCTCGTGTCGGGCGTCTGCGGACGACCTGAGAAATGTACCGGCACGCACACCGCGCCGCGACGCGCGAGCATCCAAGTCGCCACCGGAGAATCAATACCCGACGACAGCAGCGTCACGACCTTGCCGGCAGAACCCACCGGCAGACCGCCCACGCCGCGCTCGGAGCGCGCGTACACATAAACGCTACCCTGGACCACCAGTACGTGCACCATCGCATCGGGGTCGTGCATTTGAACCTTTTTATCGGGGAAGGCCTCGCACAGCACCTCGCCCACCTGACGATTGATGTCAATCGAGGTGAGCTCATAATCGGTATTGGAGCGCTTGGCGTGCACCTTAAACGAATCGAAGGAACCAAACTCGCGCAGCGCCTTCACGGCGGCGGCACAGTACTCCTGAGGGTCGCGATTGGTGTGATACGCCAAAGACACACGAGCAACGCCGGGAACGGTGCGAATGACACGCGCCGCCTCGTCGGCCTGATGCTCGTTAAAGGTCACGAGGATATAACCGGAAATTCGAGACACGGCATTCACGGAAAAGGCGGCCAAGGCCGCCTTGATGTTATCCATGAGGATATGCTCAAAATGTGCGCGGTTCTTACCCTTCAGTCCAACCTCGTGATAGTGGACCAGGCAGACGCGAGCCGCCATTTAGGCTTCAGCAACCTTGTGGCCGAGCGCCTTCTCGTAACGGGCCTCGTCGTAAGAGATGTCGCCGTCGACAATCTCGTCCATAGCCATCGAGATGGTGTCGGCACCGGAAAGCCCGATGGTGATGTCATCGACATCCTGGACGGCAAGCACGCGGTTGTGCTGGCCACGCAGCATGCTATTGATGTCGCAGGCGCGCTTGGAGGCAAGCGAAGCGAGCAGGAAGCGGTTGTGATCGGTCTTCTCCAGAAGATCGTCAATGCAAGGCTTTACAACGGACACGGACCTCAGATCCTTTCATGCATATCGAGAACGCGAACGAGCTCATCGGTCGCGCGGTCGAGATCGTCATTTACCACGACGTCGTCGTAGCGGTCGGCAAGGGCAAGCTCATCGGCGGCGTTTGCCATACGCAGCTCAATCGTCTCGGGCGTCTCGGTACCGCGACCGACTAGACGCTCGCGGAGCACCTCAAGCGAAGGCGGCTTGATAAAGATCAGCACGGCCTCGGGGAAACGCTCCTTCACCTGCAGGGCGCCCTGGACATCGATCTCCAAAATCAGAGACGCGCCCGAGGCAAGCTTGGATGTGACCTCGCTCACCAACGTGCCGTAGCAGTTACCGTGGACCTCGGCCCACTCAACAAACTCGCCGTTTGCCACGCGGCGGTCGAACTCCTCGCGCGTCAGAAAAAAGTAGTTGACGCCGTCGACCTCACCTTTGCGTGGTGCTCGCGTGGTAGCCGAAACCGTCAGGCCCAGGTTCGAGCGGCGCTCGCGCACACGAGTGACGAGCGTGCCCTTGCCTGCGCCTGACGGTCCAGAAATCACAAAGAGCTTGGAATCCTGAGCGCTCACTTATTTGGTCAGCTGCTCGAGGAGCTGCTCGCGCTGACGGACGCCGAGGCCCTGGACGCGACGGGTAGCGGAGATACCGAGCTCCTCCATGATCTTGGCGGCCTTGGCCTTGCCATAACCAGGGAGAGACTCGATGAGAGTGGAAACTTTCATGCGGGAAGCGATGGGGTCATCGGAGTTGAGCACGGACTCGAGGGACTTCTCGCCCTTCTTGATCTGCTCGCGAAGCTCAGCGCGGGCGTGACGTGCGGCAGCAGCCTTCTCAAGAGCCTGCTTGCGCTGCTCATCGGTAAGCTGAGGGAGTGCCATTCGTACCTCCAAAAAGTTGGGTTATATCTGATTCAATAATTGGCATTTTAGCACGTAGAACGTACAAAATGCCCAATCGCGGCTCCATAGGTTAGACGATACCCGCAAAAAGTGCAATATACTGCGCCCAAAGTTAAGCCCCTGACCTGCGATTCCACACAAAGGATGGGAAAGTTTACGCAGGCACAGGGGCTATTTTATGCTAATGAGACCCAAAAGTGGTGACTTAGGGGAATCTTTTACGCGACGTTTTCGACCAGCTCGGCGACGATGGCGTCAAAGGCGGCAACCGGATCGTCGGCGCCGGTGATGGGACGGCCCACCACAATGTGGCTTGCGCCGCGCTCGATAGCCTGGGAAGGCGTCGCCACGCGAGACTGGTCACCGAGGGCGGCACCCAACGGACGCACACCCGGAGTCACGATCAGGGCATCAGGACCCAGCAGCTCACGCATGTCGTGAGCCTCCATCGGCGAGCACACGATGCCATCGATGCCGTTGGCCTGAGCGAGCTTTGCCAGGCGGGCGGCCTCCTCGGCCACGGGCGACTCGACGCCAATCTCGCTCAAGGCATCCTGATTCATGCTCGTGAGCACGGTGATGGCGACGAGCTTGGCGCGGTCCTCGCGCGCCTCCTCGGCACCCTCGCGGCAGGCAGCGAGCATAGCGCCCGAGCCCAGACCGTGGACCGAAAGCAGGTCGGCACCGGCAAGCGAGGCCGAACGGGCGGCACCGCGAACCTGATGCGGAATATCATGGAACTTAAGGTCAAGGAAGACCTTAAAGCCCAGGTCCTTAAAGGTCTTGACGATCTCGGGGCCCTCAGCGTAATAGAGCGTCATGCCAACTTTGAGCCAAGCGGCATGACCAGAAAGCTCGTGGGCGAGCTCGAGCGCACGCTCACGATCACAGTCGAGGGCGACGATTACGCGGTCGCGGGCATCGGTCTCTAGCATTCGAAAGCACCTACCAGCTCGTTGATGTCCTTTACGCCCTGGGACTCGGCCCAAGCCTCGAGCTCATGCGCGATCTTGAGCGAAGCGCACGGATCGACGAAGTTGGCCATACCGACCGACACGCAGGTGGCGCCGGCCAGGATAAACTCAGCCGCATCCTCACCGGTCATGACACCGCCGACACCGTTGATGGGGATATCGACGGCCTGGGCAACCTCCCAGACCATGCGCACGGCGATGTGATGACACAGCGGGCCCGAAAGGCCGCCCTTGGGCTTTGCCACGCGGGACTTGCGGGTATGGACGTCGATGGCCATGCCCTGGATGGAGTTGATGACCGAAAGGCCGTCGGCGCCGGCAGCCTCGAGGGCCTTGGCGATCTCGGCGACGTTGACCGGTGCCATCTTCACGAACAGCGGCTTATCGGTCACCTTGCGGCAGGCAGCCATAACGGAAGAGGCGCCCTCGGGCGTGGAGCCCATGGCGGCACCGCCGGCGGCGATATTGGGGCAGCTCACGTTGATCTCGTAGCCGGCAGCCCAGGGGCACAGCTCGACATACATCTCGAGTGCGCGGACAAACTCGTCAACGGAGTGGCCGGCAACCTGACAGATGACCTGGCAGCCGTCCTTGGACAGCTGTTCGAGCCACGGACCGGACTCGCGAGCAAAGGCGGCCACGCCGGGGTTCTGAAGGCCCACGGAGTTGATCATACCGCCGGGGATCTCGGCCATGCGGGGCGCGGGGTTGCCGGGCCAGAGCTCGGCAGCGCAACCCTTGGTGGTGATGGCGCCCAGCTGGGAAACATCAAAGAAGTTCTGGAACTGCCAACCGTAGCCAAAGGTACCGGCTGCGGTGTTGATGGGGTTCTGCATCTTGACGCCGCCGAAATCGACGGCCATGTTCACGGTACCCACTAGAAGACCACCACCTTGGAAGCATCGAACACGGGGCCGCACATGCAAGCACCCTTCATACCGTCGACCGTCTCGACATTGCAGGTGTTGCAGGCGCCAAAGCCACAGCTCATCATGCGCTCGAGCGACACCTCGCAGTACGCACCGGCCTCGGCGGCAGCGGCGGCGACTTTCTTCATCATGACGGCGGGACCGCAGCTGGCGACGTAGTCGTAGCCGCCCTCGCCGAGCAGCTCGGCTGCCGGGTCGGTGCAAAAACCGTGCGTGCCCAGCGTGCCATCGTCGGTGCACACGTTAACCGTGGCGCCCAGCGCGCGGAACTCGTCGATGCCCACGGCCTTGGAAGCGGTGCCAAAGCCCAGGCACACGTCCACATCAACACTCTGCTCGGCAAGCATACCGGCAAGACACAGCACAGGCGGAACGCCGATGCCACCGGCGACGAGCAGGGCCTTCCTGGTGCCCTCGGGTACCATCCAGCCACGGCCACCGGGGCCCAGCAGGTTAGAGGAGGAGCCAGGGCCCATCTGGGACAAACGACGGGTATCGTCGCCCACGACGGCGTACCACAGCTCGACGGTGCCGGCCTCGGCGTCGGCGCGGTAGTAGCTCAGGGGCACGCGAAGCAGTGAGGACGCATCACCGGGTACGGCGATGTTCACAAACTGACCGGGCTTGAGCGCACTTGCAAGCTTGGGGGCCGAGATGACGAGCGAGAAGACGCCGTCGGCAATCTCCCGGTTCGAGACGACCTCGAAGTCATGCATGCGTGCAGTGGAAGGTGTGGGCATAAACGCTCCAATCCCCCATGCGGTTGCATGGTCCAAACGAATAGAAAGCGCGGCACCGCAAGGGCGCCGCGCACAAAAGCGATAAGGCTATGCTAGCAGATGCAGCCGTCGGCAAGCGTCTGTTTACCGCCGACAAATACATCGGTGGCACGACCGGTGAGCGTGCGGCCGGCAAAACCGGAGTTCTCGGCGCGCGACTCGTAACCGTCCTCGCCAACCGTCCAGGTTGCGGAGGGGTCGAACACGGTCAGGTCGGCAACGGATCCCGCCTTGACCTGAACCTGGTCGAGACCCAGGATCTCACGCGGTTTGATGGCCATGAGCTCGACCATGCGGCCCATGCTCATCTTGCCCGTGTTGACCAGCTCGGTGAGCACGAGCGACAGCGAGGTCTCGAGGCCGATCATGCCAAAGGGCGCCAGCTCGAACTCGCGGGCCTTCTCCCACGGGGTGTGCGGAGCGTGATCGGTAACGATCACGTCGACGGTACCGTCGATGACGCCCTGACGAATGGCCTCGGCGTCCTCGTCGGTGCGCAGCGGCGGATTGACCTTGAGCGAGGTGTTGTAGGTCTCGTCCAAGTCGTTCTCGGTCAGGAACATGTGGTGCGGGGTGGCCTCGCAGGTCACCTGGACACCGGCGGCCTTACCAGCACGCACGAGCTCGAGACCGTGAGCGGTGGAGATGTGCTGGATGTGCAGCTTGGCACCGGTCAGCTTGGCGATCTCGATGTCGCGGGCGATCTGAAGCTCCTCGCCGGCGGCCGGCCAGCCCTCGAGGGCCAGACGGGTCGAGACCTTGCCCTCGTTGATCTGGCCGTGGCCGACCAGATCCTCGTCCTGGCAGTGGCTCATAAAGACCTTGCCGAACATCTTGCCGTAGTCCATGCAGCGACGGAGCATGCCCGCGCCCTGCACGCCGCGACCATCGTCGGTGAAGGCGACGGCGCCGTGGGCGACCATATCGCCCATCTCGGACATGGCCTCGCCCTTAAGACCGCGGGTCATAGCGCCCGACGGATAGACGCGGCAGTGACCGACCTCGGCAGCACGGGACTTAACGAACTCCACGACGGTACCGTTATCGGTAACGGGATCGGTGTTGGGCATGGAGCACACGCCGGTAAAGCCGCCCTTTGCAGCTGCGCGGGTGCCGCTCTCGATGTCCTCTTTGACCTCGTAGCCGGGCTCGCGAAGGTGAACGTGCATATCCACCAGGCCGGGGACGAGGTACTTGCCGGAAAGGTCGCGGACCTCGGCTCCCTCGACGGCGAGATTCTCGCCGACCTCGGCGATCTTGTCGCCGTCAATCAGGACGTCAACGACACCGTCAAGCTCGACGGACGGGTCGACGACGTGGGCATTCTTAAGAAGCAAGGCCATTATCGGCACCTCCAAGCAGCAGATACAGGATAGCCATACGCACGCAGATACCGGCGTAGACCTGCTCCAGGATGACGGAGCGTTGCGGGTGGTCGGCCATATAGGAGTCGAACTCGACGCCGCGGTTGATGGGGCCCGGGTGGCAGATGATCGCGTCGGGCTTCATGAGCTTCTCGCGGTCCTTGGTCAGGCCGAAGAGCTTGTGGTACTCGCGAATGGTCGGGAACGGGGCACCCTCGAGGCGCTCCTGCTGCACGCGCAGCATGTAGACGACGTCCAGCTCGGGCAGGACGGAATCGAGGTCGCTCGTCACGTGGTCGCAGCCCAGGACCTCGGGCGCCGGCGGCAGCAGCGTGCCGGGGGCGACGGCGTAGGTCTCACAGCCCATGATCTTAAGGGCGGGGATCAGCGAGCCGCAAACGCGGGAGTGGGAGATGTCGCCGACGACGGCGACCTTCAGACCGTGGAAGTCACCCTTGTGCTCCCAGATGGTGTACAGGTCGAGCAGGGCCTGCGTGGGATGGTTGTGCTTGCCGTCGCCGGCGCAGATGACGCTCGCGGGCGAGTTCTGCGTGACGATGTAGGGAGCGCCGGCGTGCTTGTCGCGCACGACGATGCAGTCGATCTTGTAGGCGTTGAGGGTCTCGACGGTGTCGACGAGGCTCTCGCCCTTGACCGTGGAGGTCGAGGAGCCGCCAAAGTTGAGGCTGTCGGCCGAAAGACGCTTCTCGGCGAGCTCGAAGGAGCTGCGGGTGCGCGTCGAGGGCTCGTTGAACATGTTGACGATGGTCTTGCCCTTGAGCGTGGGGACCTTCTTGATCGCACGCTCGTTGACCTCGGAGAACGCCTTGGCGGTCTCGAGGATGAGCTTGATGTCCTCTTCGGAGTACTCGGTAATGTCGATCAGGTGCTTATGGTTGAACGCCACGGTACTACTCACCTCCCAGCGGCGCGGAGCCCACGTGGGAACCCGGCGCGACGTCGTTAATCTCGACGGCGGTGTGGCCGTCGACTTCCTTCATATATAGGTGCACGTTCTCCTCATGCGACGAGGGAACATTCTTGCCGACAAAGTCCGGCGAGATGGGGAGCTCGCGGTGACCGCGGTCAACGAGAACTGCCAGCTCAATACGGCTCGGACGGCCCAAGTCCATGACGGCGTCGAGAGCGGCGCGGATGGTACGGCCCGTATACAGGATGTCGTCCACCAGCACGACGCGCTTGCCATCGACGCTGAAGGGAATGTTGGTAGCGTGGATCGCGGGAGCGAAATTGGTCGCATAGTCATCGCGGTAGAAGCTGATGTCCAGGCTGCCGAGCGGAACGTCGACGCCCTCGATCTCCTTGATCTCCTCGGCGAGTTTCTTTGCCAGAAGGTCGCCGCGCGTGACGATGCCGACCAGAGCGAGGTCTTCACAGCCCTCGTTGCGCTCGAGAATCTCGTGCGCGATGCGGGTCATCGCTCGATTGACGGCGGTCTCGTCCATGATGACCGCCTTGGGGGAAGTCGTGCCCATCGATCTCCTTCCTCACATGTCTTGACTGCTGACACAGTCAAAAAAATAGATGCCCGACCGCTCAAAGCGGACCAGACACCCACAAGGAAGGGCTGCTCTTTGGCAGCTATGTAATTCCATGCGGGTATCTCGTACCCCTTTAATGGTCAAGGGATAGTGTAGCCAACCTCGAGCTTAATTGCGAGCATAAATACAGAGCAATCCGTAAACGGAGCCCAATGCTCCATAAACCTATATATATTTGTGGGACGAGCTTGAAAACGCACGCACGAGCTGGCATAATCCCCTCTGCTGCACGCAAATCGGATCTACGTCCAGGGCCGTGGCGTGAGCACTATCGCCAAAAGAGGAATATCTCTGTGTAGATTGCGCACAGGGAGCGACTTCTGTGCTATAGTTCAGGCTTGTTTGTTAACGCGACATGTTCGTTTGTCGCCCAAGGAGGGTCAGTTATGTCCAAAGTTTGCGAAGTTTGCGGTAAGCACCCCGTTGCCGGTCGCTCCATCAGCCACTCTCACCGCGTCACCAACCGTAAGTTCCGCCCCAACATCCAGCGCGTCTACGTCGTCGTCGATGGTCACCGTCGCAAGATGAACGTTTGCTCCACCTGCCTCAAGTCTGGCAAGGTTGCGCGCTCCTAAATAAGGTCTTACCAACAAGTACCTCGGACTCTCCGGGTCAAAGACCTCGCGTTCACATAGAACTTACCAAAGGCGCCCTCCCCTACGGAGGGCGCCTTTTTGCACTCATTGGGGACAGACTTACATGAGTGTTTTCACGCATTGGGGACAGACTTAGATGAGTGCTTTCCAAAGCTCACAGTGCATCGACGAACTCACGGCGCTTCGATCGTCACCAGTACGTGCCTCACGCCGCCTCGTTCCAGCCCGCGGTGGCCTTGGTTACGCTTGTAGCGCCGATGCCGGTGATACGGGCAATTTGCTTGACCGTGAGATGTGCCCGCCTGAGACTCAGCAGACAGGCATCGCGTTCCGGGCGCGGCAGGACCTTGAGCAGCGCAGGATCTATGCTCGGCAGGACTTCGTGCGCAATGGAAAGGGCCTCCTCATCGGGGATCCGCCGGCGTGGAAGAACCTCCACTGACCAAGTGCGCCCGGCAACTTCCTCGAGATGCTCGCAATAGCAACGGGAGCCTCCGACGATATCGAGCATAGGAGCCGCGTCACAGATGTCAAAGGGATCATAGCCCAGCTGATATGCCTTGTAGCTTGACCAGCGGTACGCCTCGAGCGAGTCGAGCGCACCTTTCACGGGATTGAGATGGATATAATCGAGCAGCTGTACCGCCTGCGTGTCCGACTCAACCGCGACCCGTGAATAGCGATTGTCAAACAGATGGCCTGTTCTCCCCGTTTTCCCATTGAAATACTTGGCATACGCCGTCAGCGCACACTGCATTGCCTTTGAAAGATTGTCAAATGGGTCATCAACCATCAAATGGAAGTGGTTGTCCATAAGGCACCAGCCAACACCGCCACTTTATGGCGCGCGAACCTGTCCGAGATGTCCGATAAGAAACGATATCGGTCAGAGTCATCTTCAAAAATAATCTGTTTAGAGTTACCACGGTCAAAGACGTGGTAATAACCGGTGAGCGAAACGGCGCGGGCACATCGAGGCATAATCTCTCCTTTCAAAAACTGAACAGGCAACACCTAAAAGGAGAGAAGGAACGCGAAATGCTGAGCCTGTGATCTATATATATCCTATGAACGGCAAAAACAGGCCCAGAACGGCAAAATGGCAAAACGATGTCTGTCCCAAATGAGTGAAAGCACTCATGTAAGTCTGTCCCCAATGAGCGGGGCGATGCAGCAGGCAGATAGTTTTAGTTAAAACGCTTCATTGTGTTGAAGCGTTTTAGTGTGCCTTTTACGGGAATCTTGCCGTTTGCCGAATAATTTCTTGCTATCATGCAAGGCGTAGGGTAAATCTCCGATCGCAAGGAGACACAAATGGTGAAAAAGTCACCGGAAAACACTACTCCCGCAATTGTGGACAACGTAGAGGCGCTTGAGGCTAAGCTCGCTCAGATGCGAGAGGCCCAGGCGCTTTTTGCTACGTACACGCAGGAGCAGGTCGATAAGATCTTCTATGAGGCCGCCATGGCCGCCAACAAGGCTCGTATCCCGTTGGCGAAGTTGGCCATCGAGGAGACCGGCCGCGGCGTTCTTGAGGACAAGGTCATCAAGAACCACTACGCCGCAGAGTACATCTACAACGCTTACAAGAACACCAAGACCTGTGGTGTCCTGGAGCGCGACGAGGCTTACGGCATCACCAAGATCGCCGAGCCCATCGGCATCGTGGGCGCCGTCATCCCGACGACCAACCCCACCTCCACCGCGATCTTCAAGACGCTGATCTGCCTGAAGACCCGCAACGCCATCATCATCTCCCCGCACCCGGCAGCCGCCAAGTGCACCATCGCCGCCGCCAAGCTCGTGCTTGACGCTGCCGTCAAGGCCGGCGCCCCCGAGGGCATCATCGGCTGGGTCGATGTCCCCTCCATCGAGCTGACCAACATGGTCATGCGCGACGTCGACATCATCCTCGCCACCGGTGGCCCGGGCATGGTCAAGGCCGCTTACTCCTCGGGCAAGCCCGCCCTGGGCGTTGGCGCCGGTAACACCCCGGTCGTCATCGACGACACTGCCGACGTGCTGCTCGCCGTCAACTCCATCATCCACTCCAAGACCTTCGACAACGGCATGATCTGCGCTTCCGAGCAGTCCGTGACCGTCATCGACACCATCTATGACCAGGTCAAGGCCGAGTTCCAGAAGCGCGGCTGCTACTTCGTCAAGCAGGGTGCCGAGATGGAGGCCCTGCGTGCCGCCATGTTCAAGAACGGCGCTCTCGATCACCGCATCCCCGGCATGGCCGCCGCCAAGATCGCCGAGCTCGCCGGCATCGAGGTTCCCGCCAAGACCAAGATCCTGATCGCCGAGATCACCTCCACCGACCCCGCCAAGGAGGAGTTCTCCCACGAGAAGCTCTCCCCGGTCCTGGCCATGTACCACGCCAAGGACTTCCAGGAGGCCGTCGACAAGGCTGAGCACCTGGTGCTCGCCGGTGGCCCGGGCCACACCGCCTCTCTGTACGTGCACCCCGCCCAGGCCGAGAAGATCAGCCTGTTCGAGCACGTCATGAAGGCCTGCCGTATCGTCATCAACACCCCGTCCTCGCACGGTGGCATCGGTGACCTGTACAACTTTGGCATGAAGCCGTCTCTGACCCTGGGCTGCGGCTCCTGGGGCGGCAACTCCGTCTCCGAGAACGTTGGGGTGAAGCACTTGATCAACGTTAAGACTGTGGCCGAGCGCCGTGAGAACATGCTGTGGTTCCGCGCTCCCGAGAAGGTCTACTTCAAGAAGGGTTCCACGCCCGTCGCCCTCGACGAGCTTGGCAACGTCATGGGCAAGAAGCGCGCCTTCATCGTCACCGACCAGTTCCTCTTCAAGAATGGCAACACCCGCGCCATCGAGGCCAAGCTCGACGAGATGGGCATCGCCCACGACTGCTTCTACGACGTCGAGCCCGATCCGTCGCTGCAGTGCGCACGTCGCGGCGCCAAGCAGATGGCTCTCTTTGAGCCGGACGTCATCATCGCCGTTGGCGGTGGCTCCGCTATGGACGCCGGCAAGATCATGTGGATGATGTACGAGCACCCCGAGTGCAAGTTTGAGGACATGGCCATGGACTTCATGGACATCCGCAAGCGTATCTTCACCTTCCCCGAGATGGGCAAGAAGGCCTACTTCGTCGCCGTCCCGACCTCTTCGGGTACCGGCTCCGAGTGCACGCCGTTCGCCATTATCACCGACAAGGAGACCGGCATCAAGTGGCCGCTCGCCGACTACGCGCTGCTCCCCAACATGGCTATCGTCGACGCCGACAACTGCATGACCGCCCCGCGCGGCCTGACCGCTGCCTCCGGCATCGACGTCATGACCCACGCCATCGAGTCCTACGTCTCCATCATGGCTTCCGACTACACCAAGGGCCTCTCCGAGCGCGCTGCTAAGCTCGTCTTCGAGAACCTGCCCTCCAGCTTCACGAACGGCGCCAAGGACCCGCACGCCCGCGAGGAGATGCACAACGCCTCCTGCATGGCCGGTATGGCCTTCGCCAACGCCTTCCTGGGCCTCAACCACTCCATGGCCCACAAGCTCGGCGCCTTCCATCACCTGCCCCACGGCCTCGCCAACGCCGTCATCCTGACCCGCGTCATGCGCTACAACGCCGCCGAGGCTCCCGTCAAGATGGGTACCTTCTCCCAGTATCCTTACCCCAACGCGCTGCACAACTACGCCGAGATGGCCAAGTACTGCGGCATCGAGGGCAAGGACGACAAGGAGGTCTTCGAGAACTTCATCACGAAGCTCGAGGAGCTCAAGGACTTCATCGGCGTCAAGAAGACCATCGCCGACTACGGTGTCGACGAGCAGTACTTCCTCGACACCCTCGACGAGATGACCGAGCAGGCATTCAACGACCAGTGCACCGGCGCTAACCCGCGCTACCCGCTCATGAGCGAGATCAAGGAGCTCTACCTGGACGCCTACTACGGCCGCGAGCCCCAGGATTACGCCGTCTGCTAGTTTTAGCACGGTTTTTAACGGCAGGGGTGCACGGGTGTTTCACACACCCCCGCCGTCGCTTCTATCGCATCGTTGAAAGGATGCAACCATGCTGCTACCCGATTCCAAGACCGAGCTCGTCCGCCGTGGCAACAAGGTCGTTTACGACCTGGGCGACAAGATCGTCAAGGTCTTTAACGAGACCAAGCCTGTCTCCGACGTGTTCAACGAGGCTTTGAATCTTGCCCGCATCAATGAGTGCGGCATCCGCAGCCCCAAGGCTCTCGAGGTTTCCCAGCTCGAGAACGCCAACGGCTGGGCGCTCGTGACCGAGAAGGTTCCGGGCACCACCCTTGCCGAGAAGATGACTGCCGAGCCCCAGCGCTTTGGTGAGTACCTCGAGATGTTCGTCGACCTCCAGATCGAGATCCACGGCTACACCTCCCCGCTGCTCAACCGTCAGCGCGACAAGTTCGCCCGCATGATCGACAGCCTTGATCAGCTCAATGCCACCACGCGCTACAACCTTCAGGAGCGTCTGGACGGCATGACCAAGGAGTTCAAGGTCTGCCACGGCGACTTCAACCCCTCCAACGTCATCGTCGGTGACGACGGCCAGCTCTATGTGTGCGACTGGGCACACGCCACCCAGGGCTCCCCTGCTGCCGATGTTGCCACCACCTACCTGCTCTTCGCCCTCAACAGCAAGGATCAGGCCGAGGCCTACCTGGAGCTCTACTGCGACCGCGCCGACATGCCCATGCAGGTCGTGCGTCAGTGGACGAGCATCGTCGCCGCTTCCGAGCTCGCTCGTAAGCGCAACGTGAACGATGAGTTCCTGAAGAACTGGATCGACGTCGTCGATTATCAGTAATATCTGAGCGATTCATTTCGCATCGGAGGCACAAAGGAAACCCCGCAGCTCGCATGGGCTGTGGGGTTTCCTTTTAGCGATTGAGTACGCTGGCAAGATAAAAGGGCGGCCCCGCATCTCCCCCATTGGAGAAATGCAGGGCCGCCCCGTGTAGCGAACTACAAGCGAAATCGTCAATTAGCGACGGGCAGCCTTCACAAGCTCGGCAACCTTGGCGACGACCTCGTCGATCGCCACGTCCTCACGCTCGCCGGTGGCACGGTCCTTGAGCTCGACGGTGCCATTCTTGAGGCCGCGCTTGCCCAGAACGACCTGATACGGGAAGCCCATAAGGTCGTTGTCGGCAAACTTAAAGCCGGGACGCTCGTCGCGGTCATCGACGACAACCTCGATACCCTCGGCGCACAGGCCATCAACGATCTGCTCGCAGACGGTAGCGCACTCCTCCTTCTTGGGATCGAGCGGAATCATCGCGACCTCGTACGGGGCAACGGAGACCGGCCAGACGATACCGTGTTCGTCGTTGTGCTGCTCCACGACGGCAGCGAGCGAGCGGGACACACCAACGCCGTAGCAGCCCATGATGAGCGGCTTCTCCTTGCCGTCCTCGTCCATAAAGGTGGCACCCATAGCCTCGGAATACTTGGTGCCCAGCTGGAAGACCTGAGAGACCTCGATGCCGCGGGCAGCGGAGAGCGGCTTGCCGCAGTGCGGGCAGGGGTCGCCGGCGACAACGGTGACCAGATCGGCCCACTCATCGACGGTAAAGTCGCGCTCGGGGCAGGCACCGGTAAAGTGATAATCGACCTCGTTGGCACCGCAGGCCCACTGCTTGGACTCGCGCAGGCTCTCGTCGCACACCAGACGAATGCCCTCGGGCAGGTTAACCGGTCCGATAAAGCCCTTATGCAGACCGTAGGTCTGGAGCTCCTCGTCGGTCATCATGCGATAGCCCTTGCCAAAGACGTGCTCGGCCTTGCAGTCATTGAGCTCGTGGTCGCCCGGAACAATGGCCACGACAGGCTTGCCCTCGGCGTCGATGAGTGCCAGCGACTTGCGCGTGCCGTTCTCGGGGAAGCCGAAGAACTTTGCAACGGCCTCGATGGTGCCCATGCCCGGAGTCTCGACCTTGGTAAGCGTACCGTCGCCAGGACCCTCGGTCACGACAACCTTGGTGCTTGCAGCCTCGTCATCGGCGGCAAAACCGCAGTCATCGCAATAGACGAGCGAAGCCTCGCCGGCGTCAGCCAAAGCCATGTACTCGACGGAGGTATCGCCACCGATCTCGCCGGAGTCGGCGACAACGGGCAGGGCCTTGATGTAGCAGCGCTCACAGATGTTGGCGTAGGCCTGCTTCATCTTGTCGTACTCCTCCTGCAGACTCTCCTGCGTGGCAGAGAAGCTGTAGGCGTCCTTCATGATGAACTCACGGCCGCGCATCAGGCCAAAGCGGGGACGGAACTCGTCGCGGAACTTATCCTGGATGTGGTACAGGTTGACGGGCAGCTGTTTGTAGGAGCGCAGCTCGTTGCGCACCAGGGCCGTGACGGTCTCCTCGTGCGTGGGGCCCAGGACGAACTCGCGACCATGACGGTCGTCAAAGCGCACAAGCTCCTTGCCATAGGCATCGATACGGCCGGACTCACGCCACAGCTCGGCATCGACCATGATAGGCATCATAAGCTCCTGGGCGCCGGCAGCATCCATCTCGTCGCGCACGATGTTCTCGATCTTGCGGATCGAGCGCCATGCGAGCGGCAGATAAGAATACAGACCGGCGGCCTCCTTGCGGATCATGCCGGCACGGAGCAGCAGGCGGTGGCTGGCGAGCTCAGCGTCCGCCGGATCCTCTTTGAGCGTCGGAGCATAAAGCTTAGACATATACATTGCTCGAGTCATTTATTTCTCCTCAATAAGTTTGTCGACCTCTGCCATAAGCGCGTCGACAATTTGGTCCTCAGCTACTTTACCAATGATCTGGCCATGCGAAAAGAGCAAGGCCTGACCACGTCCGCAAGCAACGCCCAGGTCGGCATCAGAAGCCTCACCGGGGCCATTAACGGCACATCCCATCACAGCGATAGAAAGCGGCGCGGAGTAGTTCTTAAGCCGCTCGGTGACCTCCTCGGCGATGGGAATGAGGTTAACCTGGCAGCGGGCGCACGTGGGGCACGAGACAATCTCGGGACCACGGCGACGCAGGCCCAGCGACTGCAAAATTCCCCAGGCGACCGGCGGCTCCTCAACCGGATCGGCCGTGAGAGAGACGCGCATGGTGTCACCGATACCTTCAGACAGCAGAATACCAAGGCCAACCGAGCTCTTAATGGTGCCCTGAAGCTTGGTACCCGCCTCGGTTACGCCCAGGTGAAGCGGAACGTGAGGAATCTCACGCGACAGGGCTCGATAGGTATCGAGCGTCGTTTGCACGCTATGGGCCTTGGCCGAAAGCACAATGTTCGTAAAGCCGCGGTCCTCAAAGTGCTTGACGAAGCGCTCGCTCGACATCACGAGCTTTTCGGGCTGCGTGAGGTCTTCGCGCTCGGCGATATCCTGCTCAAGCGAGCCCGCGTTCACGCCAATGCGAATCGCGCACCCAGCGGCGCCCGCGGCATCGATCACGGCATCGACCTTGGCCCAATCGCCAATGTTGCCGGGATTGATGCGGAGCTTGGCGGCACCGGCCTCCACAGCGCCAATGGCCAGCTTGTGGTTAAAGTGGATATCGGCAACGATTGGCACCGGAGACTCGGCACAGATGGTGCGGAAACCCTCAAGCGCGGCCTCAGTGGGCACGCTCACACGCACGATATCGCAGCCAGCCTGCGCCAACGCGCACACTTGCGCAAGTGTTGCCTGGGCATCAGCGGTATCGGTGCAGGTCATGGATTGGACCACCACCAGCGCACCGCCACCGATCTGCACACCGCCCACATGCACGGGGCGCGTCAAATCGCGAGGCAAAGGATGGGATAAAGACAATCCAAACACTCCCCTACAGAATAAATCGAAGGATGTCGGAACGAAGCATATAGACAAACAACAGCGCAAAGAGCGCGATGCCCACATAGCTCACAATCGTCTGAGCCTTGAGCGGAAGCTCGCGACCCGCAATCTTTTGAATAATCTCGATGATTAACTTACCGCCGTCGAGCGGGGGGATGGGCAGCAAGTTCATAAAACCCAGCGAGAACGAAATGAGCGCGGCAAACGACAGGAACGTTACGGGGCCGGCAGCAGCCGCCTGAGAGGACATGACGCTGATGCCCACGATCGACGAGGACTGGTCGAGAATCTCCATCGTATGCTGCGGCTGGAGCAGGCGCATCACGCCCTCCGCCGTCTGCGCGACATAGGAGAACGACAGGCGAGCCGACGTGATGGGGTCTAAACGGACCACCTGCGTAGAGGCATACACACCTAGGCGCTCGTCCTCTTTGAGCGCAACCGAGGTCGAATGCTGCTTGCCGTCGCGCTCATACTCAATGGCGATATCGTCCTTACCGGCGGCCTTGCCGATGGCATCGTAAACGTCCATCCAGGTAGAGCACGATACTCCGTCAACCGAAAGGATCGCGTCGCCGCCCTCGATACCCGCCTTGGCGGCAATAGACCCCTCGTCAACCTGACCGATCACGTTGGTATCCATCGGCACGGTGACACCCGCAATAGAGTAGATGCTCATAAGCAGCAAAAAGCCCGTCAGGATATTGACGAGAATGCCCGCGAGCAGCATAAAGGCGCGCTTGAGAAAACCCTGGCCCAGATAGGTATGCGAACGCTCTTGCGCAAGGAACTCGGCTTCGCCGCACGGCAGCTCCCACACATCGCCCTCGGTAGTCGCATGCTCTCGATCGAAACGGCGGCCGTCAAAGGTGGTGTAACCCGCCGCGTCTCGCGGCAGCGTCTGATACTTGGTGGGATAGTAGCTCGGCGAGGGCTTCTCCCCTTCCTCATACCAAGGCGCGATAGAGCCCCAACCCAAGAGCAAGGCGCATGCCTCGAGCACAACCTCCTCGGATAGCTCGAGCTCGGCGGCAAGGTCGACCACGGTCACGCGACCATGACGATAGATAGCCGCGAGCACGCGATCGGCACACGAGACGTCGGTCGGATCCATACCGCAGATGGCAGCGTAGCCGCCCAGCAGCAGCGGGGTCACGCCAAACTTGGTTCCAATGCGACGCGACGTGTAATGGATGTCAAAGCGGCACGGCAGGCCCAAAAAGAACTCGGTCACACGGACGCCGCAGGCACGCGCCGCCAAAAAGTGGCCGCCCTCGTGCAAAAACACGAGGACGGAAAGCATCAGCAGGCCCCAAAAGACCGATGAGAGAACGCTCAGAACAGTATCCATAAAACGAAAAAGCAATCCTTATGGGTTAGGAACGGGTTGCGGCGAGCACCTGCGCAGCCTTTTCACGCGCCCACGCATCGATGTCGCGAAGCTGCTCAAACGAATCGACCGCCTGCATATCGTGGGCATCCATGCAGGATTCCACAATGCGATCGATATCGGTAAAGCTGCAGCCATCGTGCAGGAAGGCATCGACGGCGACCTCGTTGGCGGCATTGAGCACGCACGGCATGGTGCCACCCGTCTTGCCGGCACGTTCGGCCAGTGCCAGACAGCGGAAGGTATCCATGTCGGCAGCATCAAACGTGAGCTGCCCCAGCTCGCGGAAATCGATACGAGCCGCCGGGGTATCCCAACGCTCGGGATACGAGAACGCGAACTGAATGGGAATACGCATGTCGGAAGCACCGAGATGCGCCATCACGGAGCCGTCGGCGAACTCGACCATAGAGTGAATCTTGGACTGACGCTGCACGACCACGTTAATGAAATCGAGGTCGCAGTTAAACAGATGCATGGCCTCAATGCGCTCCAGGCCCTTGTTCATGAGGGTGGCGGAGTCGATGGTGATCTTGGCACCCATGGCCCACGTGGGATGTGCGAGGGCATCGGCACGCGTCACGCGGTCGAGCTCGTCGCGGGTGCGGCCAAAGAACGGACCGCCCGAGCAGGTGAGCCAAATACAATGAGCCTCGCGTGGGTTCTCCCCCAGATAGCACTGGTAGATGGCGGAGTGCTCAGAGTCGACTGGAATAAGCTGGCCCGGTTGCGCCAACGGCATAAGCAAGTCGCCGCCGACGACGAGGGACTCCTTGTTGGCAAGGGCAAGGCGCTTATTTGAGGTTAAGGCCGCATGGCTCGCCTCGAGACCGGCGGCACCCACAATAGCGACAAGCACGCAGTCGACATCGTCGCGACACGCAAGCTCGCAAACCGCCTGCGCGCCAACGCCGAGCCTCGTTCCCTCGGGCAACTCCTGCAGCACGGCGTCATCGCCATGAGCGACATCGGCCACGGCAACCGCCGAAACCGAGAACTCGCGGGCAGCGGCAACAAGCTCGGAGGTACTGGAGTTAACGGACAGCGCCGTCACCTGCAGGCGATCGGCATGCTGGCGGCACACATCGAGCGCCTGGGTACCGATAGAGCCCGTACAACCCAGAATGGCAACGCGAAGGCGTCCATCGGAGCCATACGTCGTCTGGAAGGACATTACAGCACGCCTCCGATCATCAGCATCAGCTGCGCGGTGATGCAGCCGAAGATAAGCGAATCGCTACGATCGAGCATGCCGCCGTGGCCCGGGATAAGGTTACCGGAATCCTTAACGCCCACACCGCGCTTGATGCGCGACTCGATAAGGTCGCCGATAACGCCCAAAATGGACACGACCACGCCGCACAGCAGCGCATAGGGCAGGCTGAGCTTGTAGAAGTGCGTCGCCCACAGGATGAGCCAAATCAAAACCGAGCCCAGGATGCCGCCGACAAACCCCTCCCAGCTCTTTTTGGGAGAGATCTTGGGAACCATCTTGTGTTTACCGATACGGCTGCCCACGATGTAGGCAAACGAATCGGAGACCCAAAGGGACGCACAAACGCCCACCGAAAGCAGGGCGCCGGCAAAACCGGGCACGGCATCGCGCAGCAGCACGATAGCCGACAGCATAAAGCCAGTGTAGATGGGACCCATGAGCGTCACGGCCACATCAGAGATGCGGGTACGCGGCGACCAGACATACCAAATGCCCACAGCGAGCATCAGGGCAAAAAGCAGGGCATTCAGCAACATCGAATCGCCCAACGCCGACAGCGGAAAGAGTACGGCGGCAGCGATACCCATGCGCTCGTTAGCCATCTTGCCGTCGAGCCTCGTCATGCGGAAGAACTCATAGCAGCACAGGCCGCTCATGACGGACACGAAGATGGCCGTGGGCACAATACCCAAAACCAGGCACAGGATAAAGACAACGGCATAGACGATACCGGCGGCGGCACGGGTGATAAAGCCCGCCAGCCACGAACCGGAGCCGCTCTTCGCTGCAGGCGCCCCTGCAGCGGAAGCCTTACGCGCGGGCTTCGCGATAGTAGGCGCCTTGGGAGCGGATGCCTTGGGACGATCGGACACGATTAAGCCTCCTCGGTCTTGCTCAGTCCACCAAACCTACGGTCGCGACCCTGGTAGGCCAAAATGGCGTCGACAAGGCCCCAGCGGTCAAAGTCAGGCCAATAGGTATCGGTGACATAGAACTCGGAATAGGCAACCTGCCACAGCAGATAGTTCGAAAGACGAAGCTCGCCGGAGGTGCGAATCACAAGCTCCGGATCGGGCAGCCCAGCGGTGTACAGGTGCGAAGCCACCATATCATCGTCGATAGCGGCGGGATCGATCTTGCCGGCAGCCGCATCAAGTGCAATCTGGCGGACAGCGCGGGTGATCTCAGCACGGGCACCGTAGTTAACGGCCAGCGCCAGCGTCATACCGGTATGGTCGGCGCACTCGGCAAGGCCGCGCTCAAAGACGTCGCGGGTCTTTTTGGGCAGCACGGAAATATCGCCCAAAAAGACAACGCGAACGTTCTCGCGCTTAAGCAGCGGTAGCTCATCGATAAACGTCTTGGCAAACAGGTGCATCAGAACGTTGACTTCGTGCTGCGGGCGATTCCAGTTTTCGGTCGAGAACGCATAGGCCGAAAGCACGTCGACGCCTAGGCGCACGCAGGCGGTAATGATCTCGCGCAGCGAGACGATGCCGGCCTTGTGGCCTTCGGTGCGGGCAAGACCGCGCGACGTGGCCCAACGGCCGTTGCCGTCCATGATGCACGAAATATGGTGCGGAATGTTATTGAGGTCAAGGTCGGAAAAACCGACGCCCGCAGGGGCGTCGGCAAAGTACTCGACCAGTTTATGCTCGTCGTATTGCACCTTAGATCTCCATGACCTCGGCTTCTTTTTCCTTCAGAAGCTCCTCGACCTTGGCAACATACTCGTCGGTATGCTTCTGAACCTTGGCCTGCTCGCGACGAACATCGTCCTCGGTGAGCTCCTCGTCGCGCTCAAGCTTATTGTTAAAGTCGCGGCGGATGTTGCGGATGGAGACCTTGGCCTGCTCGGCGTACTCGCGGCACTCCTTAACGAGCTCGCGACGACGCTCCTCGGTGGGAGCCGGGAACGGCAGACGCACGACGGTACCATCGGAGTTGGGGGTAATGCCCAGGTCGGAGGCACTGATAGCCTTGACGATGGCATTGATGAGCGCCTTATCCCACGGCTCGATAAGCAGCATGTGGGCCTCGGGGGTCTTAACGGCGGCAACCTGCGTGACGGGCGTGGGAACACCGTAGTAGTCGACGGTGATGTCGGACAGAATGTTAGCGTTGGCGCGGCCAGTGCGGACCTTGGAGAAGTTATGCTTGAGGGACTCGAGTGACTTGTCCATGTGGGCGGTGATGTTCTCTGCCATGCTTAATCCTCCTGATAGACGAGCGTGCCGACGGGCTCACCCGCGAGCGCGCGCTTGACGGTGTCCTCGCCATCGATGTTGAGGACCAAAATGGGCATACGGTTGTCCTGGCAAAGAGCCGTAGCCGTGGAATCCATAACCTGCAGGCCGCGAACGAGCACCTCGTGATAGGTGATCTTGTCAAAGCGGACGGCGTCAGCGCACTTGACGGGATCCTTGTCGTAGATGCCATCAACCTTGGTGGCTTTAATCAGAATCTCGGCACCGATCTCACAGGCGCGAAGGGCCGCGGCGGTGTCAGTCGTAAAGTACGGATTACCCGATCCGGCGGCAAAGATAACGACGTTGCCCTTGGACAGGTGGTTGATGGCGCGACGGCGAATATAGGGCTCGCAGATCTCGTTCATCTGGATAGCGCTCATCACGCGGCAGGGAACATCGTTGTGCTCGAAGGCATCCTGCAGGGCAAGCGCGTTCATAACGGTAGCGAGCATGCCCATGTAATCGGCCTGGGCGCGGTCCATACCACCGGCGGCGCCGGCCATGCCGCGGAAAATATTGCCGCCGCCGACAACGACGCCGACCTCATGACCAACGGCGAGCAGCTCCTTGACCTGCTTGGCAAGATGATCGGTAACCTTGGGGTCGATGCCGTAGTTGCCATCGCCCATCAGCGCTTCACCGGAGAGCTTCAGAAGCACGCGTTTATATCGGATGTCGGACAAAGCGATCCTCCTTTAATTAGACTCATAACATAATATCAAAGGCTTAACGGGGAGCCATGAAAAAGCAGGCTGTGAGTAAAACCCACAGCCTGCTCATTACCAGCTACAAGAGCTTATTTACTCGCCACGGACCAGACGGTCAAAGGCAACGACGGTAATGGTGTCGCCGAGCTCCTTGGAGACCTGCTCAGCGTACTTCTTGATGGTGAGGGAGCTGTCCTTGATGAACTCCTGCTCGGTGAGCACGGACTGCTTGTAGAACTTCTCCAGACGGCCAACAGCCATCTTCTCCTGGATAGCCTCGGGCTTGCCGGACTCGGCAGCCTGAGCCATGTAGATCTGCTTCTCGTGCTCGACGGTCTCGGCCGGAACCTGATCGCGGGTAGCGCAGATCGGGGCGACGGCGGCAACCTGAAGCGCAACGTCGTGAGCAAAGGTCTTGAAGGACTCAGCCTGAGCGGTCTCGGCCTTCTCGAAAGCGAACTCGACGAGAACGCCGATCTTACCACCCATGTGGATGTAAGAAGCGAGAGCGCCGTTCTCGGCCTTGCGGGCGGCGAAACGGGAGATCTTCATGTTCTCGCCCATGATGTGAATCATCTCGGTGAGCTCGGAGGAAACGGTCTCCTCGCCCATCGGCTTCTCGAGCAGAGCGTCGACGTCAGCAGGCTCGGTGGTAGCGACAACCTCAGCGACCTTGGAAGCAAAGCCGGTGAACTTAGCGTTGGAGCCGACGAAGTCGGTCTCGCAGGAGAGCTCGAGCAGAGCGCCGGTCTTGCCGTCCTCGGAGACGAACGCGGCGACAGCGCCCTCGTTGGTCTCACGGCCAGCCTTCTTGGCAGCCTTGGCGAGGCCGTTCTTGCGCAGAACGTCGACAGCGGCGTCCATGTCGCCGTCAGCCTCGACGAGAGCCTTCTTGCACTCCATCATCGGGGAGTCGGTCATCTCGCGGAGCTGCTTGACCATAGCGGCGGTAATCTGGGCCATTGTGGTTCCTTTCAAAGAGATGAAAAAGAATTAACTAAGACTGATTTACTCGGCCTTGGACTCAGCGGCCATCTCGGCCTCGGAGACCTGCTCCTTGCCGGAGCCAGCGAGGCAGGCGTCAGCCATGAGCTCGCACATAAGGGTGACAGCGGAGATAGCGTCATCGTTGCAGGGGATGCCGTACTCGACCTCGTCGGGATCGGAGTTGGTGTCGATCAGAGCGACGACGGGGATGTTCAGGCGCTGGGCCTCCTTGATAGCGTTCTCCTCGCGCTTGGTGTCGATGACGAAGAGAGCCTGGGGCAGACCCTTCATGTCGCGGGCGCCACCGAGGTTGGTCTGGAGCTTGGTGAGCTCCTTGCCCAGAACAGCCTGCTCCTTCTTGGGCAGAACAGCCATGCGGCCGTCCTCGACCATGGCCTCGAGCTCCTCCATGCGGTTGATGCGGGAGCGGATGGTGACGAAGTTGGTCAGCATGCCGCCGAGCCAACGCTGGTTGATGTAAGGCATGTTGGCGCGCTCAGCGGCGTTCTTAACGGCCTCCTGAGCCTGCTTCTTGGTGCCGACGAACAGCACGTTGCCACCCTTGGCGACGTTCTTGACGAAGGTGTAGGCCTGGTCGGCGTCGAGGATGGTCTGCTTGAGGTCGAGGATGTAGATGCCGTTGCGCTCACCGAAGATGAACGGCTTCATCTTGGGGTTCCAGCGACGGGTCTGGTGACCGAAGTGGCAGCCGGCCTCGAGCAGGGTGCGGATATTAATCTTGGTAGCCATGTTAAACCTCCTGTGGTTTGCCTCCGCGCGGGGTCATCCTCCAAAACCAACCCGGACATGTGCTACCAAAGCCCGGGCACCACGGTATGAAGTAGCCGCGCGTGCGTGATAAAAACCTGTTGCCGTGAAGCAACCCGATGAATGATAGCAGGATTGCCTCTTCCTGCCAACCCGCAATCAAAACCACACACCTAAGCGCAACGCGAGCCGTCCAGCTTACTCGCCCCGGGGATGGGCCTGGGTCACGGCGCGCTTAAGCAGGTCGGGCGTGAGATGCGTGTAGATCTGCGTCGTGGACAGGCTCGCATGCCCCAGCAGCTCTTGAACCGAACGCAGATCCGCGCCGCCCTCAAGCAGATCGGTCGCAAACGTATGACGCATCGCATGAGGCGCGATGTCGGCCGGAATACCGGCGCACGTCGCCAGCATATGGAACCGTCGCCTGAGCATAGCGGCACTCATGCGATTACCGCGCGCAGAAATAAACAGCGGATGCAGACCGGCTGCGGCGTCGCGGTGCTTTGCCTGGGCGAGCAGCACCGGTCTCCCCTCCTCGACATAGGTGCGCGTCGCATCGAGTGCGCGACGATACAGAGGAACGATGCGCTCCTTGCTCCCCTTGCCCCAAAGGCGAACCACGCGCTCCGACCAAGCGATGGATTCCACGTTAAGCGCGGCAAGCTCCGAGATGCGGGCACCCGAGGCATAGAGCAGCTCGAGCATCGCCGCATCGCGCAGTCCCACGGGCGTCGAAGTATCAGGCGTCTTGAGCAGCGCCTCGACCTGTTGGGTCGTCAGCACACCGGGCAGGTCGCGCGGCAGCTTGGGCGACGCGATCGCCGAGACCGCATCGCCCTCGACAATCCCCTCGGCAGCCATCCAACGATAGAGCGACCGAATAGCCGACAAATGCGCGGCAATGGTGCGAGGCGCCACCTGCTCGCGCGAAAACTCGGCCAAATATGCGCGGACGGTACGCACGTCGGCCATACGCGCATCGATACCCGTACGCTCGCACCAGGCAGCAAAGCGCTCCAACCGCGATCCATAGGCAGTCACCGTATTGGGAGAGAGCCCCTCGACACGTGCGATGTAGGCGATAAACGAGTCGACGGTATCGTACAGGTCAAAGGCTATGACCGGTCGCCCCCAAACAAGTCGGAACGCGTGGCCAAGTAGGCATCGAGGGCCTCGAGGGCGCGATCCGCATAAGCCTGATAGCGGTCGCGCTTACTGCGGCGCCTGCCGTCCTCGAGCGGCGGCACCAGGCCAAAATTGACATGCATGGGCTGGTAGCCAACGGTTGCCGGATCGGTCGCATAGCCCACGAGCGCGCCCAAGGCGCCCACACGAGGAAGCTCCACAGAAGCCGCACCGATAGCCTCGGCATAGGTGTTAAGCGCGGCAAGCAGACCGGTCGCCACCGCTTCCATGTACCCCTCGGTGCCGGTGATCTGACCGGCGAGGCGCACACCCGTGCCAGGCACGGCAAAGGTGCCGTCAAGAACGTGCGGCGCATCGACAAAGGTATTGCGGTGCATGACGCCATAACGGAAGAACTCGGCATTCTCCAGACCGGGAACCATATGGAAGACACGCTTCTGCTCGCCAAAGGTCAGATTTGTCTGGAAGCCCACCAGGTTATAGGCGGTCTTCTCCTTGTTCTCGGCGCGCAGCTGAATCGCCGCCCAGGGACGACGTCCGGTTCGCGGGTCGGTGAGGCCGACGGGCTTCATGGCGCCAAAGCGGATAGCATCCTTACCGGTACGGGCGACCTCCTCGGCGGGCTGACAGGCCTGGAAGAGATCGCCGCCCTCAAAGTCCTTGAGCACCACGCGATCGGCGGTGGTGAGCGCCTCGATAAAGGCCTCGTACTCATCCTTGTTGAGCGGAGCGTTGAGATAGTCGCCGCTCCCCTGCTCCTCGTAGCGAGACTGCGAGAACAGCACGTCCATATCGAGCGTGGAGGCATCGACGATCGGCGCGGCAGCATCAAAGAACGCCAAGGCGTCGCCACCGACGAGCTTCATGACCTCTTCGCTCAATGCCGGCGAACACAGCGGGCCTGCGGCAATGACCACGTGGCCCTCGGGAATCTGCGTGACCTCGCCATGCACGACCTCGATATTGGGCCGGGCGGCAACCTCGGCCTCGACAAGCTCGGAAAACTTAACGCGGTCGACCGCCAGGGCACCGCCGGCGGGAACGGCCGCACGATGGGCGCAATCGAGCAGAACCGAACCCATGCGCTCGAGCTCGGCCTTTAGCAAGCCCGCAGCAGAGTCCGGACGGGTCGACTTAAACGAATTTGAGCAGACGAGCTCGGCCAGGTGATCGGTATGGTGGGCCGGAGAGCTCACATGGGGGCGCATCTCGCACAGCTTTACGGCAAACCCGCGATCTGCCAGCTGGATCGCACATTCCGAACCCGCCAGACCGCCACCGATAACCGTCACCTGATCGAACTGCATCTGCAAACACCTTTCTAATTGACACGCTTTCCATTGTGACCGAAGGGCGTCTGGGCGTGAAGCGCAAACTTTGAGGGCGCATACCTTCCATCCATCATGCGCTCGATGAGGCCCTCGAGCTCGAGCGAGCCCAGGAGCTTAAGCACTCCGACGGCATCGAGAGAGACGAGAGCGGCGATGTCGTCGACCTTGAGCGGCGAGGCGATAAGCGCGTGCATCACGGCCTGCTGCGTGGGGTCCAGATCGGCGATGCCAGGCGCATCGGGACGCGAGTAGCGCAGCGTGCCGTAGATGCGCGAGATGGCCATCTCGATTGATTCCTCGTCGATGATGCAGCAGGCACCGTTAGCGATGAGATAGTTGGTCCCGCGCGACTCGGGCGAAAGGATGGAGCCCGGCACTGCAAGGAGCTCTCGTCCCAAGTCCATAGCGGCCTCCGCCGTGGAGAACGTACCCGAGGGCATGCCCGCCTCGGAAACAAAGAGTGCCTGCGACAAGGCGGCGATTACACGATTGCGCCGCGGAAAGGAGAACTTACGCGGTCCCATACCCCACGGCGAAATCGAAACGACCGCGCCGCCCGTATCGAGTGTGCGCGTTATGAGGCCGGCGCTCGAGCGCGGATAGACAACGTCGGCGCCGGTCCCCAGTACCACGATGTGTTTGCCCCCGGCGTTGACCGCAGCCCAACCCGACGCCTGGTCGCAGCCGACCGCACCGCCCGAGACCACCGTCACTCCCGCCTCGACCGCCACCTTGGCCGCAAGTTCTGCCACGGCAAGACCGTACGGCGATGCCTTGCGTGCACCGATGATGGATAGCGCAGGCGTCGATAGCACGGCGGGGTCGCCACGAACGTAGAGGGTCTCGGGCACATCCGGAAGCTCCAATACGGTGTCGGGATACAACGCATCCGTGGGATGCAGTTCAAAGCTCTTCTCGCCCATTATTGGTCCCTCCTTCCCTGATACATCGCCGCCTCGAGCACGTGATCCTGCGATACCCGTTCGCTTTCGGCGACATCGGCGATCGTGCGTGCGATGCGTACCAGGCGCACGATGCCGCGACCCGTGAGATGTGTGCGCCTCGACAGGCCGAGCACGCATTTCTCGGCAGCCTCATCAAGCCCAAAGGTCGAAACGACGCCGTCAATGGACCGCGACTCGTCTTCCTCGGCCTCGGTGTCCGCATCGTCCATACGGGATTCACGCCAGGCGCGAAAGGCGCGCCCACGCACGACGTAATCGCGCAGCTCGGCCGATGACATACCCTCCGCGCCCTCAATGATCACCTGAGGATCGGGGCGGGTCACATCGATCATCATGTCGATACGATCAGCCAAAGGACCGCGCAACTTGCCCCGGTAGCGCTCGACCATCGACGCGGAACAGCGACACGGCACTTCGCGATCTCCCAAAAATCCGCAGGGGCAGGGATTGCTCGCAGCTAGCAGCTGAAAGCGCGACGGGAACGTAAAGGCCCCGTCAACGCGCACGATCCTTACGTAACCGCGCTCGATGGGCTGACGCAGCGTCTGCAGCACGCCGGTGGGAAACTCGGCGATCTCATCCAAAAAGAGCACGCCGCCATGAGCTAGGCTAATTTCGCCCGGATGCACCGGACGCCCGCCGCCGATGAGTCCCGCGGTCGAAATACTGTGATGGGGGCTGCGGAAGGGGCGATGCCCCGCAAGCAGTCCATCGATGTTCTCGCCCAAGACCGAATGGATGCACAGTGCCTCTTGCTGATCCTCGAGAGAAAGCTCGGGCAAAATGCCTGTCATGCGCCGCGCAAGCATGGTCTTGCCCGAACCGGGCGAGCCGATCATGAGCAATCCGAGCTCGCCGGCGGCCGCAAGCGCCATGCCGCGCTTGGCGACCTCCTGCCCCAGCACGTCGGCATAATCGAGCTCGGGCTCAAAGGTCGCCTCGAGCACTTCAGAATCCAGGTAATGCCGTGCGGCATCCCCCATGCCATGGGCAAGCTGAGATAGGTGGTCGATAAAGCCGCAGTCAACGCCTGCAAGCGGCACATGCTGATCGGACCTACCGGCGATAAAGGAAAGCCCCATATCGCGCGCCAACAGCTGAAACGCCACCTCGCCCTTGACGGGCAGCACCGTGCCGTCCAGACCAAGCTCACCTGCGATAAGGCAGCGATCGAGGTTGTCACGGGGAATCTGCCCGTCGGCCGCCAGAACCGCGATGGCAATCGGCAGGTCAAAACCGCTGCCAGTTTTACGGATATCGCCGGGTGCCAGGTTGACGGTAATGCCAGACCGAGGGATCTCGAAGCCGGCCGAGCGCATGGCACACCGGATACGCCCGCGTGACTCCATCACCTCCATACTCGGAATGCCGAGCATCTGGATGCCCGGAACGCCACCGGCAAGCGAGACCTCGACGGTGACGGGAATTGCCTCGACGCCGCGGATGCAGGCCGCGTGTACGGCAAACGTCTCGAACGCCATCACGACACCTGCCAATCGAACGCATTGTACTGGTGCTCGATCTCGGCGATATGCCCGCCGCGGATGGTGACGCCCACGGCATCGAAGCGAATCGACCTGAGCGGATAGTGATCCATGAGATAGCAACTTGCGATACGGCGATACCGGCGCTGCTTTTGGGCGTCCACGGCCTCCTCGGGAAAGACCCGCGTGGCGCAATCCAGGGCGACGCGTCTCGTCTTGACCTCGGCCATCACCACGACATCGTCGAGCTCATCGAGCAGCACCAGATCGGCTTCGCCCTCAATGCAACGATAGCCCTGCTCCAACAAGGTGTAACCACGCTCGTTAAAGTAATCGATGGTGATCAGCTCGCCCAGCATGCCGAGCTCGCGGGGACTGAGCCCCTTGATAAACTCGGGCGTCATCGCCCCGCAGTCGAGCTCGCCGTCTTCCCAGCGCTCCTTGAGTTGCTGCGTCTTGCTCTTTTTGCTTGCGGCACACATGGGGTCTCCTTTCCCGCACACTGCATTGCCCCGATGATGAGGGCACCCTTCATGCGGGTAAGTACCGGAAACAAACCAAAAGCTGACCAAATGCCGACAAAAAACGGGCCGTACGCAACAATCACGTTGCACACGGCCCGCTACCAGCAGGTTTATAAAACGTCAGAGGTCCCTGTCTCCACAATTGGCCTAAAAAAGGCGCTCAGTCTGCAGAAAGTTTCCGCAAAAGCTCACACGATGCAGCGGACAAAGTCCGTGTTTGCGAATCGCCTCGATGTGCTCGGGGCTTGCGTAGCCCTTCGACTCGGCCAAATGATACTCGGGGTACTCGGCATCGTACTCGACCATCATCTCGTCACGCGTGACCTTGGCCATGATGGACGCCGCGGCGATACAGGCGATTTTGGCATCGCCCTTCACCACGTCGCGCTCGTTGGGAACGGCACCCAAGGGGTTACCGTCCATAAGCACGCAATCGGGCTCGAGTCCCGTATCGGCCACGGCGCCCGCGACGGCAGCGCGGATGGCGCGGGCCATGCCCATATCATCGATATCCGCAGGTGCGATATGGCAAAAACCAATCGCCGTCGCGACCTCGGCAATCTTCACCGAGAGCAGCTCGCGGCGCGCCGGCGTGAGCTTTTTGGAATCATTGATGCCCCAGACGCGCGGCTCCATGGGAAGGCATACGGCGCACACCGTCAAAGGACCGGCCACCGAGCCACGACCCACCTCGTCAACACCCACGACCACGCCATCCCCACCGAGCTCGCGCATCAGCTCGTACATGCCGTTGACGCGCTCGCGCTCGGCAAGTTCCTTGGCATGGCGCTTAAGAGCACGCTCGCAAGCCTTGATCACTTGCTGGCGCGGATCCTCACGATAATGCTCCACGAGGGCGGGAATCTCCTCAAACGTGGCGCTCGCCAGCTCGCCGGCAACCTGCGATGCCGAAACCGAGCTCGTCATGTTGGCCATATCGGGGCCTCCTTGCATGCAAATCAGATAAAAAGAAGGGCCACCCGAAGGTGACCCTTTTGTCCAAACGAGTGGACAGACGCTGCGATCTTCTTAGCGCTTCTCGGGGATGCGAGCAGCCTTGCCCACCTTGTCGCGGAGGTAGTACAGCTTGGCGCGACGGACGCGACCATGACGGACGACCTCGAGCTTGGCGATCTTGGGGCTGTGAAGCGGGAAGGTACGCTCAACACCGACACCGAAGGAAATCTTGCGGACGGTGAAGGTCTCACGGGCACCGGCGCCGGCCATGCGGATGACGTCACCCTGGAAAACCTGGATGCGCTCGCGGTCGCCTTCCTTAATGCGGTAGTGAACCTTGACGTTGTCGGCGACGCGAACCTGAGGAATGTCCTCGCGGATCTGCTGACGCTCGATTGCGCGGATGTAATCCATGTGCAATTCCTTACTCTTCTAGAGGTGCCGTACCACCTTGGCCGGCACGTAGTTGAACAAACGTATTCGAGTATACACGCGCGGGTTTCTGCTGCAAGAACAATTTTTTACGCAGACAAAAAGACAAAACCCGCACATGATAACCGCCCGCCTCACGAATGAGACGGGCGGCATGAAGGGGGCTACGCTAGGTGTCTAAACCCAAAACGTTAGGCGGAACGCTTCGCCTCGAGCTTGGCCTGAGCGGCCGCAAGACGAGCGAGGGGTACGCGATAGGGCGAACAGGACACATAGTCCACATCGGCCACGTTGAACAGGCCCTTGATGGACTTGGGGTCGCCGCCGTGCTCACCGCACACGCCAAAGTGCATGTCGGGGTTGATGGCGCGGCCCTTCTCGACAGCCATGCGCACCAGCTCGAGTACTGCCGTATCGATGGTCTCGAAGGGGTTGTCCTTCAAGATCTTCTTGTGCATGTACAGCGGGATGAACTTGGCCTCGGCATCGTCACGGGAGAAGCCGAAGGTCGTCTGGGTGAGGTCGTTGGTGCCGAAGCAGAAGAAGTCTGCGTGATGGGCGATCTCGTCAGCGACCATGCAGGCACGCGGCAGCTCGAGCATCGTGCCCACGGGAATATTGAGCTCGACGCCTTCCTCGGCGGAAACCTCGGCGATCACGCGCTCGATAACCTCGCGGGTCTGGACATGCTCAGCCGTGATGGAAACAAGCGGAACCATGATCTCGGGACGCGGATCGACGCCCTCCTTGATAAGGCGGGCAGCAGCCGTGGCGACGGCGCGAACCTGCATGAGCGGCAGATCGCTAAAGACGACGGACAGGCGTACGCCGCGTAGGCCGAGCATGGGGTTCGACTCGACCATGCCGTCGATACGGCGCAGGCGGACGCGCAGGACGGCAAGCTCTTCCTCGCTGGCGCCAGCGGCTTCCTTCTTGGTGATGGCGACCTCGAGCTCGCGAGGATTATCCAGGAACTCATGAAGCGGCGGATCGAGCAGGCGGACGACCACATCGCGACCGGACATGGTCTTGAACATCGCCAGGAAGTCTTCGGTCTGAACCGTGAGCAGGTCGGCCAGGGCCTGCTGCTTCACGGCTTCATCATCGGACAGAATGAAGCTCTGGATAATGTTCTTGCGATCGCCCAGGAACATATGCTCGGTGCGGCATAGGCCAATGGCCTCGGCACCAAACTCGAGCGCGAGCGCGGCATCCTCGGGGTTGTCGGCGTTGACGCGTACGTGGTTGGCGTGGCCGCCGGTCTCGTCCAGACGAATCTCGTCGGCCCAGGACAGGATGGTGTCCAGGTCGCCGGTGAGCTCGGCCGAAACCAGATCGACGGCGCCGTCGACGACGATACCCTGGGTGCCGTCGATGGAGATGACATCGCCCTCATGCAGCACGCGGTCGCTGCCCTCAATGCGCACGACCTTCTCGGCGGCGTCGATGTGGAAGCGCTCAACACCGCAGACGCAGGGCGTACCCATGCCGCGGGCGATAACGGCGGCATGGCTCGTCTTGCCACCGTGGCTGGTCAGGATGCCCTCGGCGGCGACCATGCCCTTCAGGTCATCGGGGTTGGTCTCCCAACGAACCAGAATGACCTTGTGACCCTCGTTGGCGCGCGCGACGGCGTCATCGCTCGAGAACACGACCTCGCCCACGGCGGCACCGGGGCTGGCGTTAAGACCGCTGGCCAGCGCCTCGTACTTCTTGGAGGCATCAAACTGCGGGTGCAGGAGCTGGTCGAGCTGCGCGGGATCGATGCGGCTCACAGCCTCCTCGCGGGTGATCAGGCCCTCCTCGACCATCTCGATGGCGATACGCAGGGCGGCAGTGGCGGTGCGCTTTCCCACGCGAGTCTGGAGCATCCAGAGCTTACCTTGCTCGATGGTGAACTCGATGTCGCACATATCGCGATAGTGATCCTCGAGCGTCAGGAAGACGCGCTCAAGCTCCTCTCCCGCGGACTCGAGGCCCGGGGTAGCCTTGAGGTCGGCGATGGGCTCGGTGTTGCGGATGCCGGCGACAACGTCCTCGCCCTGGGCGTTGACCAGAAAGTCGCCGTAGAACTCCTTGGTTCCGTCGGCCGGGTTACGCGTAAAGGCAACACCCGTCGCAGAGGTCTCGCCCTTATTGCCAAAGGCCATGGCCTGGACGTTGACGGCGGTGCCGAGGTCGTCGGAAATGCCATGCTGCTTGCGGTAGATGCAGGCGCGCTCGTTCATCCAACTGCCAAAGACGGCCTGGATGGCAAAGCGCAGCTGAAGCTCCGGATCGTGCGGGAAGACGGGCTTGCCGTCGGCGACTTCGAGCTCGGGATACAGGGCGGCCTCGACGTTCTCGGAGAAGATCCCCTTGAAGGTCTCGACGAGCTCCTGCAGATCCTCGGCCGAAAGCTCGGAATCGACGCGAACACCGGCGACCAGGCGGGCCTGGGTCAGGGCGTTCTCGAACAGGTCGGCGTCAACACCCATGACGACGTTGGAGAACATCTGGATAAAGCGGCGGTAGCTATCCCAGGCAAAACGCGAATTTTGCGTCTGGGCGATGAGACCCTGAACGGAATCGTCGTTGAGGCCCAAGTTGAGGACCGTGTCCATCATGCCGGGCATGGAAAACGGAGCGCCCGAGCGAACAGACACGAGCAGCGGATCGGAGGCGTCACCGAGCTTCTTGCCGCAGCGGGCCTCGAGGTCGGCGTCGGCGGCAACGATCTCATCGAGTGCGCCTTCGGGCCAGACGTTGCCGGCACCGGAGTACTCAACACAAGTCTGGCAGGTAATGGTAAAACCACCGGGAACCGGCAGGCCGATGCGGCTCATCTCGGCAAGGTTTGCGCCCTTGCCGCCAAGCACAAAGTTCATGGACTTGTCGCCCTCGGTGACACAGGTGCCCTGGGCGTCGGTTCCAAAACGGTAAACCCTCTTGCAATCGCTCACGATACTTCCCCTTCCATGCGCTCTCGCGCACGACCGTGGTGACGAATCGACCCGCCGGATGCGGGCCGTGAGGGTACTATACGGCGGGCATTGAGCGGGCTTGCGTAGAGGGCGCGGGGTTTGGTAAACGTGGTAAATGTGGCGGTAAACGGTAGGTAAAGGTGGTTACCTTATGAAGATACCAATGCAAGGGAAATGCAGGTCAAATGCAAGTTCCTTGCTAAATCGCTTTACCAATATCGTGCATTATTTTTAGATAGTCTTTTAGAGACGGTGCATTTTTAGCTACCGAAATGAGTTAACTTTGCTGGGCTCGGCGGGCGGTACGTCGGGCACGGGCTTCCCGGATTTCCTCCAAGTGGCTAATGATCTCGGCAGCGCTTTCCTCGATGGCCTTGCCGTCGGTACGCACCACAAAGCAGCCTAGGCGCTTCATGAGGGAACGGGCTTCCTCGAGCTCGCTACGCACGCTCTCGGGCTCGGCATAGGAGCCGGCAACGGCACGAGCGTAGTCATCGCCCAAGCGGCTATCGCGAATTTCGGAAATCACATCGACGGTCGAAATCAGGCCAAACAAACGCATTGGGTCGACCTCGTAAATCGACTTAGGCGGCTCCATGCCATGGGCCAACGGAACATTGGCAACCTTGTAACCCTGATAGGCCAAATACATCGACAGCGGCGTCTTGGACGTGCGGGATACGCCCAGCAGCACGATATCGGCCCCCGAAAGGTCGTCGCAGCCGCGTCCATCATCGTGCTCAACGAAATACTCCATGGCCTCGATACGATGGAAATAGCGGTCATCGGTCCTGTGAATCACGCCCGCGACGCCCTTGGGCGGCACACCGATGAGCGACGACAGCACGGCGAGCGTCGGGCCGATCAGGTCGACCGAGCGAATATGCAGCATGCCCAGGTAATCGAGCACACGAGCACGTAGCGCCGGATCGACAATGGTATGGAACACGGCGATATCGCGATGGTCGGCATCGACGCGCGGCCCCACAAATGACTTGACCTGATCCACGGAGGTCACCTTAGGCAGGCGCAAAACGCGAAAAGCCCCTTCATCAAATTGCCCGGACGCCGCAAGCACCACCTCACAAGCGGTATCACCGAGCGAGTCGGAGATAACGATAACGGTGGGACGAGCGGTGACCGGGCAATCCATACGGGGCTCCTTTTGCGCTTATGCGCAATCTGGCTTACTTTTTGCGGGCAAGCTCACCGATGTTGGCGATGCCGGAGAAAACGGCCTCGAAGCGGTTGAGCAGCTTAAGGCGATTATCGCGAAGCTGCTCGTCCTTGTCCATGACCATGACCTCATCGAAGAAACGGTCAATGGGCGCACGCAGGGCGGCGAGGGCGGCAAATGCGGCCGGGTAATCCTCGGCAGCGAGAGCAGCATCGACGGCGGTCTGAGCGGCCTCGGAGGCGTCGGCAAGCGCAAGCTCAACCTCGCCCATCAGGGCGCGGTCGTACTCCGCACCCAGCTCGGGCTTGGAGATGTGCGCGGCGCGGGCATAGGCGGTAGCCAGGTTGTCGAAGGTCTCGGCGTCGTTCTTGCGGGCCTCGTCGAGGGCGGCGCAGCGGGCGAAGAAGACGGACGGGGCGATGATGTGCACCGCGGAGACGGCGGCGACGGTATCGGCCGGGATCTTCTCGTCGCGGGCCATGCTCACCAGGCGGCCATGGAAGAAGTCGCGAACCTGCTGGGCGACCTCGGCGGCGTCGAACTCAATGCCTTGCTCACTGTAGAGCTCGAGGGCGAAGTCGATGAGCGACGTGGGGTCAATCGGCAGGCGGTCGCGCAGGATGTTGATGATGCCGATAGCGGCACGACGCAGCGCATAGGGGTCTGAAGAGCCGGTCGGGGGCTCGCCGATGGAAAAGATACCGGCGATGGTATCGAGCTTGTCGGCGCAGGCCACAATGCAGCCAGCGGTGCCCTCGGGCAGCTCGTCACCGGCAAAGCGAGGACGATAGTGATCGCGAATAGCATGGGCAACCTCGTCGTTCTCCCCCATCGCGGTCGCGTAATAACCGCCCATCACGCCCTGCTGGCTCGTGAACTCGACGACGGCGTTGGACACCAGGTCAGCCTTGCACAGGTGCGCGGCGCGAGCAGCGTCGGCGGCAAGATGGGCGCCCAGGTGAGCCTCGCGGGCGATAGCGAGCGCGAGCTGCTCGATGCGCTCGGACTTGGCGAGCACGCTACCGAGCTTCTCCTGGAAGGCAACCTTGGCCAGACGCTCACGGAACTCGTCGAGGGAGATCTTCAGGTCCTCCTCGTAGAAGAACTTTGCGTCGTCCAGACGGGCGCGCACGACGCGCTCGTTGCCGTCGATCACGCGCTCGGCGTTCTCGGGCTTGCTGTTGGAGACGACCACGAACTCACGCGTGAGCTTGCCCTCGCCGTCATAGATCGGGAAGTAGCGCTGGTTGGTGAGCATGGACTCGCAGATGATCTCGTGCGGGACCTTGAGGAACTCCTCATCGAAAGTACCAACGAGCACCGTCGGCCACTCGCAGAGGTTGATAACCTCCTCGAAGACCTTCTTGGGCGTATCGACATGGCAGCCGGGACGGGCAGCCTCGACCTCAGCGATACCGGCGAGGATGGCCTCGCGACGACGCTCGGCAGAAAGCACGCCGGCGTCCTCGAGCACCTGCTCGTAGACGGCGGGGCTGGCAACCACATGGTCGCCAGGGCCAAGTACACGATGACCACGCGTGGTGTTGCCGCTCGTCACGTCGGCAAACGACACGGGCACAACGTCCTCGCCCAGAAGGCAGCAAATCCAACGGACCGGACGAACAAAGGTCGCATGCTCGTGACCCCAGCGCTGGCTGCGGTAGTTGGGCCACTGCAGGCCGGCGATGGTCTTCTCGCACAGAGCGGTCAGAATCGGCGTAGCCGGTGCGGAGGGAATATTCTTCTCGGCGAACACATACTCACGACCGTCAGTGTCCTCGCGACGGACCAGGTCCTCGGCAGCCACACCGCACTTGCGGGCGAAGCCCTGGGCGGCCTTGGTGGCGTTACCGTCAGCGTCGAAGGCAATGTTGGCCGCGGGGCCACGCTTGACCTCGTGAACCTCATCGGTCGCGGTGGCGACGTCGGCAACGAGTGCAGCCAGACGACGCGGGCTCGAGATCACGCGGACCTCGCCGTGGGCCAGACCGGCCTCGTCGAGACCCTTGGCGATCATGGTGCCAAGCTGCTTGACGGCATTATTCAGCGGTGCAGAGGGCATTTCCTCCGTACCGATCTCAAACAGGAAATCCTTAGCGTCTGCCATGGCTTACGCCACCTCGCCTTCCTGGTCGGCATTCTCGTTGACTCCGGCGACCTCGGCCATATAGGCCTCGCAGCACGCCTTGGCGACGGCGCGGACGCGCAGGATGTAGTTGGCACGCTCGACCGCGGACAGCGCGCCACGGGCATCGAGCAGGTTGAAAGCGTGGCTGCACTTCATGACGCAGTCGTACGCCGGCAGCGGAAGCTTGCGCTCCAGGCAGGAGTGGCACTCGGCCTCGTAGTCGTCAAACTTCTGACGCATCATCTCGACATTGGCGACCTCAAAGTTATAAGCACTGAACTCGCGCTCATTCTCCAAGAACACGTCGCCGTAGGTCATGGGCGTGCCGTCGGGCAGGTAGCTCCACACCAGGTCGTAGACGGAGTTGACGCCCTGGGCATACATGGCGATACGCTCCAGGCCGTAGGTGATCTCGACGGGCACGGGGTCGACCTCGATGCCGCCCACCTGCTGGAAGTACGTAAACTGCGTGACCTCCATGCCGTTGAGCCAAACCTCCCAGCCAAGGCCCCAGGCGCCCAGGGTCGGGCTCTCCCAGTCGTCCTCGACAAAGCGGACGTCATGGTCGTTGGGGTCCAGGCCAATGGCGGCCAGCGAACCAAGGTAGAGCTCCTGGGCGTTGACCGGCGAGGGCTTGATGAGCACCTGGAACTGATAGTAGTGCTGCATGCGGTTGGGGTTCTCGCCGTAGCGGCCGTCGGCGGGACGGCGGCAAGGCTGCGCATAGCAGGTGCGCCACTCGGCGGGACCGAGCGAGCGCAGCGTGGTCGCGGTATGGAAGGTACCGGCACCGACCTCGGAGTCATAGGGCTGCATAATGACGCAGCCCTGCTCGCCCCAGTACTGCTGGAGGCGCAGGATGATGTCTTGGAAGGAAAGCGATGAAGCGTTCATGCCTCTAATATCCCCTCGTCGAAACGATTACACGGTTAGGTACTGTACTATAGCGGTTTTTAGTCGATAGCGCCGATGCGGTTGAGCGGCCAGTAGCGAACGAGTGCCACGGCCATTAAATCGGAGCGGTCGACCGGCCCAAAATAGCGAGAGTCGGCAGAGTTTTCGCGGTTGTCGCCCATCACCCACACGCACCCGTCGGGAACGGTGTAGGGATAGCTTACCTGAGCGCCGGGCGCTTGGACCGAAAGCGGCCAGCTCATGCCCGCCGTATAGTCCTCGTCGAGCGCTTGGCCGTCAACGACCACCTTGCCGTCCTGCAGGTCAACCGTCTGGCCGGCCGTGGCAATTACGCGCTTGACAAGAACATCATGCTCGGAGGTGCCATCGGGGTTGTGAAACACCACGATATCGCCCTGCTTGACGGGCTGACCGAGCTCGAGGCTCACCTTTTGCGCCAGGATCTGGTCGCCAATCTCGATTGTGTCCTCCATAGAGCCGGTGGGCACCACAAAGGGCTCGACCACAAAGGTGCGGATCAGGAAGGTGGCCACAAGCGCGATCGCGATGACCGCGATCCACTCAAAAGCGCCCCTCAACGCGGAATGTTGCGTAGGAACCATACTCACTCCTCGCTCTGCGAATACGAAGCGTCAAGGATCTCCTGCGCGTAAGCGCGCTCCTCGGGCGTGAGCCGCGCCGTCTCGATCAGGTCGGGACGCCAGCGACAGGTGCGCTCGATGGCATTCTTGCGGCGCCAGGCATCGACCTTGGCGTGATCGCCGCTCACGAGCACCGGAGGAACGCCCTCGCCGTTGAACTCGGCGGGGCGGGTGTACTGCGCGTACTCGAGCAGGCCTCCGTCCTCGGCGGTCGAGAACGACTCGTCCACGTTGCTCATCTCGTCGCCCAGGGCGCCGGGAATCAGGCGTACGACGGCATCGGCAACGACCATAGCGGGAAGCTCGCCGCCCGTGAGCACGTAGTCGCCGATCGACAGACGCTCATCGGCATACGCATATGCGCGCTCGTCGACACCCTCGTAACGGCTGCAAACAAACAGCAGGCGCTCGCTTTTGAGCAGACGCTCGGCCACATGCTGCGTAAAAGGCTCGCCACAGGGGGTAAAGAACACCACAGTGGGCTTGGGACCCTCGGAGCTGATGGCCTCGATTGCCTCGGCAATAGGCTCGACCTTCATGAGCATGCCCTGCCCGCCGCCGTACGGCTCGTCATCGACGGTACGATGGCGGTCGTGCGTCCAGTCGCGCAGGTTATACGCCTTAAAATCAAAAAGGCCGGCCTTGCGGGCGCGACCCAAGATCGATGTGGACATGACGGGCTCAAACATCTCGGGAAAGACCGAAAGGGTCTCAATCAGCATGTTGTCCTCCCTACTTGTCCATACCGATCAGGCCGTCCATCACGTGGACGGAAATTGTTCCTGTGTCGGGAAGATCGAGCACGACCTGCTCGATCACGGGAATCAGTACCTCGCCGTACCGATCACCCTCGACAACCCAAACATCGTTAGCGGGCGTCGACATGATCTCGACGATCGTGCCGAGCGAACCGAAGCGCTCGTCGACCAACTCGCGACCCATCAGGTCGGTATAGGCAGCGTCGAGCGAATCGAGCTCAAAGTCGTCACGATTTGCCAGCACGTAGCATCCCGTGATGCCCTCGGCGGCCGTCAAGTCGTCAATGCCCTCAAACGAGACCAGATCGCCATCGCCCGTATCGGTGACGGACACGACCGTGCAAAAGCGGTCGCGCTTGAGCGCCGGCGGCGTCAGGGCGACGCGCATACCCGGCTCTAATACAGAAGGAAGCCCCCGCAGCGGCTGCGCGAGGACCTCCCCCTTCCTTCCGTGCGGCTTGACCACACGGGCGATGTTTTTGTACTGGGACCTCAAGGTCCTAGCCCAGAACCTCTACCTCGACAGCAGTGTCGAGGCGAGCGGCCAGTGCACGGGCGAGCGTGCGAATGGCCTTGATGGTACGGCCACGACGGCCGATGACCTTAGCGACGTCATCCTCGGCGACCGAAACCTCAATCGTAGAGGCGTCGTCACCATCGATGACCTCAAGGCTCACGGAATCCGGGTCGTCGACGATCTGAACAACGAGATATTCGACGAGATCAGCGATGCGATCTGAGAGCATTGCCTCACCCTCGAGCTGTGCAGCGTCAACCTCAGGCACGATTTACTCCTCGGCGCCCTCAGCGGCCTCAGCGGCAGCCTTAGCGGCCTCGGCCTCTTTGGCGAGCTGCTTCTTGGACTTCTTGACGACGGTCTCGGTCTTCTCGCCCTCATTGGCGGCCTTGACCAGAGCGGCGACGGCGTCGGTAAGCTGAGCGCCCTTGGACTGCCAGTCGGCGATCTTCTCGAGGTCGAGGTTGATGGTCTTGGGGGCGGTCATCGGGTTGTAGCGGCCAACCTCCTCGATGATACGACCGTCACGCGGGGCGCGGGAATCGGCGACGACGACACGGTAGTACGGACGCTTCTTAGCGCCGTGACGAGCAAGGCGAATCTTGACTGCCAAAGGAAACTCCTCCAACCAAGCAGCTTTAGGCTGCAACTACAAACAAACAGTTGAACATAATACGCCATCGACGCGGGCAGGTGAAGTCCGTGAGACCAACTTCTTCGGTGTAGTCGAGGGCAAATCCATATCTTAGACAAGAATTCGGGATTTGCAAGCACATACACGCACCCCACATGAGCTGCGCGGTATACTCATGACATGGAAAGACGCGAACATACATACGGTTATGAGGATGCCACGGGCGTCACGCCGCCTCCCTGGACGGGTCCGGCGGTGGGCCTGATGGACCTCGATGCGTTTTTTGCGAGCGTGGAGATGCTCGATCATCCCGAATGGCGCGGAAAGCCGCTCATCGTGGGCGGAGACGCCGATTCGCGTGGCGTCGTGTCCACGTGTTCGTATGAGGCACGTCGCTTTGGCGTGCACTCTGCCATGGCCTCGGCCGAGGCGCGGCGCTTGTGCCCGCAAGCCATTTGGACGCACGGGCACTTTGATCGCTACCGCGAGGTGAGCGCGCAGGTCATGTCGATTCTTGCCGAGGAGACGCCGCGCGTTGAGCGCGTATCCATCGACGAAGCCTTTATCGATATCACACCGGGTCGCTTTGCGCCCGAAGACCCGCTGCTGGTTGCGCGGCGTATAAGCGACCGCGTGGCAGCGCTGGGAGTGACGTGCTCCATTGGCGTGGGCTGCAACAAGACGGTCGCAAAGATCGCAAGCGAGCGGGATAAGCCGTTTGGGTTGACCATCGTGCGCCCCGGAACCGAGCAGCGCTTTTTGGCCGCACTGCCGGTATCTGCCATGAGCGGCATCGGGCGCTCGGCCGAGGAGCGACTGCGCCGCATGCGCATCTACACCCTTGGCGAGCTTTCGCGTGCGCCGGAGTCCACCTTGGCCTCTATTTTTGGCGTCAACGGCGAGCGCATGCGTCAGCGTGCGCTGGGACTCGAAATCTCCGAAGTCACGAGTCTCGATGAAGAGCGCGAGGTTAAATCGGTGAGCAACGAGCGCACCTTTGCTAAAGATTTGACTGAGCGTGGGGATATTGAGGCGGCTATTGCGCTGCTGGGCGAGTCAGTGGGACGCCGTCTGCGCCGTCAGGGGCTGACGGGTGCCACGGTGACGCTCAAGCTCAAGTATTCGTATGGCAGCGGACGCACGGCGCAGCGGCGGCTTCCGCACCCTACCGATGACGAGAATATCTTTGTTGCCGTAGCGCTCGAGCTGCTCGACAATATCTGGCAGGAAGGCATGCATGTTCGCTTAGCGGGCATCGGCATGAGCGACTTTGACCATCAGGGCGGCATCCAGACTGACCTGTTCTGCGAGATCGATGACCGCGGAGCCCAATCCAGCGAGCGACGCGACCTCTCGGTCGCTATCGACGCCGTCCGAGACAAGTTCGGCGACACCGCCCTATCCTTCGGCCGCCAATCCCGTTTCAACGATTAACCGCCTTTGGGCAAAAAGAAAGCCGGGCAGGTGCGAATGATTATTCTGGGACGGGGATTTTTTAATCATTTGGAGCGTCATTTCGCCCTTTGAATGATATTGGTCCCAATTCCCGTCAGACGCGAAATCTGGTCAATCGTAAACCCCCGATGCCTCAACACTGCCAGAAGACGATTTCGCTCTGATTTCGGCAAAGTTTTAAGCTGATAAGGCTCATGCGGAGCCAAAAGAGCCCGGGCAACTTCCAGCGCATCCATATCGGAGATATGCTTACCTTCGGGCATAAAATAGGGATTAGGCTTGCCGTCGGTACTCGAAAGATAAAACGCTTCCGTCCCCCCAAACAGATTGAGAATACCTTCACAATCACAAATTTCGGGATGAGAGAAATACTCATGGAAGCTGCTCCAGCGATACAGAGGAGCAGAAGAAATACCTGCTTTTGCAGGATTGTCGTGTATGTATCGGACGCAACGGAGCAGCTGTTTGTCGTCAGAAATGATCACACTCTTGAATCGTTCCTGGAACACCGGTCCGCGGCGACCGGTTTTTTGATTGAAGTGTTTCGCATATGCCGTATCAATCGCATGCATAGCAACGCTCATCTGATTATCGAGATCATCAAATAGCAGGTGAACATGATTGTCCATGAGGCACCAGGCAAGAAGACGAATATGAGCGGACGTAAATCGTCTGTTCAATAGATTGAGAAAATAAAGGCGATCGTCATCGTCTTCGAAGATCAGCTGGCCAGCACAGCCCTTGAGCATGACGTGATAATGGCCGAGTTCGGACAACGCACGGGCAACACGAGTCATCGAAACCCTCCCTTCCAAGGATGCAGTAGTCACAGCATACAAAAGGAAAGGAAGAAAAGGGCCGAACCGCCCAACAAAGGTGAGCGGTTCGGCAAACGGTAGCAATGATTATTTTATCCCCGTCCCAGAAAAATCATTTAGAGGAGGTTGAGGGGAAGCTGGGGGGCGTCTCCCCAGAGTTTCTCGAGGCGGTAGAAGTCGCGGGCTTCGGGAGTGAAGACGTGGACGACAACCGAACCGTAGTCCATGAGCATCCAGGTCTTCTGCTCGCGGCCCTCGATGGAGAACGGATGCTCACCGCATGCCTCGGCGACCTTCTCCTCGATCTCGTCGACGATAGAATCGACCTGGCGGTTGTTGGCACCGGTGGCAAGCACAAAGTAGTCGCATACGTCGGAAAGCTCGGTCAGGTCGAGCACCTGAACGTCCTCGCCCTTCTTGTCGTAGGCGGCCTGCGCGGCGGCGCGGGCTACATCCTCGGCGGCGACACCGCTCGCGGACAGCGAGGCGGCAGTGCGGTCGGACGTGGCGGCGAAGCTCTTGTGCTCCACACGTTCAAGAATCTGCTCGTCGGTCATGGTCTCGTCGGCCATGGAATACCTCTTTCTAGACAGCCCGAGCTAGCGCAGCTGGGCGTAATGGTTGTAAATCGTAATAGCCGTGGGATAAAGATAACGCCCGGACTGGATCACATAGACCAGACCCTGCGCAAAACAGGAGAAGAACAACTCGTCGAGCGAGGACTTCCCCACCATCTTGCGCAGCGCATGGGCATAGTCACCGTGACGGTTGGGCTCGATGGCATCCGCCACAAAGACCACCATATCGAGCGGCGTCATGTCGCAGGCACCCACGGTGTGACGGTCGACAGCCTGAAAGACCGCCGACGACAGCTCGGGAAAGAGCTGCGGAAGCTCATAGGCGGCAACCGGGCCATGCAAAAGCGGCGTCGCGGCAGACGGAGAGCCGGCAATCTTAATGCCGTAATGCAGAGCGCGCGTGACCAGCTCGTCGTCGGAGAGTACCTTGTCCCAGTCATGGATCAGGCCGGCGGCAGCGGCATCAAAGCGGTCAACGCCGTAGACCTCGGCCAGATGAAGTGCGGTCTCGGCAACACCCAGCGAATGCACATAGCGCTTGCGCTTATCCTTCATGCGAACATCGAGCAGCTCTTGAATGCGCTTGAGCAGCGCGCGCTCATCGCCCTCAAACTGATCCTCTACCGACAACGTAGACCCCCATCACTCAAAATCTTCTTGGCCCAAATCGGCATATAGCCTGCGTTTGTGAATGTAGCCGAGCACGGACTCGCTCGTAAGATAGCGCACGCTCATGCCGCGGGCAACTCGCTTACGAATGTTCGTCGAGCTGATCGCCAGCGCCGGAATCTGAATATAGCGCACGTCGAACGGCAGTCCCGACTCTTTGATTCGGGCACGCGCCGTATCGATATCAAAGCCCGGTCGCGTCGCAGCAATAAAGGTGGCAAGCTCAGCGATTCGTTCGGCATCATGCCAGGTCACAATATCGATAATCGCGTCGGCGCCCGTAATAAAGTAAAGCTTTACCTGCGGCGGGTAAAAGTCGCGAAGGGCATGAAGCGTATCGGCCGTATAGGTTACGCCCGGACGGTCGATCTCGAACCGGCTCGCCAAAAAGGCCGGGTTCGCGGCGGTGGCGAGGACCGTCATTGCATAACGGTCCTCAGCAGGCGTCACCGGCTTGTCAAGCTTAAAGGCAGGAGAGCCCGCCGGCATAAAGAGCACAGCGTCCAAATCGAGCGACTCGCGCGCCTGCTCGGCGGTCACCAGGTGCCCGTAATGGATGGGATCAAAGGTGCCACCCATAATGCCGAGCCTAAACTCCTGCCCGTCCTCTAGAGGAAGCTCGGGCAGACCGATTCCACCGCGCAGCGACATGGCTTACTCGCCCTCCGAGGTCTCGGTATCGCCCGCGGCATCCGCCGCATCGACAACCTCGACGCCCTCATCCGCAGCATCGGCCACGTCAATGGCTTCAACGGCAACGTCCTCGCCAGCATCCTCGAGCTCCTCGTACTCCGAGAAGTCCTCGGCGCCCTCAAAGTCAAAGGCGCGCTGGCAAATGCGGACCTCGTCGCCCGCACGGCAACCGGCCTTCTCGAGCGCGTCGTCAACACCCATACGCGCAAACTTATGCTGCAGGTAAATGACGGCTTCCTCGTTTTCCCAGTCGGTCTGGATGACCATGCGCTCGATGGCACGACCGACCACGCGGAAGGCACCGGGCTCTTCTTGGACAATGCGGAACCGCTTCTCGCGCTGCAGACGGCGGCGCTCCCACTCCTCGTCGCGCAGATCGACCGGCTCATCAGAGACCGACAGCTCGGCGCGAAGCTTAGCCACCTGCTCGCCCACGGCAAGCATCAGCGTGTTGAGACCGGCGCCCGTCACGGCGGACACGGCAAAGAACATATGTCCATCGTCGAGCGCTGCGCGCTTGAGGTCGGCAATCTTGTCGGCCGTGCCCGGCGCGTCGCACTTGTTGGCAACGACGATCTGCGGACGCTCCGAAAGCTCGGCACCATACTGCTCGAGCTCACGGTTGATGATGCGGTAGTCCTCAACCGGATCGCGATCCTCAAAACCACCCGTCATGTCGACGACATGCATGATCAGGGCCGTACGCTCAATGTGGCGCAGGAACTGGTGACCCAGGCCCTTGCCCTCGCTCGCGCCCTCGATGAGGCCGGGGACGTCGGCAACTACGTAAGAATATTCGCCGGCACGCACCATGCCGAGGTTCGGCACGAGCGTGGTAAACGGGTAGTCGGCAATCTTAGGACGGGCGGCACTCATGCGCGCGATGAGCGATGACTTACCCACCGAAGGGAAGCCCACGAGCGCGGCATCGGCCATGAGCTTCATCTCGAGCTCAATCCAGTGCTCCTCGGCCGGCTCGCCCAGCTGGGCGAACGCGGGCGCGCGGCGCACCGACGTCACAAAGTGCGTATTGCCGAGACCACCGGCGCCACCAGGGGCCACGACAACGCGCTCGCCATCATGCACCAGATCGGCAATCTCGAACATCGGGGTCTGCGTCTCGGGGTCGAGCTCGCGCACCACGGTACCCATAGGGACCTTGAGAATCAGGTCCTCGCCGCTCTTGCCGTTACGACGGGCACCCTGCCCGTGCGTGCCGCGCTCGGCGCGAAAGTGATGCTTAAAGCGGTAATCGATCAGCGAAGACAGCTGAGCATCGGCCTGGATGACGACATTGCCGCCACGACCGCCGTCGCCGCCATCGGGGCCGCCCTTGGGGACAAATGCCTCGCGCCTAAACGACATGCATCCGGCTCCGCCGTCGCCGCCGCAAACGTTAATGCGGCTGATATCGGTGAACTGTGACAACAGAATCGCCTCCTACAAAAAGAGGGAGACCCTTGAATCCTAAAACTCAAGTGCCTCCCACATATGTGCTCTATGAAGGGTGAATTACGCGTTCGCGAGCGGGCGTACGCTGACCCTGTGCTTGATACCCTTGTGGAACTCAACGGTACCGTCGACCAGCGCGAACAGCGTGTCGTCCTTACCACGGCCAACGTTCTCACCCGGGTGGATGTGCGTGCCGTGCTGACGGACGAGAATCGTGCCCGTGGTTACCGTCTGGCCGGCATAGCGCTTCGTGCCAAGGCGCTGACCGCGGGAGTCACGGCCATTACGGGAGGAACCGAGTCCTTTTTTGTGTGCCATTGTGTATACCTACTCTTTCGTTACGAGTGTAATCTACTCGGCGACGGGAGCCTCGGCAACAGCCTCGGCCTCTGCCTTGACAGCCTTCTTGGCGCGGGAGGTAGCCTGGACCTTCACAATCTTCAGCTTGGTGAGCTGCTGACGGTGACCCTTCAGACGACGATAGCGCTTGCGCTTGTGGAACTTGAAGACCAGCTGCTTCTCGCCCTTGAACTGCTCAACGATCTGAGCGGTAACCTTGGCCTTGGCCAGCTTGTCGGGATCGGTGACGATCTTCTTACCATCGTTGAGGAAGATAACAGGCAGGGTGACCTTGTCGCCCTCATTGCCCTCGATCTTCTCGACGGTGATGACATCGTCGGTGGCGACCTTGTACTGCTTGCCGCCCGTGTTAACGATTGCGTACATGTTTACTTGCCCTTCATGCATCAGTTAGTGCAACAGCCGAATATAGTAGCAGGCGAAAATACCCCCGTCAACGAGTATGTGGAGCAAATCCACAAGTTCGCACAGGTATGGGGCTGACGAGTCGGCCCTCGTCGTCCTCGCATGCTTGATTCTGACGCTCGACATCGTAGGAGCAGATGGTCACGAGGTCTTGCATACCGGTGGAAACAATAGGTGCATCCACGCCCGGGGTCAAGCCCTGCAACAAAACATCAGCAGCGGAAAGCAAAATTTCCGGACGCATGGAGCCCTCGTTGTCGGCATGGGTGTCGAGCATGAGCACCAAATGGTCCGGGCGCTCCCCCGCCGTGAGCTCATAGCCAACGAGCGTGTGATCCAAATCCAAGCGCTTGCTCTTTTTTCCGCGCGCGTAGTCGATGCCATGGTCCGCGCGCAGCGTGTCGATCGCACGACGCACCTCGTCGGCGCATACGGGCGCCTTGGGATCCAAGTGCAGGTCGATGCGATACGACAGACGCGTGAGCTGCGCCGTCAACGCCGGCGTGCGCACGTCGATGTACGCCGCCTCGATGGGCGCCAGATCGGCCGGAGACGCCGCAGCCAGGCGCCCAAACGCCTCGTCGAGCGCCACGAACTCGGTCATAAACAGGTCATACCACTCGCAGGTCGACGACGTACCCACCGGTAGCGCCGAAGAGAAGCCCACGCGCATGTGCGGGGAGAAGCCCTGCGTGACGGCATAGGGAAGTCCCGCACGGCGCACGATGCGTTCAATGGTATGGATTACTTCGAGATGGCCCAGGTACTTAAGGCGATCGCGCTTGCCATAGCGAACGCGAAGCCTAAAGAGCGTGGGGTTGTCGGTCAGGCGCTCACTCATGCGCGATCACCCATCAATACATTCTTGGCGTGGAGCGTGGGGCAGATCCCGCAGCCGGTGCACGACGTGCGGGTGCAGTCGGGAGTCGTGACGCCCTCGAGCGAGCGACGGTACTCGCGCTCGAGGAAGCCGCGCGTGCAGCCGGGGCTCACGTGCTCCCAAGGCAGGCGCCAGTCCAACTCGTAGGGCAGGTGCACGAGCTCATTGAGGTCGATGCCGTTTTTGGCAGCAGCCTCCTTCCAGTTATCGAGCGAGAAATGCTCTACCCAGGCGTCAAAGCGAGAGCCCGAGCGCCAAGCGTCGATGATGACGGGCGTCATGTCACGACCGGCGCGGGACAGCGCGGCCTCGATGAGCGAGGTCTCGGCATCGTGGTAATGCACGCGGACGGCACGGTTGCGAACGCTCGTGATGAGCAGCTTCTGGCGACGCTTGACGTCGTCGTAGTCGAGCTGCGGGCACCACTGGAACGGCGTGGCAGCCTTGGGGATAAAGACCGAAACCGAGATGGACACCGAGATCGAGCCGCGACGAGCCTTGGGCACCACGGAACGACCGAGCTCCAGCACGTGATCGGCCAGATTGGCGATGGCCACGATGTCCTCGTCGCGCTCGCCGGGAAGGCCCATCATAAAGTAGAGCTTCATGCGGTTCCAGCCGGCCTCGAAGGCCGCCTTGGCCGCACGGTCCAGGTCCTCCTCGGTCACGTTCTTGTTAATGATGTCGCGCATGCGCTGGCTGCCGGCCTCGGGCGCGAACGTCAGGCCGCCCTTCTTTTCGCCGGCGACCGACTCGGCCATATCCACGCCAAACGAATCCAAGCGCTGCGACGGAATAGACACGCGAATACCCGTATCCTCCAGGCGACGGTTGAGCCTGCCGAGCACGTCGCGAATGCAGGAGTGGTCGGTCGTGGAGAGCGAGGTCAGCGACACCTCGTCATAGCCGGTCTTTTCCAGACCCTGAATCACCGACGAGACGATCTGGTCGGCCGAGCGCTCGCGCACCGGGCGATACGTCATGCCGGCCTGGCAAAAACGACAGCCGCGGGCGCAGCCGCGCAGAATCTCGATAGACAGGCGGTCGTGGACCAGCTGCGCATAGGGCACGCACGACTGCGACAACGGATTCGTGGCGCCGAAATCCTCGACGACGCGCTTGAAGACCACCGTCGGCGCATCCTTGCCCTCACGCGGCACGGTGTAGCCATGCGGCGAGCAGGGCTCGTCGTGACGCACCTCGTAGAGCGACGGCACGTAGTTGCCGGCAATGGATGCAAGCTGCTCGACAATCTGCGCGCGCGGGACTCCTTCGTCACGCAGACGGCGATGCAACTGGCAGGTCTCGAGCAGCGATTCCTCGCCCTCGCCGATGAGGATGGCATCGAAGAAGGCCGCGTACGGCTCGGGGTTGTACACCGAGGGACCGCCGGCGATGATAATGGGGTCGTCTTCACCTCGGTCGGCCGCCAACAGCGGAATGCCAGCGAGGTCGAGAGCCTCGAGGAAGTTCGTCACCGCCATCTCGTGCGGCACATGCAGGCCAACGATATCAAACGAAGCGACCGGCGCTGCACCCTCGAGCGACAGCAGCGGAATGCCCGCCTCGCGCATGGCGTCACCCATATCGGGCCACGGCACATAGCCACGCTCGCAGGAGATGCCCTCAGCCTGGTTAAGGATGTTGTAGAGGATGGCGATACCTTGGTTGGGCAGACCGACCTCGTATACGTCAGGATAGATCAGACAACAACGGTAATCGGCATCGGCCTTGGAAAGCGTGCCCCACTCGTGATCGATATAGCGGCTCGGCTTCTCGACCTTGGCGAGCAGCGGCTCAATTAGATGAAAACAGTCTTGGTATGCAACGCGCAACGGAAAACCCCTAAGCAGCGAGATCTGATGCGTCCTGATAGGACGCCATAGGACGGGTAGCGCCCGCGACCGTGGTCACCAGATCGCGAACGCGGGAGAACGTGGCAGTGACCACCTCGTTGGCACGGCTGTAGTCGACATCGCGCTCGTAGAGCGAAACAAGCGCACGGCCCATGCCATAGGTGCCCGCGGCAGCAGTGAGCGCCTTGACGGCAAACCCAATATGCGGCGTCTGCTTGACGAGCGCGCGGGTGACCGCGCGGATCACAAGACCGCCGGCAAGCACGCCCGCGACCTCGTAGCCGCGCTCAGGCTTAATGCCGCGTCCAAAGACGGCAGCGAGCTCAAAGAGCATGCCCACCTGCGCCAGCGCCATAACGGGATAATCGGCGCCCGGCAAAAACACCAGCGCACCGGTCGCCATATTGGTGAGCGCGCACGAGGTGATGATGCGGTTGGCCGCGGCGATGCGCATGAAGGTAAAGTTCGCCGCAAAAGCCGTTTCCTTGTCCGTGCGATCGAGAATCCAGCGGGCAAGCGTCTCGAGCAGATACGTCTTATCGGTTGCCGCTACCACGCCGAGCATGGGCGTAGACTCCTCGATAAACGGCACCTCCACAGCAGACTCGGCAAGCACGCACACGGGCGCGCCGGCGATCACGAGCTCCTGCACGGCACTCTCCAAGCGGTCGGAACCACACGAGAGCACCAGCACCACATCGGTATCGGTCTTTGGAGCAATTCGCTCCTCCCCCAGACGCTCGACGCGCACAATGCCCGAGGTCGTCTGCGGCACAAAGGCGTCACGCACCGTCTCGGCCAGAAACCGCGAGGCGGACGAATCCAGATAGACCGAGACGCGCACCGGCGTATCGGAATCCTTCTTAACGGACGCGCCCATCTTAAAAGCGCGGGTCAGCTTATCTACGGGAATTTTCATAGCAAACCCCTCCAGCGGTTACGCGGCGCCCGAACGATGCCGCCATATGGATTGTACGATACCCACCGTCAGCAGCTGAATCATCATCGAAGACGAACCGAAGCTAATAAACGGTAGCGGAATACCGGTAATCGGCATCATGCCGATGCACATGCCGATGTTTTCGAAGGTCTGGAACGCCCACATGCCAACGATGCCTACGCATGATAAGCGTAGGAACAGAGACTCGCACTTAAAGGCAACGCGGATCGTCGAGAAGATGAGCAGTACGTACAAGCACAGCAGCAAAAAGGAACCACAAAAGCCAAAGGTCTCGGACAGAAAGGCGAAGACGAAGTCGGTGTGGAACTCAGGCAGAAAGCCGCCGGCCGACTGCGTCGCATGGCCCAAACCCTTACCAAAGAAGCCGCCCGAGCCAACGGCAATAAGCGACTGCTGCAGGTTGTAGGCATCGTCCGAATCGGCATTATCGGGGTCGATAAAGACGGTCAGTCGGTTCATCTGGTACTGCTTGATGAGCACATCGTGGCCGAGCAGCGAATCAAAGACCGAATCGAGCGCCAGAACGAGGGCCACCAGGCCCACGAGCAGGGCCAGGGTCGACAGCACCCATTCGCGGCGTGCACCGCTCATACAAATGACGATGGCACCCGAAACCAGCACGACAAGGCCCGAGCCCAGGTCGCCCATGGCAACGACGGCCAAAAACGGAATGGACAGCATGCCGCAGAGCTTGACGTAGTCGCGAACGGTATCGATGCGACCGTTATACTGCGAGCCAAGCGTAGCAATAAAGAAGATGGTGATGAGCTTGGCAAGCTCAACCGGCTGGAATGTCAAACCGATACCGGGAATCTTGATCCAGCCCGTCATGCCCAGACCGCCCGTATAGGACAGGCCCGGAATCTTGGGCGAGAAGATCACGATCAGGTCGATGACGAGCAACGCCGTCGAGAAATTGGAAATACCGCGCAGGTCGGTACGCCAGACCAGCACCGCCAGCACCGCTCCGATGCCGATTCCCAGCAGATGGCGTGAGAACGAGGCATCGGCCTTAAACTGCGAAGCCGACCAGATGATGATGGCACCGTAGGCGACGAGCGCCACGGTGGCCACGAGCACACCGATATGTACCTTTTGGCGAAACGTGCCGCGCGAGGCCGTAAGTTGCTTGTTGACGCGGTCCAGGCTGCTGCGAGAGCCGGTCTTGGTTGAACGGAACAGATCCGCCGGAGAAAAATCCATCGCAACTTCCTATCGAACCGAAGAATCGCCCGAGGCCGAAGAGGTATCGGGTTCGTCATAAATCACGCCGAGCACATCGCGCACGACATGCATCGCGGTATCCGAGCCGCCGCCGCCCTGCTCCAGGACAGTAGCGATGACATACTTGGGATCATCGGCCGGTGCATAGGCGCAGAACCACGCATATTCGTCCTCGCCGCTTTTCTCGCCCGTGCCCGACTTGCCGTATACCTGCGGCGTCAGGGTGCCAAAGTGCGCCGCCAAGGACGTCGATGCCGTGTAAATCACGTCGTGCATGCCGTTGCGGACAAGAGTCAAATCCGAATCGCTGTTGATCTTGGCCTCCAGACGCTTCTTCTTGCCCTTGCCGTTGTACTTATAGGCATCGCCGTCGCCATCGCGCGACACGGCAGACAAAAACACGTGAGGCACGTACTGTTTGCCGCCGTTGGCAAGACCCATATAGGCGCACGCCATCTGCAGGGGCGTCACCAGGATGTCGCCCTGGCCGATAGCAATGTTAGTCATATCGCCGGCATTCCACTTGCGGTCCTCGGCAGATGCGTCGGTGAAGTACGACTCTTTCCACTCGGCATCGGGAATACGGCCCGCGCCCTCACTCGGCAGATCGATACCGCAGGTCTTGCCTAGGCCCCAGCGACGAAAGACCTCCTGCAGGCCCTCGGAATGTTGCTCGTCATAAAAGAACGCCTTGCCCATGTCATAGAAGACGGGGTCGCACGAGTTGGCGATACCCGACTGCAGCGTCATGGTGCCGTGGCCAGACGTCAGCCAGCAGCGCTTGCCCCAAGCCTTGCCCAGGCCCGTCCAATAGCCCGTGCAGTTGGTTGTCTGCGTTGAAGTGTAGGTTCCAAACTCAAGACCGGCCAGTGCCGAGAGCGGCTTGATGGTCGAGGCCGACATGTACTGTCCGCTAATGGCGCGGTTGAGCAGCGGGTGCGAACCCTTGTCATCATTGAGCTCGGTCCACACGTCATTTGAGACACCACCGATAAAGACAGACGGATCGAACTTGGGCTGGCTCGCCATGCCCAGGATCTCGCCATTGTTGGGATCGAGACACACCACAGCGCCGTTGCCGGCATTACTGTAACCAGTGGTCTTGGCAAGCTCGATAGCGCTCGCCAGCGCCGTCTCACAGGCCTGTTGGATCTTAAGGTCGAGCGTGAGCTTAATGTCGGAGCCGGCCTTCGCGGGCACGGCACCGGCCTGACCGGTCACATTGCCCGAAGCATCGACCTTGACGGTCTGCTCGCCACGAATACCCTGCAGCAGGTTTTCGTAGTAGCTCTCAACGCCCGCCTGGCCCACGATATCGCCCGACTGGTACGTAATCTTGCCAGCAGAAGCATCATCATCGCCAGAGGTTTTCTTATTCTGAGCCTCGAGCTGCTCGGAGGTAATGGTGCCGGTATAGCCCAAGATATGGCATGCCGTCTCGCCATACGGATACTGGCGCTCGGTACGCTCGGCAATCTTGACGCCCGGGAACTCGCCGGCGTGCTCCTGAATATAGGCAACCGTGGAGCGGCGGACGTCCGTCGCAATGGTATGCAGGCTCTGGGCGCCCTCTGTATTGTCCTGGATATTGCGCAGAACCGCCACGTAGGGCATACCGAGCACGTTGGCAAGATGGCGAACTAAAACCTCATCCTCGGCAAGGTCGCGGTAGGCCACGACAGCAAGTGAGGGACGATTCTGGACAAGCGCCACGCCATTGCGGTCGAGGATGCGGCCGCGCACAGCGGGTGTGGTAACGGTACGAGTCTGATTACTATTGGCCTGCTTCTCGTAATAGTCCGACGAGACCATCTGCATGCCCCACAGCTTGATGGCAAGCGCCGCAAACATCGCGCCTACGCCCGTGGTGAGGATGGAAAAGCGGCCCTTAAAGGCGGTCGCCGCGGTATTGCCCTCGCCCTCGGTGGCGCGCGGGGCCGTTCCATGCTGCGTATCGTAGGTAAAACGGGAATCGCCACGACGCATGATGACCAGCGCGACCACGATGGCCACAACCAGCACGATACCGGCGATAATAACCGTCAACTGGGAAGACATCTACGGGCCTCCCCTATTTGAGCTTGCGGGTCTTGGGCTTAAAGCGCATACCCGTCTGGCGTCCGCCACGTGCGGAGAATCCATAGCCGGACTGCGGCACGACACCGGACATCAAAAACGGAATGGCAACCAGACCCGTCAGGATCGAGGACGGCAGCGCATGGCCGAAGATCGCCACAACAAAGCTCGTCTCCAAACCCATAAACAGCAAGATGATGCTGTAGATCACATTAATGACGAGCGCGAAGGCGCCCACAGTGACGCCGCGCGCACTCGGGGTACCGCCCGTCTGACCGACGGCGCTGTGCACCAGGGCAAAAGAACCCACGGTCAGCAGGAGCGACATAACGCCCACCGGCACGGCAGCGGACAGGTCATAAAACAAGCCGCTGCAAAAACCGCACACGACGGCACGGGTCGGGTCGCCAGAGAACACGCTTAGGCACACCAAGATAATCATGAAGTTGACGCGACCGCCCGCAATGGAGATCTGCGGTGCCAGGCCTGCCTGCAGCAGCACGCACACGATGGCGGCGATTACAAACGTGCGGGAGCTCATCCCCTGCTCGTGTAGATCCATGGACATGCCCCCTATTCGCTCGAGCCGGAATCGGTCGTCTCGGACGCGTCGGAACTGTCATCCGAGCTCTCGTCCTTCGTCTTGGTTGCAGCATCGCGCGACGTTCCCTGCGGCGTGCTGTTGGCCGTGCTCACGTCCTCATCCGAGGCCGACTGTTCATCGGTCAGCGAGGTAATGACCAGCACTTCCTCGTTGTTCTCGGCCGTTGTCTGAGCGCGCACCACAATGGTGTAGTACACGTCGTTTGCCGATTTCTCAACCGACGAGACGGTGCCAAGCGGAAGGCCCTTGGGGAACACACCACCGATGCCCGAGGTCACGATGATGTCGCCGACTTTAACGTCGGAGTCGACGCTCACGTACTCAAGACGCAGCGTGCCGTCAGCCTGACCCTGCAGCATGCCCTGAGCGCGCGTGTCCTGCACCATAGCGGACACGCCCGAGTTCTCGTCGCCAATCAGGCGCACGGTCGACGTTTTGGCCGATACCTCGATAATCTGGCCGATAACACCGGCAGAACTCGTCACGGGCATGTTGATGGTAAGGCCGTCGGCAGAGCCCTTGTCGATGGTAACGGTCGAGGTCCAGGCATCGCCGGAGGCACCGACAATACGAGCTGCGGTCGATTTAAGGTTGTAGGTCGACTGCAGGCCGACCAGCCCCTCCAGACGCTCAGCGGTCTTTTGAGCCTCGGAGAGCTCAGCAACCTTAGAGGTCAGCTCCTCGTTTTGTTTCTTGAGCTCGTCGAGCGTGTCCTGCGACGCCGTAAGGTTAGAGAACACGTTGCCGATCGCATTGAAGGGAGCCGCCACAGCCGAGCCCACAAAGCGCACCGGCGAGGTAATCGTCGTTACGCCCGAACGCACGGCATGAATCGGTCCTGCCTCGCCCTCGCGGATGTAAAACGTGAGCAGCAACACCGAAATCAGGCTGAAAACAATCAACGGGCGCATACCCGTTGATTGTCGCTTGGTATTCAGATTTGTGGAGAAACCCGAAGATCGTGCCAAATGGAATCCACCTTTTGGAAATTAAGCATTGGTCTGGACGAAGCCGCCATCAAACGCATTGGCCTCGAGCACGCGGGCGCAGCCGTTAACGACGTTATCGAGCGCCGTAGGACTGACGTTGACCGAAACACCGGTCTCATCGCGCAGGCGCACGTCGAGACCGCGCAGCAGCGCGCCGCCACCGGTCAGCAATATGCCATAGTACATAAGGTCAGAGGCAAGATCGGGCGGCGTGGCATCGAGGGCGTCCTTAACGGCCTTGGCCATCTCGTCGAGCGGCTTGTTGAGCGCGCGACGAATCTCCTCGCTCTCGATGCGCACGGTCTTGGGCAGACCGGTAATCACGTCGCGGCCGTTGACCTCGACGTCGAGCTCGTCCTTGAGCGGCACAGCAGAGCCGACCTTGATCTTGATGTCCTCTGCCGTGCGCTCGCCGATGGCCAGGTTATAGGCATCGCGAACGTGCGTGAGGATGGCCTGGTCGAACTCATCGCCGGCAATACGGATGGACTGCGAGACGACGATGCCGCCCATGGCGATAACGGCGACCTCGGTGGTACCGCCGCCGATGTCGATGACCATGGAGCCGGTGGGCTCCTCGACGGGCAGGTCGGCGCCGATAGCGGCAGCCATGGGCTCCTCGATCAGGTAGGCCTGGCGGGCACCGGCCTGGATCGTAGCCTCAAAGACGGCACGCTTCTCGACCGACGTGACGCCGGAGGGAACGCAGACGACAACGCGCGGACGCGGGGTCCACGGATAACGCTTCTCGGAAGCCTTGTCGATAAAGTAGCGGAGCATGGCCTCGGTAACATCGAAGTCGGCGATGACGCCGTCCTTAAGGGGACGAACGGCCACGATGTTGCCGGGCGTACGACCGAGCATGCGCTTGGCCTCGATACCGACCGCCAGGATGCGCTCGTCGTTCTTGTCGATGGCGACGACGGAGGGCTCGCGGATGACGATGCCCTTGCCGCGCACGGAGACAAGCGTATTTGCGGTGCCGAGGTCGATGGCAAGATCGCCCGCATAGCTACCGAAGAACATATCCATCAAAGAAAACAACGCAACTCCTGATGTGTTGGATGATTGCTGGAAAACTACTAGCTCATCATACTAGCGCAAGCCCGGCACCTCACTTGCGGTGAAGCGCCGGGCAAAGCTAAATCCCATAAGGTCACTACTGGTTGTCAGCAGCCGAGAAATCCATATCGAGCGAGGAAACGGCCCAGCCGATATGGTTGTCGGAGCGCACGAATTTGACGGTGTACTCCTGCTCGCCGCCCTTGGACAGCGACGCCTTAACCTTGGCGGTCGTCTCGGTCATGGACTGGTCCATGCCCTCGACGGACACGGTAGCACCCTGCGGAATCGAGGAGATGATCATCGACTTAGCGTCCTCGGACAGGCTCGAGGCCAGGCAAGACTCGGCCTTTGCGGTGTCACCGTCGCCGGCAGCCTGGAACAGATCGGTAACCACAGATTCCTGAGACGGGAAGCCAAAGCCGCGCGTGTAGGCAAAGCCCAGACCGCCCGCGGCGATCAAAATGAGCAGAAGCAGCACGATGAAGACTTTGAGACCCGTGTGGCGATGGCGACGACGGACCTTGGCCTGCTTACGATCCTGACGGTCCTGCTGGACCATCTCGGACTCGGACAGCGTAAAGAAGCCGGTGTCCGAGGGATCGGGCATAAACTGACCGGTCGCGCCCGTAGGATCGAGCGGATCGACGGCAGGAGCGTCCATCGCGGGCGCCGGTGCCGTGGCCATAGCCGTCTGGGCAGACAGCGCGGCAAGCGAATCGTGCACGCGGGCAAGCTCATCGGCCTGCTCGGAGGTGAGCTGGTAGATACCATCGGCAGTAGCGGCGTTAAAGGCGTCGAGTGCGTCGGAGGGACGGCCGGCGGCAGAAAGCGCCTGACCCATGCCGGCGTTGAGCGCGCGCGTGTCGTCGCGGGGGCCGGCAAAGTCGATAGCCGTGCGGTAGGTCTCCACGGCATCCGCCGGACGGCCGAGCTTAATGAAGCAACGACCAAGCTCGCCGAGTGCGGCGGCAGGAGCCGGATTGGCGCCGTCGATGGCAGCCTGACGGAAGGCAGTACCCGCGTTGGCATAGTCGCCCGACTGGAACAGCGCGTTACCCAGGCCCAGATAGGCCTTGAACGGCGTGGCATAGGATGCATCCTGCGTAGCAGCAGAGAACGCCTGAGCGGCCGTCGTGTAGTCGCCCACGGCGGCGAGCGCCTTGCCGCGGTTGGTGAGCAGCGCGCCGCGCTTGCCATAGGTGCCGTCGTTGAGGGCGGCGGCATAGGCCTCGGCGGCCTCGGCATACATGCCCAGGTGCATCAAGGCGTTGCCACGAAGGTGATCGGCCTCGCCCATAATCTCATCGGGAGTCTTTGCCGCCCCAAGCATCTGGGCTGCAGCGGAAAAATCACCCGCGCGGTAAGCGGCGCGGCCCTGTTGGATCAGCTGGCTATTCAAGGAAGTCCCCTTTACTCGTGAACGATCTCGACATGGACGATCTCGTCGCCGGCACGCAGCTGCGAAATCACATCGAGACCCTCGACCGTGGTACCAAAGACGGTGTAACCGGAATCGAGGTTATGCTGGGCACCCAAGCAGAAGTAGAACTGCGAACCCGCGGAATCGGGGTCCATGGAGCGTGCCATGGCAAGGGCACCATCGACATGGCTGTTGCGCGGATTGGTGGCAAACTCGCCCTTGATGCAGTAGCCGGGGCCACCGGTACCGGGCATGCCGTCGGGGCCCTCAAGACCGGCAGCGACGTCGGCGCCGGACATATCGCGGGTATTGGGGTCGCCACCCTGAATGACAAAGCCGGGCACATAGCGATGGAACTTAAGGCCATCATAGAAACCCATCGTGGAAAGCTCGCAGAAGTTCGCGACATGAATGGGAGCGCCCTCGCCGTCAAACTTGACCTTGATGGTACCCTTCGACGTCTCGATAACGGCGCACTCATCGCCGGCAAGCTGATACTCGGGTGTGTAGAGCTCTTTCTTAAAACCAAACATGTGGTTCCTTCCTCGTGCGTTTAAAGCATATTTGTACGAATTGTAGCAATAAGCATGCGCTTACATCAATTGCGCACGTAGGTTATGCCGACTATGGCGAACTAATTTTAGGAACGCTGCTGCGGCTTCCAGGAGCCCACGTTGGCGTCGTACTGGTTCAGCGCGCTGTTGCCGCCCTGTGCGATGGGCGCCAGGATCTCGCTTTGGTGGGAACTCATCGACTCACCATCGGGAATGGCCAGCGAGATATCCCAGCTCTGGCAGATCACATCGACGCGCTCATACATCCACTCGGCAAGCTGCTTTAAGTGGGCGATGTCGTCCGCATAGACCGTATCGTCTTGGTACTTAAGGTTGTTGAGCTCATCTTGCGTCTTTTTGATCTGGTCGCGCAGGGCGTAGGCACTCTGCGACAGCTCCTGGCGGGTGGACAGCGGCGTTCGGAGATAGCCGTTGTTAAAGGAATCGATGACCTCGCCAATCTGGTCCTCGTCACCGTAGGACACGATGGTCTGATACAGACCGTCGAGCCTGGTATAGAGCTGATCATCGGTAAGCACGGTTTCTTCCTGGACCACCTCGGCAGAATCGTCCTGCTTGGTATCGTCCTCAGTCGCCTCGCCCTTTTGGCGCGTGGGGAAGGTCGTCTGCGCGGCCTGGCCAAACTGGTCATAGAAGCCAGGCATGACACCCATGGGATCGGTCGTCACGAACCAATAGGCACCGCCGCAAACGACGGCAAAGACCGCGATGACGATGAGCGGCTTGGGGATATGACGCTTGTGCTTGTGATAGGCGTCCTCGTCGGGGTGCACCTTGCGCTTGGACTTTTGAGCATCGTCGTGCAGGGAAACCGGCGTAGGAATATCGACCTTGGGGATACCGAAATCCTTATCGAAAGCCGGCAGCACGCAGGTCTCATTGGGGTCGGCGGCGTCCGAAAGCACCGCGGCGGCAGAGGCCGGCGCATGCGGCACCTCGGTATCGATCTGTTCTTGCGTTAGGCGCGGAAAGCCCGCCGTGCGGCCCGCTGCCAGGTCGGATGCGGCCGCGTCCTCGGAGAGGATACCCGGAGCGGGGCGTCCGCATTTGGGGCACGTACGATCATGCGGAGAAAGACGGGCACCGCAGCCCTCACAGAACACGAACTCGGTGTGCTCGGGACCATCGCCCGGACCCACATAGGCGTTGCAGTAGGGGCAGAACGAGGCGCCGTCCTCGATAGTCTTAAGGCAATGCGGGCAGATCACGGCATCCTCTTTTCGAAGCAATTCAAACAATCGAGGTTAGAGCATAACATCGCCACGGCCCCACAGGAACAAGGCACCAATTCAACATCGCCAGGGCGCGTAGCTACTTCTTCTTTTTGCTTGGCATCGAGACTTTGATGCCTTGGGCGGACTTGGTCACGCGAGAGCGCTTGGCTCCGGCACTCCTCTTTTTCTTGGGCTGGGCCTGGGCCACGCCCTCGAGCGCGCGGGCCTCGGCCTCGCGAACGGTGCGATCTTCGCGGCGCTGCGCCATGTCGGCGGCGACGCGCTTGGCAAAACGCTCGGCCGTCGAACCCGTCGAGCTCACCTTGCCGCCACCGCGACCCAGGTGGACGCGCACACCGCGGCCAAAACCAGTTGCAGCATGACGACGACGCGGCTTGAGCGAATCCATCATCGTGGCGAGCTTAAAGAACACCGAGCAGGTAAAGACCACGATGACAGCCAAGATAACCATCTGGCCCATCGACAGGTTGGCAATAGACAGCAGCTCTGGGAATCCGATAACGCCCACCAGGATGCCGGCGACTACAAACACAAAGAGCACCACACGTAAGGGCGTGAGAGGCTGCGAGATGCGCCAGATCAGGCTGACGCTCGCCGCGCACGACGTAAGCAGGCACATCGTAGACAGCGTAAGCTGGCTAAAGCCAAACACGCGCGCCACAAAGATATCGAGCGCCGCAGCCAAAATGACCGCAATCGACGCCGGCAGTGCCCGCTTGAGCACGTTCGTCAGGAACGACCCCTTCACGCGAGCATTGTTGGGCTCCAGGCCCAACACAAAGCCCGGCGCGCCGATGCAGAAGAAGTTAATGAGCGTCATCTGGATGGGCTCGAAGGGGTACGGCGGCAACGCGATGCACAGCGCCGCCAGGCCCATAGAGAACAGCGTCTTGGTCAGGAATAGCGAGGCCGAACGCTGCAGGTTGTTGATGGAGCGACGGCCCTCGGCCACCACGGCGGGCATCGAGGCAAAGTCGTTGTCGACGAGTACGATCTCGGCCACGTTGCGCGCGGCATCGGAGCCGGCCGCCATGGCCACGGAGCAGTCGGCCTCCTTGAGCGCCAGCACGTCGTTGACGCCGTCGCCCGTCATGGCCACGGTGTGCTCGCGGCGCTTGAGCGCCTGCACGAGCTCACGCTTCTGCTGCGGGGTCACACGACCAAAGACATGGTAGCGGTCCACTGCGGAATCGAGCTTGGCCGGCGTATCGAGCGTCGTGGCGTCCACATAAGCGTCCGCCCCCGGCACGCCCACCACGCGTGCGATTGACGACACCGTACGCGGGTCGTCGCCACTGATCACGTTGAGGGTCACGCCCTGCTCGTTAAAGTAGCCGATAGTCTCGGCCGCCGAGGTACGAATCTCGTCGCGGATGGTCACAAAGCCCACGGGCTCGGCCTCGCCCACCATATCCCCATCGGGCGTAAAGCCGTCCACGCGCGCCACCACGAGCACGCGGCAGGTATCGGCAAGCTCGGCGACACGGTTCTCGACCTGCGAAAACACACGCTCGGAAAGCACAAACTGCGCGGCGCCCATCACATAGGAGCCCTGCGCAAAAGAAGCGCCGCTCCATTTTTTAGACGACGAGAATGGAATGACCGACAGCGGCTCAGACACCTCGACCGGGCGATCGGCGTAATAGTTGAGCAGCGCTTGGCAGGTCTCGTTGGCATCGGCCGAAGTCGCACGTGCCACGTTAGCCAGCGCAAAATCGAGCACTGTGGTATCGACGGGAACAGCCGCCTCGTCCGAGCCGGCGCCTAGGCTCACGCCCTCAACCGGCAAAGGATAGGTGCCCTCGACCTCCATGCGGCCCGACGTGATAGTGCCCGTCTTGTCCAGGCACAGCACGTCGACGCGAGCGAGCGTCTCGATGCAGTAGAGCTGCTGCGCCAGCACCTTGCGGCGGGCCAGGCGCACCGTGGCGATGGCGAGCACCGACGAGGTCAGCAGCACCAGGCCTTGCGGGATCATGCCCAGCAGGGCGCCCACCGTGGACAGCAGCGCCGACGAAGGCACATGACCAGCCAACAGCTCGGAGAAGCACCACGAAAGCGCGCTATCGCCCGGGGTTCCCGCGGCATCCCACAGCTCGCTCACACTCGAGGCAAACAACGCCAAACCGAGCGGGATCATGATGATGCTCGCAAAGCGCACGATGGCGTTAAGCGCGTTCATGATCTCGGAATTGACCTTTTTGACGTACTTGGCCTCGTTATTAATTTTGGCCACGTAGTTGTCGGCGCCGACATGGATCACGCGGGCGCGCAGCAGGCCCGAGTCGATAAAGCTGCCGCTCATGAGCTCGGAACCGGGCTGTTTCTTAATAAGGTCGCTCTCGCCCGTCAGCAGGCTCTCGTTCACGAGCGCCTCGCCCGAAACCACCACGGCGTCAGCGGGAATCTGGTCGCCGCGCCCCAGGCGGATGATGTCGTCGAGCACGATCTGGTCCAGGTCGAGCTCCACCTCGGCGCCGTCGCGCACCGCGATGGCCTTCTTGGAGGTCAGCAGCGTGAGCTTATCGACCATCTTATTGGAACGCATGGACTGGATGACGCCAATGGCGGTATTGAGGAACACCACGAACAGGAACGTCAGATTCTTAAACGAACCGGTCAAAATGACCAGGAACGCCAAGATCACGTTGATCAAATTGAACAGCGTGCAGAGGTTCTCGATGATGAGCTCTTTGACCGACTTGGTCTTGAGCTCCATGTTGCGGTTGATTTTACCGGCGGCGATGCGCTCCTCGACCTCGGCGGTCGAAAGTCCGCGCTCGATATCCGTTGCTGCCATACCACGTCCCATCACGTCGCGTCGGTATAAGAAAAACCGCCCGGACCATGCGAGGTTCGGACGGTCTTACGTTCGATGGTGCCCCGTCTGCCTAGATTCTAGAACCGAGATCTGTGCCATTGGGACCGTCGTGCTGCTCAGGATACCACGGGCGGCGTAGCGTCACCTTTTCTCGAGAAAAAAGCCCGCCCGGGATAACCCGAGCGGGCCGCGGCTAGTGCCGGTTGATGCTCACGAGACACAGGCCGATTGTCGCCACGGTGCCGCCGAAGAGCGCGCCGAGGACGAATGCCAACGCGATCATGCTAGTACGGGTTGCCGTCGGTGACGCACACCTGGAGTCGGTCGAGCGGCTCGCCGTAGAAACCGGCGTAGTCGTCGCCGCCATATGTGGAGCCATCGTCGCACACAGCATCGAGCCACCCGGCGCGCGCGGTGGTCTGCGAGCGGTACCACGCCTGCTTGTACTCCTCGCCGCCCGGGGTCACGTAGTACATGCGCACGCCGTCGATGGTGTGGCCGGCGATGCCCGCGCAGCCGTTCACGGTGTCGTTGCGGTCGCCCTTGGAAACGTAATCGAGCCAGCCGTCCTCGATAGTATGCACCTGATACTTGAGCGTACCGCGGTCAACTCGGGCGCAAAGCAGGTCGTGCTGTCGGCACGGATACCCTGCAAAGCCGTTGTCCCCGGCGCCGAAGTCGGTCACCTCGTCCAGCCAGCCGCCACCCTTGAGGTGGAGGGAGTAGTGGACGGGGATGCGCTTGCCGGATGCCTTCGAGAAGCCGCCGGATGCCGCCTGGGCGGGCTTTGCCGCGGCAGGCTTAGCGGCGGTGGATGGGGCGGGTGCCTTGCCGCCCTTCATCGCGTCATACCACGCCTGGGCGCGCTGCATGTAATGGTCGCGCTGGGAGCCCGCGAGCTCGCCGGGGCAGGCCGTGGCGCTCCAGTAGCGGTGCGGGAACACATTCTTGCACCACTCTGGGCGGCCGAGGCCGTAGTACAGGCACAGGGCCGCGACCAGATGTGCGCCGCTCTCGATTGCCTTCTCGTGGACCGTCCAAGGGTTGCTGCCGCTGTTCGCGTGCTCGATGGAGATGGTCGTGTCGTTGCCGCGTCCGGTGCCGATTCCGTCGCCGCAGGCGTAGGCGCGGTCGAGATCGTTGACGTGCTGCACGATGTAGCCGTTGCGGTCGACCGAGTAGTGCGCCGAGCAGCCGTTGGCGCCCCAGATGCCGTTGCACTGGCCGGCGTTGAGGTCGCCGGCCATGTGGTGGATGGTCACGCCCCTGATGCCGAACGGGCGGCCTGCGGAGAAGTTGCGCACCAGAAGCTTGTACTCGTCCGGCTGGACGTTCGCGAAGTCTGCCATGTTAGTCCTCCTTGATGTCGCCGAGCGCCAGCAGCGCGTCGAGCCACTTGTCCGTGATTCCCACGCTCTTGAAGGCCGCGTAGGCCACCTGAACGCCGCCGACGGCGGCGAAGATGGACGTAACCCATGCCGAGGGTTCGGTCGGGACGCCGCCCGACATGGCCGTGAGGGCGCCGCATCCCGCCGAGACGGCGATGGCCGTCCAGCGGGCGACATTGCCCGTCATCGCCTTCGTCTTGATGGCCTGCACGATGTACGGCACGACCAGCACCGTGCAAACCGTGAGGCCTGCCTGAATGTCCGTCACTTGGTATCTCCTATCTGTCGGATTCCTTGCTGTAGATCAGGTCGACGCGGTCGCAGATGTGGTCGACCTTCTCCGCCATTCCCTGGCTGCGCGCCTGACTGTGGGCCAAGTCGTTGTGCAGGACCTCGTTGGACGCCACGACCGACTCCATGAGGGTCTTCATGGCCTCCATGAGCGAGTTGCTTCGCTCCATCTGCGCGGCGATGCGGCCCTCCATCTGTGAGCGCTCGCGGTCCCGCTGCGCGCGCTCGTCGACCTCGGCCTGCTTCCGCTCCTCGCGCTTGAGGTCGATGCCGGCCTTGCGTTCGTTCTGCCTTTTGTATTCATCCAAAAACTGGCGGCCGAAGTAGAACGCTATGAGGCCGAGAAGGACGCCACCGAGCCATCCCGGCCCATATGGCGCAAAGAGCTTGAGCACTTCCATCCTGAGCGCCCTCCTTCCGCCTATTCGGCCGTGTACTCCTCGCCGGTGATCTCCTTGTACTCGTCGGCGGTAATCCACTTGCACTCGACTGCCTTATGCACTCGTGCCTTGCTCCAAAGAGGTCGGTCGTAGTACTTCTTGACGAGCGCGAAGTGCTTGGAGTGCTCGTCGGTCTTCTTCGTCGGCATTACTGGTCACCTCCGACCGTCATGAGCAGGTAGTCGATGTTTGCCGTGTTCTGCTCGGTCTGCGTCGGCTGCGACGCCCGCTCGCGCATCTGGTCGAGCAGCGCCGACACGTCGAGCGTCTCGCCGCTGTCGTAGGCGGCGAGCGCCGCGGTGTAGGCGAGCTTTCGCGCCTTCCGCTCAGCGTACTCGTCATCGTCGATAACGCCCGCGTCGTGCGCCGCGTCGGGGTCGCCGATCTGCGACAGCAGATCGCGCAGGGCGTTGACCTCGGCCATGGTGCCATCTTGAAGCTCGTTGGGGCGCGGCATGTCTTCCTCAGTGTCCATGCGGACTCCTCTCTTGTCGGGGAATGTGCCGCCATCGTATTAGCGCCGTGAGATTGCCGAGCCGCTTTGATGGGCGCAAAGAAAGAAGGCGCGCAGCAGCACGCCTTCGATGCTTCTGTTATTTCGCAGCCGCTTCGCTTAGGCCGCTGCTTTGAGTTGCCGGTTCTCCGCTATTGCGAGGTCTTGCTTCCGCTTGAATCGTCCCTCGGGTTGGCCTGCATTGAGCACCCCCCCCTGCGCAAGATTTCCGAACAGGCTGCGGTACAGCGCGTCCATGGCCCGCACGCTGCGGTGCGCGTCCAGCCGTTTCATGCCTCCGCGCCAGCTCTGGTAGCTCTGCTCCACCTGCTCGAGGGTCATGACGCCATCGGTGACCATGCTGGCCATCTTCTTGAGCTTGCGGCGCTCCCGCGTTATGGAGTCTCGGCACGGCTTCACGACTATGCGGCCCGTCTCCGTGTAGAAGATGCGCTTCTTCAGCCACGTGAACCCGCGCGTGAGCTTCACCACGCGCGTCTTGCGCGGGTTCAGCTCGATGCCCAGCTCGGCGCATTTGCCCTCTATCAGCAGCAGGCACACCTGCAAGTAGTCCTTGGACTCGTGTATCAGGTAGAAGTCGTCCATGTAGCGCCCGTAAGACTCGGGGCGCAGCATCTCGGTCACATAGTGGTCGATGCGGTTGGGGTGGGCCACGGCGCATATCTGGTTCGGCTCGCTGCCCAGCCCCAGGCCCACATCGCCCTGCGCGTCTATCAGGCGGTGCTCCAAGGCGACCACGTGCGGATCTAGCAGCGCGGAGGCCACCTGGTCTTTGACGGGTTGGTGCGCTATGCGCGCGAAGTAGTCGGAAAAGTCGCCCAGGAGTATGTAGCCCTCGCGGCCGTGCCGCCTCCAGTGGTCGGCCAGGTGGCGCTTGAGCAGCTTCAGGGCGTAGTCGGTGCCGCGCCCCTTGATGTTCGCGGAGTTCGCGGCTATGAGGGTGGGCACGATCGCGGGCACGAGCGCGTTTTGTGCCAGGGACTTCTGTACCACGCGCTCGGGGAAGTGTACGGCGCTGATATGGCGCAGCTTTCCGCGCTCCCACAGGTCGAACCGTATGAAGCCCCGGCATATGTCGCGCCCCTCCAAAAGGTCGCGGCGGGACAGGACGGCGTTGCGCAGGTAGCTTCTCATGTACCTCTGCGTGGACGACTTCCACATGACGCCCCGCGCGGCCTGCTTTGAAGCCTTGCACAGGCTGTTGAGGTCGGCCACGGTATCAAGCGTGCACGCCTTGACGCGCTCGGCCTTGGCCTGCGCGCGCTTCTCCTCGCGGCGCTTGCGGCGCGCTGCCCGCCTTTGCTCGGAGTTCACAGGAGGCACCCCGCGCGGCTTGCAATGTGGCTCTGGCAGCCGCTTGAGGTATGGCCATGAAACGCGGCGAAGCCACGGAGCGCCGCGCCATGCAAGCAGCGTCCGGCCACCCTCGCGGGGTGCGTATTTACGGGCGCATGCCCGACGGTCGCGCCTTCCTTCCTCTTCGCGCTCTGCTTTCGGCCCTGGGGCCTACTCGGTCTGGCAATAAGGGAATCCGGGGCGGGGGCGAACCCAGACGTTCGTCGCCGAGTTGTAGTTGGCATTGCCGTTGTTGTTGACATAGCACACGTTGGACGCGGAGCCCGACGCAACGGAACGCAGCCACCAATTGTACCGATAAACAAGGCGCGACCGCCGTCCATTATAGCGAACGCAGGCGCTCTAGCTCGGCCTCGGCCTCGGCTATGCGCTCCTCGGTGGACTTCTTGCCGGTGACGCGCACGTTCTTGCGCGCGCCCTTTAGCAGCTTGATCTCCTCCTCGACCATGGCCGCCAGCTCCTCGAAGCGGTTGGCGTTCACGGGCAGACCGATATCCATGAGGCACTGCATGTCCAGCATAAGCTGCTCGCAGTCCGCTATGGCCAGCGTCAGGTAGCGTTTCCTCTCCAGCGCGTTGAACGAGCTGTTGGGATAGAAGCAGTCGGCGCGGTTGACGTTGTACACGATGCTGCGCGCCGTCTCCACGGTCGGCACCGCGTTCAGCAGCCTGTAGGCCTTGGGTACTACTGAGGAGGACGCCATCAGCTTATTAACCTCCACGCGGATGGCGATGGCCTGTGTGAAGAACTTGTACTCGGACACCTCGCGGTTGCGCTGGTAGACGCCGCTCACGTGCACCTCCTGGGGAAACTGGCAAAAAAACGGCCCGCTTCGCGGGCAGGAGGCGACCGCGCAAGGCGGTCGCCTAAAAGCAGAGTATAGAGCACTCGGCTGGCTAGCCGACGAGGAAGCCGGGGCGGGGGCGAACCCAGACGCCCGTCGCCGAGTTGCAGTCGGCAGTGCCGTAGTTGTCGACATAGCACACGCTGGACGCGGAGCCCGACGCAACGGAACGCAGCCACCAAGCGTACCGACTTCCGTTGACTCGGTGCGCCGTGTCTCGGAACAGGTCAAACTGGCAGTCGAAGCCCACGCTGTAGCCCTTGGTGCCCCACACTGGGCAGCCGTACACCTCCATCTCGGACAGCGAGAACACCTTGCCGATATCCTGCCAGCTCCACGAGTTGGAGTCGTTGAGCGCGCCGCTGGCGCTGTAACGCTCCTCAAGCAGGACGCGCTGGGTCAGCAGGTACTTGGTCAGGCTCTCGGGCAGGCACGCCTCGAAGGCCGTCTCCCACGCCTTGAGGTTGCTGTTGGGGTAGGGGCATTTCTGGTCGGCGGTGCCCTGGTTCGTGTTGGTCGTGTTCCACATCAGGAAGCTGTCGTTGGCAACGCCGGTCACGGTCTTGGCCACGGCGATGGGCGCGGAGGCCACGAACGCGATATGGTGTCCCTTGTTGTTGTCGCCGCAGTAAAGGTACGGGTCGATGTGGGCAAGCAGGAACCGCACAGATTGCTGTGTGGTGACGGCGGATGCGCTCACAAGCGGCACGTCCAGGTAGTCGCCCACGCGCAGGCCTGCGAAGTTCGCGGCGGCGATGCGCTTATGCAGCGCGTCGTACACGCTGCCGCTGCCGATCTCTCCCGCCAGGATGGCGGCGATGTTCTGCCCGCCGTACTTGCCGATTTGGCCCTGGCGGTTGTACTCGGCGTTGTTGAGCGCCGTCTGCGCGTTGCTGCGCGCGGTATCGTCGATGACGTTGAGCGGCTGGCCGCCTACGACCAGCGTCTTTGCATTTGCCATTTATCCTCCTTAGGAAAGGGTTACCGTGCTGCCCGATACCGAGCACGTGCTGCCGAACGTCACCGTGTCCCCGGATACCGACGCCTTGCCGGCAGGGCAGTAGACCGCGCCGTCCATGTAGATGAACTTGTCTGTCGCGTCGGCGAGCATCGTCGCGAGCTGGCCGTTCTGGCGGCGCAGCTCGGCGATGTCGGACTCGCCGGCGGCGCCCTGCGCCGCCGCGTTCGCGATCTGCAATGCCGCGCTTGCCGCCGCATCGGCCCTCGACGCCGCACCGCTAGCGGCGGATGCCGCATCGTACGCGGATTGACCGAGCCGAGATAGCTCAGTGCTCCACTTCCTGTAGAGCTCGTCGAGCTCCTGGTCGTAGCTGACGGCAGGCCCTGTTGTCCCGTCCACATTTCCCAGGATGACGAGCGCGAAGTCCTCGGTCGTCTCGGAGGCGCTGTCGCCGGAGCAGAACTCGAAGTACGCGAGGCGGCACCTCCCCGCCCCGTTGACCGCCTGCGGTGGGAGCGTGACGCTCACCGTGCCGGCGCCCACGGTCGCCGTGCTTCGCGCCCACGTGCCGTCGGCGTGGAGCACGCACAGGCGCGCGAGCTGGCACATCGGGGTGTACGTCGCGCCGTCCACGGTGAGCGACGCCGTTATCTTCTGGGTCTGTGTCTCGCCCCTGCGCACGGTGACGCGCTGCGGGACTGTGCCCGGGCGCTTGCGCATGTCGAGCGCTATCTGGTGGTTAATCATTTGGCCTCCAGCGCCTTGAGCGCGGCGAGCGCGGCCTTGAAGGCCTCGACCGGGTCGATGGCTGCGGTCTCCTCGCCCGTCTCGTCCGCCGTGGCGGGCTGCGGGTCGACGATGGCCGACAGCGCGTCGAAGCACGCCACGGTGGCCGCCGTGCGCTTGTCGACGTAGGGCGGGAGCACCACCGCGACGCCGTTGATTGCCGGGTTGGGCTCCTTGACGTCCTTCGCGTCGACGACCTCGCGCCTTCCGTCCTCGTGCTCGGCTATGACGATCATGCCGCCCTCCTGCGCCTTTGCGAGCAGGTCGGTGTCGTAGTCCGAGACGTACCCCTCGCAGTTGCCGATCGGGTCGTGCAGCAGGTAGGCGACGATGCGGTTTGTCGCCTTCTCCATTTCTTCTGTCATTTCTTCCTCCTATCCGAAGTTGCGTACGCAGATGCCGTTGATGAATCTCGTCGGGAGCGTTACCAAGTTGGCGGTATCCCATCCGTCGCCCGGATCATAGGCGAATCCGACCGGGTAGTACTTTCCGGTCGACCCGTGGGTCGTGACCGCCGAAGTGTCGCTGGTGTCCCTGACGGAGATTTTCGGGGCGCTGATGCGGATCGCGCCGTCCGCCTGGAATTGGAGACCGTACAGCGTCTGGTTCGTATCGAGATCCAGCATGGACGTCGAGAAGTCGACGTAGCCCACCCTCGACATCGACGAGGCGCCCTTCTTCGTTCGGTAGCCCTCCATCTGACCGACGTTGTTCAGCTTCGTGTAGTACGAGCTCCCGCCGCACGAGAAGGTGCCGCTCGCCGTGATGTTCTTCGCGGTCATGTAGTTGGTGTTCAGCACGCCCTCCTTGAGGTTCCACGAGCTGCGGCCCTTGGCGTCCGCAATGGTGCCGGTGGCCATGTACGAGGCGTTGATGTACACCCTGTCGTTCTGCATGTAGATGCCCTGCTCGGTGCCGCCTTTCGTCAGGCGGTCGAACATCTCCTTCTGGTCCATCTGCTCGTCGTAGGCGCTCAGGATTCCGTCTGCGTAGTCCGCCGCGTCCTTCTGCTCGATGGCGTGGCGCGCCCCGGTCGCGGCATCGGCGTAGTCCTTGACCGCGCTCGAGTAGGCCCCATATGCGGCGTCGTACTCGTACATCGCCGCCTTGAGTTCCTCGGCGGTCTTGCACTTGAGCACCTTGTCGACCTTGTCGGCGTAGGCGCCGTAGGTGCCGCCCTCGTCGGTCGTGCCGAAGGCCTTGGTGTAGCGCGGGCCGAGGACCGACGAGACGAACTTGGCGCTCAGCGCCTTGTTGGACTTCAGCGAGTTGAATTGGCTCGTCGCCTGCTCGCGCTCCTTGTCCACGTCCTGCTTGGCCTTCTTCACGGCGGCTGCCTCGGCCTCGGTCACGACGCCGTCCCTTGCGAGGTCCTGCACCGTCGTGTCGAGGCTATTGAGTGAGCCCGTGAGGTCGTGCGCGCTCTGGTAGGCCTTGTTGTACGCCGCCTCGAGGACCGGCGCCGTGTGGGTGACGCTGCCGTCGCCGTATGTGACGCGCTCCATCTCCCAGACAAAGTATCCGTTCGACCATTGCGGGAGGTCCTCAGACCATCCCAGCTCTGGGTTCTGCGCGTTAATTGGCGGCACGCTGTCCGACTGGTTCCTCGCATACAGCTTCACGCGCGCCGCGATGGCGCTACCGGCCATCTGGTTGGAGCCGTTGATGGCCTTGGCGAGGCACGGCGCGGTGTAGGTGACCGAACCGTCCGTCCACGCGATCTTGCTGCGCGTCCAGATGTATTTGCCCTTACTCCACGCGGGCTGCGCCTCCGACCAGCTGCCACCGGTCTGCGCAGTGGAGCTCGTGGAGAGGTAGTACTGCTCGACGATGCCGCGCACGCCGGTGCCGGTGGAGCCCTTGTCGCCCTTGGCGCCATCGATGCCGCTGATGCACACGGGCTCGCTGTACTCGATGTCGCCTGACTGCATGGTGGTCTTGGTGCGCGTCCAGATGTACTTTCCGGAAACCCATTGCGGAGCCGTGGTCTGCCAACCGTCCACAGGCTCGGTGACGCGCGACGTTCCCTGGGCGTACTCGACGTCCACCGACGCTATCACGGCATCGGCGACGGCGATGTCCTTGCCGTCGAGCTTGGCGCCGGGGCCTAGATGAACCTCGCTCTCGTCGAGGTTCCAGTAGTTCTTGCCTGCCCTGTCCTGAATCGTGCCGGCCTTGATGAGGTCGCCCATGAGCGTACCGGCCGTGATGAGGTCGGCGGTGAAGCCCGCGCCGGTGCCGAAGGTGCGCCAGTCCCACGATCCGTCGGCCTTGCAGCCGGAGGCGATGCGGAAGCCCTGCGAGCACAGCTGCATGGCGCTGCCCTTGCCCGTGGTCGAGCGCCCGTTGGCGTCCATCGGGACGGACGCGTAGATTGTCCCCTGCTCGAAGCTGGTGAAGGTGTAGCTGCTGCCGGACATGTTGAACTGTGTGTTCATCGCGTCCACGACCTGCTGGAGGTACGAGGGCGGCGTGGATGCCGCCACGTCCCAGTTGGACGAGCGCTTCGACAGGCTGGACACTTTCTGCTGCTGCGCCAGCAACATGTCCGTGATTGTCTCGGTCACGTTCCCGAGCGTCACGCGCATGGCGCCCCCGAGCTCGTCGGTGACAAGCTTGGTCACGCGGCCCTCGCAGCGTAGCGCCGGGCTGAAGCACGTGTCGACGATCTGGACGTCGTCGCCCACGGCGACGCCCTCCCAGTCGCGGCCGAACTGCACGAGGTCGACGACGTCGGCCTCGTAGGTCACCCCCGGCTCTTTGCGAGAGTTGAAGTATGCGCGGGTCTCGGCGAGCAGCGTCGCCGCGTCCTCGCAATTTGGATTTTCATATTGCCCGAACACGTGGGCGTGCCCGCCCCTGCCGTCGGGTCGCCCGTACAGCTTGAGCGCGGTCGCGTCCTCCACGTAGTTCTTGCCGTTGTTGATGTCGCCGAAGGTCAGCTTGCGGCCGTATCCGCCGGTATCCGTCTCAATTCCCTTGCCGTAGCCGTAGCAGGCTGTTATCGCGCCGTAGTGCTCGGTGCGCGAGACTGACGCGAGGTCCTTGGTGTAGGTGAATCGGCGGTGACCGCCCTTCGCGCCGCGATGCGAGCGGATGCCCACCTTGCGAGAGGACACCTTGCCGCCGGATACCGCGATCTCCGTCTCCAGCTCGCCGCCGCACTCCAGGATGGACTTGAGCGACTCGCGTGAGTTGGTATGGTAGAAGGTCAGGCCCTTGTCGACGGTACCGGGCTGGTCGACAGTTCCGGCGGTCCAGCGGGTCGGCTCCAGGCAGACGTTCAGCGCCTGGAGGAAGCCGTAGCCATAGGGTCTCTTGTCCTCGATGTAGTCGCCGTACGTCTCGCAGATGGAGTTGATCGCCGTGTCCGTGTAGACCGTCTCGCCTCCGGCGTGGAGGCCCTTGGGGTCTTGGCAGACGTGCTCGTGGACCTCTCCGAGGCGGTCGACCCACACGAGGCGGTAGCCCTGCTTGAGCGCGAAGGTCGTGGTGATGTCGACGCTGTCCTCGCCGTTGAGCTCGTCGGTATGGGTGAGGGCGAGCAGCTCCTCGGGGCCGATTGTCGCCACGTAGACGTCCTGCCACGTGTATACATCAATTCGCACCTAGAGCCACCTCTCCTCCCATTCGAGCGTCGCGGCGCCGCCGCTCGTCTTAATCTGCTGCACGCCGTCGAGCGAGAAGAAGTCGCTCGCGACGGTCACGGGCCAGTCCGCGCCGTTGACCGTGCAGCGCTCGGCGCGCATGTCCAGCACGACGGTCTGCCCGCCGGTGAAGCTCGCCTCGACGCGGACGAAGCGCCCGGTCGAGACATTAGTGATTGTCCAGCTCGAGCCTGCCGGGGGCTTGCACGTGACCGTAGGGTAGGCCCTGTAGTTGCCCCCGGCGGCGACGGCGCGCTGGGATGCCGTCACCCGCTCGGAGCGCCGCTGCCCGTAGGCGGCGGGGTCTGCACAGTAGAACGCGAGCGTGAGATTCGGCATGTGTGCGTTGCGCCCCTGCTCCGCCCCTCCCCTGTAGCGCGCGAGCATGTAGCGCTCCGGGGCGTCGTCGAGCACGAGGGCCTTCTCGCCGCCGGACAGCGCCGAGGCGAGCACGGCCCTTGCCTCGGCGACCTCGTCGAGGGAGCCGCCGACGATGTTGCAGTCGACCGCTATCTCGACTGGCTCGAGGCCCGTGGCGCGGACGTGTGTGCCGTCCATGCCGGGGACCTCGGTCTCATCGAGCCGCACCTTGGGGACAATCGGTCTCGTGACCTTGGTAACCAGCAGGTACGGCGTGAGGTCGATTCCGCCGAATATCATACGAACCCCCTTGCGGCGAGCGTGTGCCTGCCGCGAATCGCGATGGCGGAGGAGACGCGCTCCGAGTCGATGTACAGGTTTCCGTCCTTGTCCCGGATCTGCTCGAGGACGGACAGGATGCCGGCGAGTGCGTCGTTGGAATCCTCCTCTGGGCGTGCCGGCGTGTAGACCGCGGACGGGGCGACGGTCAGGCCCGTCGAGAGCATCCCCTGTGCCGTGTCCATGGCGCCGCTGATGGCGGAGACCACGGTGCCGGTGCCGGAGCCGATGCCCTGCGCCCAGCCCTGCATGAGGGCCTTGCCCGAGAAGGTCGTGTAGCCGTGCCCGGAGAAGGGGCCGACCTTTGCCGGCGAGAACGGGAAGAAGGAGCGGATTCTGGATACTGCGCCGGAGACCGCCGAGGTCACCGAGCCGATAGCGGACATGATGCCGTCCTTCAGGCCGTTGAGTATCGACTTGCCGGAGTTGAAGAGCCAGTTGCGCGCACCCGAGAAGAACCCGGTGATCTTGCCCTTGATGCTCGTGACGGTCCTGTAGACGGAGTTGATGCCGCTGGACGCCGTGCTCTTGATGCCCTCCCAGATGGACGAGCAGGCGCTCTTGATGCTCCCCCACATGCTCGACCACGTGGAGCTGATGCTGTTGAGCACGGAGCTGATCACGCCGCTGACCTGATTTATCGCAGAGTTGACGGCGAACTTGATGCGTCCCCAGACCACCTCGGCGAAATCACGGACGGTGTCCCACACGCTTGACCAAATCGAGCTGATTCCATCGAGCGTGGACGTTATCACGGACTCGACGACCCCGATGGCCGCCCGCACGGCGAACTCTATCTGAGACCAGACGAGCTCGGCTACCGACTTGATGGTGCTCCAGACCGTATCCCAGTCTCCGCTTATCGCGGCGGTGACCGTGGAGATGACTGTCTGCACCACGGCCATCGCGACCTGGACGGCAGTGGAGATTGCGTCCATCACGCCAGTCAGGACAGCGGAGATCACGGGCCAGACGGCATTCCAGACGGCGGAGACGATGCCCATCGCCACCTGAATGGCACTTTGGATGAGCGGCATCGCAGCCAGCACCGCCGACAGCACGGACTGCACGGCGGGCATGGCGATGGCGACGAGCTGCGAAACGGTCGTCATTACGTCCGCGATGACACCGACCAGGAAGCCGATGACCGGCGACAGCGCCTGCACGATGCCGAGCACCACCTGTATGCCGGTGGATAGCACCGGCAGCACGGCCTGCGCGATGTTGAGCAGCGCCGTGCCGATTGGCGCAATGAGCGGCGCGATGAACCCGATTGCCGCCTTGATGCCGTTACCGACGGACGTTGCCACGCCGAGGATGGCCTGAAGCGCCGAGCAGATCTGCGAGGAGTCCACCTTCGGCAGCTTGATCCCGATGCCGGCGAGCGCCCCGACGGCGATGTTCCACGCCGTGGCGAGCGCCTCGGACACGATGGGCGTGAGCACCGACGCGATGCCGGAGAGCGCCGCGGGGAGCGCCTTGATGATGCCCTGCCCGATCTGCGCGACGCGCGGCGCGATGTTCTTGGCGACCGCGCCGACGGACGTGAGCAGCTGCTCGGTGAGCTGCGAGAAGTCCACGTCGTCTCGGCCCAGACCGGTGAGGAAGTTCTCCCATGACGCCTTGGCCATGCCGACGGAGCCGGAGATGGTCGTCGCGGCCTCCTTGGAGGTCGTGCCGGTGATGCCCATCTCGGACTGCACGGTGTGGATGGCCTCGACCACGTCGGCGTAGCTGTCGATGGTGAGGTCGGCGGTCTTGCCCTGCGCCGCGCGCAGCTTGTTGGCGTCCGCGATGAGTCGCTCCATCTCGGACTTCGTGCCGCCGTAGCCCAGCTTCAGGTTGTCCAGCATCGTGTAGTTTTGCTTGGCAAAACCTTGGTAGGCGTTCTGGACGTCGGCCATGTCCGAGCCCATCTTGTTGACGTTGTCCGCCATGTCGCCCATCGCCGTGTTGGCGGACTCGGCGGCCTTCGCCACGTCGCCGCCGCACGAGCTCACGAGCGATGCGGCGAAGCTGGTCGCCTGGGTCATGTATTGGTTTGCGCTCATGCCGCACGTCTTGTACGCATCCGCGGCGTATCCCTGCAGTTTGCCGGACGCGGAGCCGAAGAGCGTATCGACGCCGCCGACCAGCTGCTCGTAGTCGGCGTATGCGGATACCGCAGCGCCGCCGATTGAGGTCACCGCCGTGGTGAGCGCGCCCATGCCAGCCGCGGCGACGGTGCCCACGCCCCTTGCGACGGTGCCGAGCCCGCTCAGCAGCCCGCCCGAGCGCTTGACCCCGCCGTCCACGCCGGAGGTCATCGAGTCGCCGAATGACTTTCCGGCCTTGGAGCCCGTGTCGCCGAACTCCGAGCAGATGCTGCCGGCGAAGCCCTTCATGGACGGCATGAGCGTGATGCATGCCGAGCCTACGCTAGTCGCCATCCCGTCCTCCTAATCCTAGAATCTCGTCGATTTCCGCCCTGTTCGCGAGGGCGTTGCGCTGGTGCCTCTTGAGCTCCGCGAGCTGCCCGGGCGTCTTGAGCGGCTGCGGTTCCTGCGGCGGCCGGTGCTTCTTGTCGCTCAGCCCCCACGCGAGGCTCCTGAGCTGGTGCTCGATGCGCCAGAGCATGTACGTCTCCTCGCTCCACTTGAGCTCCGGGTACATGCGGCGCGCGCACCTCGACTCCTTCGGCAGCTGCTCCCACAGGAGGGCGGCGCGCCGGAGGTCGTCCGGTCCGCCCTCGAGCGGGAGGTCAATGCCGTAGTACTGGCGGAAGTCCGCTACGACTTCTGCGCGGTGCCCTTCGAGCTCGAGGACGAATCCTGGGAGTTTTTTGCCTTCGCCGCCTCGAATGCGGCCTGCATGAGCGTGCCCGTGGACTCGACGGAGCCGCCGAGGCGCTCCATGTACTCCTCGTCTCGGCCAGCGAAGACGCGCTCGAAGGCCTCGAACATGCCGCCCGGCTCGGTCTCGCTCTTGGCGAACTGCTTGTTGGTCTTGTAGCTGAGCAGCTCGTCGAGGTCGGCGGTGAACTCCCCGTCGATACCGGGGATGGTGAACGTGAGCTCGGTCATTCCTAGCCCTCCGTGGTCTCGGTGGACTGGATGTAGTCGTAGCAGGTGTTGCCGTCCTCGTCGGTGAGGTACTTGACCGTGAGGGCGCGCGCGGCGAGCTCGCCGACGGCGAGGGTGAGGTCGTCCAGCTCGGAGGACTGGGCGAGCGGCACGACTTTGCGCCAGCGGCGTCCGTCCTTGAGCACGAGCTCGAGCACGGCGGGCCACGTCTCAGTGGAGTCGCCGTTGTGCTTGACGGTGATCATGCCGTTCTCGTCCTTGACGTTGCCGGAGCCGTACATGACCTTGAGGGTCGCGGCCTTGATCTCGGCGAGCGTGAGCTGCGCGCTCTCGACGCGGGAGGTCTGCGGCGATGCCATGAGGTCGCCGTTCATGTCCTTGATGTCCTCGGAGTCGCTGTCGAGCGTCTCGACGTAGCCGTCCTCGCTGATGTAGCCGAGGCATTTCCACGCCTCGGGCAGCGCTGTCTTGCAGTCGGTCGGCAGCGCCGTTCCGGCGGGCGCAGTGAAGATGTAGCCGCCCTTTACTCCCTTGGCGCTGGAGACGTTGGCGACGTTGTTTTTGTTGCTTTCTGCCATGATTGCTCCTTATTCGCATATGGTCAGGTTGATGTTCGTCTGGTATCTGGGAGTCCCCGTGTCGGGGTCGTCCCATCGGTACGTGCCGTCGGGCACGGCCGAGAACACGTTCGGCTCGTCCTCGATGGCGGAGCACGCCCGCTCGACGGCCTCGGCGATCTCGCGTGCGCGCCTGCGGGTCTTCGCCCACGACGTGGCGAGCACGCGCGGGGACTGGATGAACCGTGTCGCGCTCGTGGCGGCGAGGGTGATCTGGACGAACTCATCGGGTCTCTCGCGCGGAACGTCCGGCACGCATTTGATGCCGGTCGCGTCCATGAGCCGCTTGGCGACCACCCTCTCGATGTCCATCAGTCACCTCCGAATGCCGATTGCAGTCGGTTATGTCTGCGCTCGCTCACGTTGGCGTGCTTGCTGTCCGTGTAGACGACGCGGCCCCTCGCAAGCGAGCCGCCTATGGTCGCGGTGCTGTAGCCGCTCTCGCCGTACTTCGGCGTGAACGTGGAGTTGCATGCGGCCGCGGCGGCGTTGGCCTTATCGGTGAGCATGGCCTGCACGCCCCCGCCGTTCATGACCTCGGCGTATCCGCCGCGGTTCCAGCCCTTCCACTTGATCTTGACCTCGCATTTCGCCTTAGCCATCGGTTCGGGTCACCTCGCAGGTGAGGTCCCAGGGGCCGGGCGTATTGGCCGCGGTGTATCGCTTGGGGTCGCCGACAACCTTGTAGTCGGTGCCTCGCACCGTGACGGTCGCGTCCTTGAGGTCCACGTCCGCGCCCTTCGGGAAGCAGAGCGTGTAGGCGACCGTCACGCCGTTCGGGCGCGTCGAGTCGAGGTCGGCGGTCGCGCCGGGGCAGACCACGACGTTGTCGACCGCCGTCTCGGTCACCGTCTCGCCGGTAGGCTCGCCCAGCTCGTCGAACGACTGGGCCGCATTGCGCACGGTCACGGTCTCGCCGGAAATGAGGCACATCATTCGGTCACCTCTCCCCTCTCCAGAGGCATGAGCGACCCGAGCGCCTGACCGGTGAGGCCGAGGCGCCTGAGGTCGCTCTTGCCTAGGTACATCTCGCCGAGCGCCGAGCCGTAGGTCACCGATGCGGTGTAGATTCCGGCCCCCTGGCTGTACTGCGTGGCACCGGCCATCGCGGACGGTGCCGAGAGCACGCGGTTGACGAGCAGGCAGGACACGGCGGGGGCGGCGCGGTCGAACGCCGGGCACGCCCCCTCGGTGTACTCGCCGATTCGGTCCTCGAATGCCGCGAGCATCAGGTCGGATGCGTCCTGCAGCAGCACCTCGGTGCGCGCCGAGTCCGCGGGCTCGCCGTAGCGGGCCTTGTAGTCGTCCACGCTGGCGAGCGCGGCCATGGCTACTCGGCCTCCATGATCCCGGCGTCGACGAGGGCCTGAACGACCTTCGCGACGGTCGGACTCGCGCCGGGGTTGGCGACCTTCTTGGGCACGACGAGCGGCTTGCCGTCGGGCGAGACGAGCGCAACGTGCTGCGGGAGGATGCTGGACGCCTTGCCAGCGTCCTCCACGATGAGCTTCTGGACTAGATGAGCCATCTCGGTACCCCCTAGGCGCTCTTGAGGACGGCGAAGGCCTTCGGGTCGAGTACCGCGTATGCGAGGACGGCCTCGGTGCGGTAGGCGATCTGGTTGTAGCCCTTCAGGTCCTGACCGGTGTTGTCGGGGTCGCCGTACTCGATGACCTCGGCGGTGATGTCGCGAACCATGCCCCACTTGATGGCGGAGAAGTCGCCCATGATCGCGGAGACCTTGGTCGGGGTCTTGGCGAGACGGCCGTTCACGGTGCCAGACACGGAGGCGGGGATGCCGTCGAGGTTGCCCACGTTGAGGGACAGCGGCACCTCGGGGTACAGGCGCTGCCCGGTGGCGGGCACGCGCAGCTTGCGCAGCTCGGAGGCGAACTGGCGACTCATGGCGATGCCGTTGATGCCGTAGTCGAGCAGGGCGTCGGAGAGGGAGTCAATGTCGTCGACCGGGGAGTCGGTCTTGGCGACGCTGTGGACATCCTTGTCAGCGGTCAGGGCGGTGTAGCCCGTGAGGCCGAGGCCGGTCTTGGGGTTGATGGCGTGGTAGATGATGTAGTCGAGCGCGCGGCCCGCGGCGGCGGTCTGGTCGGCGATGATGTTGGAGATGATCTCCAGCTGGTTGTCCTCGTCGGCCCACTTCAGCTCGTCGGAGACGCGCGTGGTCGTGACGATCTTGGCGCGCTTTGCGACCACGGGGTCGGTGGAGATCTCGGAGCCGGACTTCTTGCCGCCCTCGGCGACGACCTCGGCCTCTGCGGTCGGGTTGAACACGAGATAGGTCGTGTCGGCGAACTTCTGCGGCGTGCTGGGGCTCAGCGTTGCGATGGTGGAGGTGTCCTTCACCTTGCCGATGATGGTGGAGACCACGCTGGACGGCAGCTTGATTTTCTGGGTGTCGTTTGCAGCCATTTCTGTGCCTTTCTTCGAGTTTGGCTTACTTCAGGAGGCGCTTGGCGAAGTCTCGCAGCGCCTCGTCCCCGCCCTTGCCGCCCTTGTCGAAGCTGCCGGGCTTCTCCACTCGCGGCGCGGGCTTTGTCTTGAATGCGGCGAGCATCTTGTCGCACCATGCGGCCATGCTCTCCTCGTCCTCGCCGACGATGAGGTCCGCGGGGACTCCCTTCTCCTGCGCGACCTTGGCGGCGGTCTTGGCTAGCGCCTCGGCCTTCTCCTTGGCGTCGAGTCGCTTCTCGAGCTCCGCGACCTTCTCGTCGGCGGTCTTCTTCGCCTGGTTGGCCTCGTCGAGTGCGCTTGCCGCGCTCTTGTTGGCCTTGGCCTGCTTCTCCCACTTGCGGGAGTGCGCCTTCTCGGCCTCGTAGAGCGCCTTGTAGTCGGGCTCCTCGCCCCCGGTCGGCTCCGTACCGCCCGTGGGCTCCGTGTTGGTCTCTTCTGCCATGTCGCGTCCTTTCCCGGACCGTGCGGCCCGTCGGGCCAGCCGTGCGGCCGAGCCCCTTAGATGTGCGTTTCGGGCCGTGCGGCCCTGTCGCGCGGCAGTGTCCTACGAGCGTGAGATTTGACCTGTTTGGCGTTTTTCGGCATGAAAAAAGCCGCCCGTGGGCGGCCATGCGGTATGATGAGGTTAGGCGGAAGCTGTTTGACTCACCTATTGAGACATGCAGCTCCCGCCTATTTTTTTATCGTTTGGAGCGACCCGTCGTGCCCAAGCATCCGCACTTCGGCAATTCCGTACCTCTTCATGTACTTGCGTATCCACGCTTCGGCTTGGCTGTCGGTGACCGACTTGTTCTCGCTGACGTCGAAGACGGCGAACCGCACTCCGCTCTTGTTGGCCACGGACTTCATGTGCGACTTGAACGTGTTCTCCGATTTCGACGTGTACACGGTCTTGATTTCGATGCCCGTGGACAGGTCGGCGCGACTTACGGTCGTTTTTCCCTGCGCGTTCTCGCTCTTCAGGTGCACCTCGTCTTCCCAGAACTCAGTCTTGTAGCCCAGTGCCGCCAGCTTCTCTGCGGTTCTCCTCTCTCCGGGGTCTACCCTCCACCTCTTTACCTTGTCGCGCCTCACCGCATCGTCCGTGAACGTTATGCCCTTATGCTCGCCGCCCGCGTACCAGGACGGGTCGCGTAGCTCTATCTCGGATGCGACGCGGTTGTTGAGGTAGGCGGTGTACGCCTTCCCCTCCTTGTTGCCGTGGCGCCTCACGAGCGCTTCGCGTTCGTCCTCCGGCATTGCGTACCAGTCGGAGGCGATGCCGTCGCGGCCTCCGAGCGCGGCCAGGCAGTCGTTATACCTCTCGTACATCCCGTCAGGGTCGTATCCCTTGACTGTGGTCACCCCGTCGAAGCCGGGAACGATTCGGCAGTCGCAGTGCGCGTGCGAGTGTTCGGCCGCCTCCTCGGTCTTGGCGTAGAAGCCGAACGACGCGAGCATGAGGCAGAACCCGCACGTCTCGCCGCGGGGGACGCGGGCGTACCACGGCTTCGCCGGGTCTTTGCGCGCGTTGTGGGCGACGCACCTGTTGGCGGCGCGCCTGATCTCCTCGTCGACCCTCGTGACGCACCGCGAGACAAAGACCTCGGGGGCGCCCTCGACGACCTTGCCGATGAAATATCTAACCGCGCCGAGCGTGGCGTCCGGGTCTCGCATGGACTCGGCGACCGCCCGATACTTCCCGGGGAAGCCCTGCGACGCCCTGACCGCGTCGTAGTATTCGGCCGCCCTGGCGGCGGCGCACGTGTCGGCGTAGTACCCGAGCACCGCCTCGATCGTCTCGTAGGCCCTCTCGCGGAGAGCGGCGACATCGCCGCCACCGCCGCGCTCCCAGCTCGACAGCAGGGACTCGAGCGCCGGCCTCACCTTCGCTTGGGCGTCTGCCGACAGCGCGTTCACCTCATCGGTCAGCTCGTCCAGCAGGCTAGTCGGCACCGCCGCCATTCTCGCCCTCCTTCGGCTCGAACAGCGACGCGATAGCCGCGCTCGCCTGCGCCTTCTTGGCATCCGACTCGATGCGCTGGATCTGCTCGTCCGTGTAGTCGAGCATCTCGTAGGCCACCGTGGAGTTGGCGAGCTTCGGGAGCGCCTGCACCTGCTTGAGCAGCGCGTCGGACAGGCTCACCGTGGACGGGTACGCCGGGGACAGGAATCGCGGGTTTATCTCGTGGCCCGCGTCGCGCTCGGTGGCGAAATCGGTGCCGTTCGCCACGGCGAGCGCCATGTAGGCCACGTTGCGCAGCGCCGTGCCGTTGTCGCGGTTGAGGTTCTTGGCGTCGATGACCAAGGGCTCCAGGGACGCGGCGATAGCGTCCGAGGAGGACGGGTTGTCGTTGGACACGCCGAAGAAGCTCACCGGCACGTTGGTCACGGCCGACATCTGGCAGGCGAGCTGGCGCAGGTACTCCGTGAGCGGGGCCATCTGCAGCTGCGCGGACTGCCAGACCGTGGGCTTGTCTCCGTCCGGGTCTTTGGTGATCTCGTTCACGGCGCCCATCGAGGCGTCGTACTTGTTGCCGTCGTTGAGCATCTTCTTGTAGGTGCCGAGCAGCCACGTCTGCGGCAGGGTCGCGGCCTCGGCGGCGACCTCCATTCGGGCGCGCTGTCGGATGGCGTCGTCGGTGATGCTCATGACGGAGCGGCTGATACGCGAGGTGCCGAAGGGGCGCTCGAGCGTCGCGCCATGAGCCATCGGCTCCATGAGGCAGCGCCCCATCGAGTGCTCGCGGTACTCGGCGACCCACGAGCCGCCGTCGCGCGTGAGCACCACGAGGCTGTCGGCCGTGAGCAGGTGCACCACGGTCGGCACGCGCTCGGCGTCGCCGGGCATCTTCTTGGACTCCGCCACGACGATGCCGGCCCTGATGGCCTTGCGCGCATCGTCCCACAGGGCCGCCGCCGCGGTGGCGGGGTACGCCGAGATGACCGGGTAGCCGCCGCCGTCCGTCACGGTCCAGAAGCCGCAGCAGTGCTTCAGCTCTCCGATGAGGTTCTTGCGGTAGAGGCGCTCCAGCTGGTTCGACTCGCAGATGGCGCGGAGGGCCTTGCTCGTCTGCTCGTCCGCGCACGTGTAACCGTTGAAGATGGAGCGGTCGGCGAGTGCGTGCACGGCCTTGCGGGGCCAGTCCACGCGCGGGTTGATCTTCTTGGCGAGGCTCGCCGGCATGGCGATGCCGAGGTCCTTCACCGACACGTGCCCGAGGTAGTAGTCCTCGCGCTCGAGGTTGCTGGCGCGGTGCTCGCGCCAGACGGTCATGAGCTCGCGGACGAGGGCCGCGTCACCCGGCTCCAAGCCTGCGGCGGATGCTACCTGCCCCGCCAGTTCCATGTTCACTGCTGCCATCAGAAGCTGGCCTCCTGTTCCCTTCGCGGGTCTCGTTTCGTTGTTCTAGCCGCCCAGAGGGCGAGCGATGCGGACTCGATGGGTGCGGCGATGGAGTCGGGGCCGTCCGCGAAGCCCCATCCGTCCCTGCCTATGTCGCGCTTGAGCGACTTGCGCGCCGAGTCGTCGAGCGCCGGCGACTCGATATGCGACAGCGTGCCCGAGTCGACCTCGTCCTTGAGCATCGAAGCTGCAGCCTGCACGATTGCGGGCGTGCCCATCACGAGCGCGCACTTGCTGAAGCCGCCGTCTAGCATCCGCCGCTTAAGCGCATCCGCTCCTGACTTGCCGTCGATGCACGCGCACGCTATCTCGTCTCGGTTGCGCAGGAGCATGTCCGAGATCGCGACCGTTCCGCCCGACGCGCCCATCACGTCGTACAACTCGACGTAGGACGGGCCGTCCCTGTCGGCGCGCGCCCACGAGACGGCGGCGCGGGAGCCGTCCGCGGAGAACTTCACGCCGAACGCGAGCTTTCCGCCAGTGGGCGCCGAGTCGCGCCGGCACCCGTCCCACTTCTTGGAGGACAGGGCGTAGAGGAGCGAGCCTCCCGTCTTCGCCCACCACCCGAGGCGCTCGCGCGCGAACACGTCGGGCTGCATCTGCTCGGACTCGCCCTTGACGGCCTCGTAGTTGAGCACGGTGCCCATGGACGGGTTGTACTCGTACCAGCGGGACTCGTCGTGGACGTCGCCTATCTCGTCCGCGCCCCACTCGATCCACGCCATCTCGGACTCTCCGTCGTGCACGTCGTCGTGGAGGTCGCGGAACACCGTGCCGACGTTGTCGGGGCCTGGCGGCGTTCCGAGGTAGATGGTCTGCGGGTTGTGCATCGCGCTCGCCGAGATGGCAGGCAGGGACGCCGCCTGCTGCGTGTCCGTGAGCTCCTGCGCCTCGTCGTAGATGAGCACGTCGTAGGTCTTGCCTCGCGCCAGCGAGTTGGTGCGGGTGGTGAAGCGGATGAGTCCGCCGTTCTTGAGGCTGATGGCCTGCTGCCCGTTCGTCTTGCGCACGGCGAGCAGGAGGTCGTGCAGCTCGGTCTCGTCCTCGTCCTCGAATGGCTGGGACAGCTCCTTGAACATCTGGTCGGATGTGTCGCCGTGCTGGCAGGTGTACAGGATCTTCTCGCCGTTGAGCGCGCCGTAGAAGCACCTTGCTCGCACGACCCAGCTCTTTCCGTTCTGGCGCGGGATGGAGATGCCAAGCGTGCGCAGCAGGTACTTGTCGCGCGCGTCGCGGGCCAGCATCGCGTCGAGCAGGTGCGGCTGCCACGGGAGCGGGTCGCCGAAGTAGGCGGTCGCGAGCTCGCACGCCATCCCGCCGTCGCCGCTGAGGTCCTCCGGGACGTTCGCCTCGTATGTCGGCGTCTGCCTTGGCTCCATCAGGCGCCCGCCGCCTTGGCCTTGCGCTCGCGGTCGGCGAACATCAGGCTCAGCACCCTAGCGCCGTCGCTCTGCGGACGCGCCTGCTGCACCTGGATGGGCACCGCCTTGCGCGACAGCCCGAGCAGCTCGTTGAGCGCGCGTATCTCGGCGGTCGCCTGCTTGAGCACGGACACGGCGGGGTGCGGGCGCTCCATGACGGCGTGCCGCCCGTTCTTCGCCTTGATGGGCTTGTAGCCGACGGGGTCGAGCACCTTCACGGACTTGCCCTTGCTCATGGCATCCTCCGCGGCCTTCGCCACGGCGTGCCAGTAGCACAGCAGCGCGAGGTTCGGCGCGTCCTCGTCGGAGAAGCGCCCCGATGCGGTGACGCTCGCCCAGATCTGCGATTGATAGTCATCGGATGCGACCGATTCCGGCATCTCCGGCATCCCGGCCTCCTTTCTCGTGCCCGCATTGTGCGATGCGGGTGAGATTCGCGGCCTACCCCCGCCCTGGGGTCATGGGGCGGGGGGAAATCGGCACTGGCAGCGATGGGTGTCCGTGCACCCCCGGGGAGGGGCGATGCCCCCGCCATCGGCGGCTCAGCGCCCCAGAAAAGCAGTGAGGCGCAGCCGAGCAAACGACCGCGCCTCCAGTTAGCCCTACGGCTCTCTTTATTCAGTTGTCCCTAACGCTTAGAACAGCCGCGTGCGCCTTATCTCGACGGGCCTCGCGTCGCCCGGCATGTGCTTGCCCTTCCTCTGGTTGCAGATGCGGTGCGCCGCGTCGAGGTTCGAGTAGTCCAGCACCGCGCCGCCCCTCGCCCTCGGCACCACGTGGTCGGCCTCGAAGCTCCACGGCGTGCCGGGCGGCAGGCTGTAGTCTATGGGCTGTCCGCATATGTGGCACGGCCTGCCCTCGGCGCGGAGCCTCGCCTTGAGCTTGCGCTCGGCGTTGCCGTTGGAGCTCCACGTCATGCCAGGCGCTTCCTCGCGAGGTAGTCCTTCTTCACCGACAGGGTCGGGGTCTCGTCGGTGCTTCCTATCTTGATGGTGAGCGTTATGGGAGGCAGCACGAACCTCTCGTCGATGTCCCCCGCCACGTCTTCCGCCATGGACTCCAGCAGGGCCGCGGCGTCGCGGAGCTGCCGTGCTACCCTCTCGCCGGCGCTCATGCGACCAGCCCCGCGAGCACCCGCCAGCACCACACGACGGCGGCGGCGCACAGCAGCACGAGCGCGGCCATGATGAGGCACCCGATGAGCTTGCCGATTAGCTTGCCGATCTCTTCCATTCAGTCCTCCAATCTCACCCGCACGCCATGCGCACGAGAACAGTCAAAACCACGGCGAGCGCCCATGCGGACCTCGCCGCCCACGCCAGCAGCGCGGTGAGCGCCGCCAGCGGCATCAGCCACAGAACATGGCGCACGCTTCCTCCTGCATGTCCCTCATGTGGTCCGCTATCCACGGGAGCGCCCAATAGGCGACGTCGCCCGGCTCCGCGTCCGCCCCGTCGAACTTCTCCCGGAAGGCGTCGTCGAACTCTATCTCGCAGATGCCGTAGTCGCAGCAGCACTCGTACATCTTGGTGCACTCGGCGCAAGTGGGCTTGCCCTCGCCGAAGTGCCTGTCGATTGCCGCGCCGGTGCATCCGTTCGGAAGGTTGTAGCCCGGATCACAGCTTGCCCCCAAGGCGGATCACCTCCTCGCGGTACATCTCGTACCGTTCGATGAACCTGTGCGGGTTCTCCGCGATGACGCCGAGAACCTCAACGAGCGCCATCTTGCCCAAGGGGCGCTCGCCGTCCGTGAGCTCGCTGTCAGGCACGTCGATGACGTGGCGCTCGATTATCTCGAATCTCATCTCTCCACCTTCTTCCTCACGATGTCGCGCGGGTCTTCGCCCATCGCCTCCGCCAGATTGAGCAGCAGGTTCATCTTCACTTCCCTGCCGTTGCTGATGGCATGGCTCAGGCTGCTGAGGTTCACCCCGGCGGCGCGGGCAAGCTGCTTCAGCGGGACGTGGTTGTCGATGCGCCAATGGGTGATCTTGTCGGCGTCCAGAACGTACTCGGTCGCCATCACCTGCACCTCCCCTCGCGCTTGAGCGTCTCCACGTTGCGGCGGGACCTCTTGAGCGCGCGAATCCGGGCGCGCCTCCATTTCGGGTCGAGCCTCTTGCAGAGCGCCCTCGCCTCGCGCCTCACGCCGCGCAGCACGGGCACGAGGGCCTCGTTGAAGCTCGCCACCGCGTTGGCCATGATGGCGGCCGCGGCCCTCGCGGCGGGGCCATCCGGTCTCCACAGGTCGACGGACGGCGACGGCGCCGGCCTCATCTCGTCAGCCATGCCGCACCTTCCTCCCGCACTGCGGGCAATAGTTCCAGACGCCGCTCACGCGGTAGTGCTCCTCGTCCTCGACCTTGCAGCCGCAGACCGAGCACAGGAAGCCGTTGTCGCACGAGTCCTGGACGCTCCCGTCGTAGACGTTCTCGCACTCGCCGCGGTCGACGAGGTCGGCGAGATAGTCGAATACGTTGCCCTCCGTATAGCCGACGCACTCGAGCACGCGCTCGAAGATGTCGAATATGAACGGCTCGAGGACGGTCCTCGGCAGGCTGTTGAAGAAGCCCCTCGACCCGCGCAGGCTCGCCGCCGCCTCGCGGCGCTGCTCGTCGCTAATCATCAGTCAAATCCTCCCCACACCACGGGCAATACCGTGGGACAGTCTCGAACTCGGTCCAGCTCGTGATGTACGTGTCGTCATGCTCGTAATGCACGACGCCGAAGACGAGGTCGCACCTAGGGCAGTGGACGGCGTCGACTGGGTCGACGTCCCCTATCGCGACCATCTCGTTGGTGTAGACCAGCTTGCGCGGCTTCCACTTCTGGTGCGACGGGGTCGCACCGCACGTCGGGCAATCGACCGGCCTTGCGAACTTAATACGCTTCATCTTCCACCACCACCGCCCCGCAGACCGGGCATGAGTACCAGTCGACTGGGAACGCCTCGGAGGTCACGACGAGCACACCGTCCGGCCTGTCGCCGGGCACCAGCACGCGGCACCCGCACTCTGAGCACTTGAATGATTCCTTGGTGTAGTCGGCGACGTTGTGACATGTCGGACGGTCGATTAGGTCTGCAAGGGCCGCGTACGTCTCGTTCTCAACCTCGTGAATGAACTTGCCGTCCACCTCGACGCCGATTGAGTTTGCAATCACGTCGAGTGAATCAACGTGGCGGTATGCCCCGGTCGATGCTTCGCGCAACTCAGCCACCGCTCGCTTGCGCTCCTCGTCGTTAATCATCGTCTCCCCCTTCCGGGTCAATGAGATCAGCGAGCTTATCGAGGACAACATCGAAGTCATGGTAGTCCTCGAAGCCGACCACCACCTCGGCAAGCTCGTCGAAGAACTGCTCCTTGTACTGGATGGAGTGGCCGATGGTCAGGTGTCGCAGGTTCTCAGCCATCTCGCGTCGCTCTTCGCTAGTGAATGTCATCGAAACCAGCTCCAAACATACAGTCGTAGTCGCACTCCCAGGTCTCTCCGTCGCGGCTCATGGTCGCCCCGTACCTCGGAGTACCGCCGGTATCGTCGCCCCAGAAGTGGAAGTGCCATCCAAGGAAGTCGAACTCCTCGTCGTACTCGTCTGCGGCGTACCTCGTGTCGCCGTACTCCTCGTAACCGTCCCACCCGAACTTGCGGGAAAGGTCATCGAACGTGTATATGGTCGGCTTGTCCTCGCCGTCCTTCCACTCGTAGACCTCCGGCCAACCCTGCTTGTAGCACCCGACGCGGACATTGCCGTCGCCCATGACTCCATGGTGCGAGAACTCGAACCACTCGAATCCGTCATGGTGCTTCATGATGTTCGCGTACACGCGGAGTCCAGTAGGCAGGGAACCCTCGTCGGTGTCGTATACGCCTACGTCCTCCTTGTCGGTTCTGCGCTCGCCGTTGAGGTACACGAACGCGCCGTAGTCGCTGTATGCCATGGCTATACCTCCTTCGCCGCCGCCTCGCGGCGCTTTTCATCGGTAATCATTCGTCCACCTTGGATATGGCCAGCGCCACGTATTTCTGGGCAAGGCCCTCGAAGTCGTCGAGGATGTAGTCGATTCGGTAGACTTCACCGTTGAGCGGATGCCTGGCTGCTTCCCCGACGGCGTAGCCTTCGTTCGTGACAACGTCGAATACGATCTCATCGCCGACCTTGTAACCCCGGTCGTTCTTGCGAATCTCGAACGTCTTGGTGCCGTTCAGGACGGCGTCGGCGTATTGCTCTTGAATCTTGAGCCTGTGCGTCGCCATCAGGCCTCACCCCTCAGCTTGCGGATGCGGGATACGATGTCCTCAATCACTTTCGGAGAGCAACCAGTTGTTATATTGCTGAGAGAACAACTTTGACAGGTTCCATCCTTGCTGAAGTACGTGCAAGCGGTGCCTTCTGCGACGCATTTGTCCAAGTCCTCTTCCAGCTTCTCCCAGCTGTCGGGTTCGGTGAGGTACATGAGCTCGGCGTCGAGTTTCCTGCCCGCGTCCGTGACCGCGCGCCAGCAGTTCCCCCACTCTTTCTCGAGGTCGGAATCGACCGTGTACACCCAGTACACGATGTTTCGGGCCGTGCCGCCGCTGCCGTACAGCACCTTGGTATCTAGCGGAATCTCTCGACCGTCGGCATCCTTTGGCAGTTGAATCATCATTCCTCCTTATCTGGCGTTATACGCCCTCCATCCCGATCTGCTCGCACCACTGGCTGGCCATCGCCTTTGCGATGCCCGGGAACGTGCGGCTGCGAACCTTGGCGCGTTCGTGTGGCGGCAGATGCCAGGCGTCCGCGTACCATGCCGGCATGGAGTTGCCTGACTTGAAGACCTTGCGCGGCTCAGGCTCGACCTCATCAGTCGGCTTGAGCGGCTCGAGCCCCTTCAGCCACAGGCACGTCTTCTTTTCGAACGGGTCGCCGAACATGTACGGCTGCACGATTTGGTCCGGTTTGCGCCATCTTGTGCTCATACAGCCGACGGGGTTCTCGATTGCGACGTACGGCGCATTGCACTTGGCGAACGCCATGAAGAACTCGACGGCGGCCTCGCGGTTAGCCTTGCGCTCGCGCGCTCTGTCGCCGTACTTCCCCTCGTCGAACCAGCGGTTGCCGGTGACGGTGAGATACGTGCATGGCGGGTGCGCGATCACCAGGTCCCACCTGAGCTTGAGCATCTGGAGAGCGTCGACGTTGAGGTGCATGAGGTCGTGACCCCCCCCCGCTTCCTCAAGGTCGCAGCTGTAAGCCTCGTGCCCCATCTTCCGGAACTCAAGCGCCACGCGCTGCGACTCCTCGCAGGCGATAAGAACTCGCATCTACGCCACCCTCTTCCTGACGACGGCCACGTCGTACATGCCCTCGAGGTAGCCGACGGCCCTCGCCGCGGCCATGTCTTGCTCGCGGCCGAGCTCATCCCATCCGCTCATCGCGCCTCCCAGTAGTTGCACCTGGCGAGCCCCTGCGTGCGGTGCACGAACTCCGGGCGCCGCCCGCACTCGTACTCGGTGCGCTCCACGCCGTGGACGGTGCGCTGCACCGTCGCGCAGCAGTGCAGACAGTTCTCACAGCGCTCCTCCCGGAGTCCGTCCGCATAGATGTCCGGCCTCTCGTTCCCCGTCATCTGTATCCCCTCTTCCCGTACCTTCCGTCGTTCACCATGTTCCTTACGTGGCGCCGCATGTCCCGCGCCGCTTGGTCTCCCTCGGGCGGCAGCTTCCGCCCGCTCGCGCACTCGACGCAGTGGACGCGCCAGCCGCCGCGGTAGCGCTCGAAGTGCCCGAACCCGGGAGGCGTCCACCTGCCGCACTCGCGGCAGTAGCCGCCGTACACGTTCCTAGCCATTCCCCTGCTCCTTCCTGTAGACATCGCGGGCCATTGATTCCGCGAGCGCGCGCATGTCGGTCACCTCGGCGCACTCCGCGCCGAAGAACATGCCCAGCTCGCCCCTCTTGTGCCTGTCGCACCGGTAGGCGCGGCAGATCTCGGGCCTCGCGGCGTAGACCGCGCACTCGCGCCCGCCCGTGAGGTACGGGCACAGCAGGTCGTACTCAGCCCTGGGCTCGGCGGGCTCGATTCCGTTCCGGCGCACGTACAGCTCGAGGCGCACCCGGTCGAACGGGCTCACGGGCAGGAACCGCGAGCAGCACTCGCCGCAGCCCCTGCAGTCGCCCGTGTAGAGGTCGGTCACGTCGTCGCTCTGGAGCCCGGCGTGGATGGCCGCGGCGACGGCCCTCTCGTCATTCATCGGCCTGCCCCTTCGCCCCTGCCGTGGGCGGCGGCCCCTACTTGGAACATCCGGCCACCTTCTTGTCGTAGATCTTCTTGAGATCCCGCCGCATGAACCGGGTGAACTCCTCCTCGCCGACGTCGTCCGCCAGCGCCACATATCGCATCGCATCGTGGCACCATTCGTCGAAGTCGAGCAGCCTTCCGCTGAACGCGCTCTTGACGTCCGTGACCTCGGCGTAGGTGAAGCGGGTCAGCATCTCCTCGCGCATGACCTTGTCGGCCAGCGCCTCGATGGGCGTCTTGGGCCGGTTGATTATCTGTCGGTAGCCGTTGGCCCTCTTTGTCATGGCGTCGAGCTGCTTGGCCAGCTTGTTGTTCTCGGCCGCGAGGCGCTCGTTGCGGCGCTGCTCGTAGTCGAGCTCGGCGAGCACGTACTGCTCGCAGTTGGTGATCTCCATCGTCATTTCACCTCTCGGATGATCTCGTTGCCGTATCGGTCGGTGATGGCCCAGTAGCCGAACATGTAGAGGTCGGGGCTGTGCGGCTGGTACTCCCTGAGCATCGTGCCCGACCACCATGCCTCCTCGGCCGCCCTGGTGCGCCAGACCCACTCGACCCTGAGGCCGCCGTCGTGGAACTTCCCGTGGCACCCGGTCGTGCCGGAGCCGCACAGGGCGAACAGCGGGCTGCGCAGCTCCCACACCCCGTTGGGCGTGACGAGCCTGAACGTCTTTCCCCACGAGCGCCTCGCGACGTGGTGGCAGTTGCAGGCTCGCCTGCCGCACACCGCGCACCGGGCCTGCGTCGGCTCGTAGGCCGCGCCGTGCGTGTACCTCGCCCCGAGGTGCGGCTTGCCGTACAGCTCGGCGCGCTCCTTCGGCCATCCCCTCAGCAGGCCCGCGTCGAGGATCATGAGAGCCTCCTCTCGCACGCAGCGCGGGCGGCCAGCAGCCTCTGCGCGTCCTGGTACAGCCCGAACCGGTCCCTGCTCGCGGTCGTGCCCCGCGGGGCCTCGACCTTGGCCGGGTCGATGCCCGGGTGCTCGGACGCCCACCTTCGCTCCTGCTCGGCCAGTGCCTCCTCGGGCGTCCTCGTGGGCCTGAACGTCGCGGCCTCGACCTCCGAGGCGGTGGGCTTGCCCCTCGCGCGGTCGTCGGCGTCGATGCGCTTCTGGCGCCTTGACCAGTCGAGCGCCAGGGCGCCCCAGTTGCTCACCGGCTGGCCGTTGCTCTTGACCCAGCCCTGCGACTCGAAAAAGGCCCAGAAGGCGTCCGGGTCGCCGCTCAGGCAGTTGGCGCCGAAATACCCGCGGGCCTCCTCCAGCGACGGCGGCTCGAAATCGGGCGGCGCGGTGGGGGCATCGCCCCCATCACAGGCCAGTTCAGTACAGGACAGGCTAGGGTAGGTTAGGTTAGGGTTTTCACTTTCGGGAACCTGCGTTTCGGGTTTGTCGGAAACTGGTTTCACGTTTGGAAAACCTAGGTTTTCACTTTCGGGAACCTGCGTTTCGGGTTTGTCGGCAGTCGGTTTCTTGCGTGGTCGGCCGCCCTTCCCGCCCCTGCCGCGCGCGTCCTTGGAGTTGTCGATGGCGTTCTTCATGGCCTTGAACACGCGGCGCAGGTCCTTCGGGAGGTCGGGTTCGACTCCGTGCAGGCCGTACATCATGATCGCGTCGGCGAGCACCGCGCGGTCGCGCATGTCCTCGGTGTCGCTCTCGTCGAAGTCGTCGTAGACCTCGGCGAAGCTGTCGAACACGGTGAATGCCATCAGAACCACCCCCATAGAAGCGAAGAGAAGAACAGGAAACCCGCGGAGAAGGAGGCGGCGAAAAGGGCCGCCTCCCAGTGGTCGCGGAAGATGTCGGGTAAGCGCCCCATCAGAACGGGATGTCCTCGTCGTACACGTCCAGCTGCTGCTGGGCGGGTGCCGGCTGCGGCGCTGCCTGCTGCGGTGCCGGTTGCGGTACCGCCTGCGGGGCCTGCTGGTAGGCCTGCCGGGCGTTCCACTGCGGCGCAGGCTGCTGGGGCGCTGGCTGCGGTGCATATGCCCGCGGCGCCTGCTGGGGCGCGTACTGCTGCTGGTATCCCTGCGGCGCGTACTGCTGCGGGGCCTGCTGCCCGTTGGGGTTCTGCCTCATGAGGACGACCTCGTCGGGGATGATCTCGACCTTCGAGCGCCTGCCGCCCCCGTTCTTGTCCTCCCAGGAGCTGTAGCGCAGCTTCCCCTCGATGGCGACCTTCATGCCCTTGCGCAGGATGCGCGAGAGCGCCTCGGCGCGGTTGCCGAACATGGTGCAGTCGATGAAGTTGGGGTAGTCCTCCCACTCCCCCGTCTGCTGGTTGCGGCGGCGGTCGTTGACGGCCACGCCGAAGCCCAGCACCTGCGTGCCGCCCGGCGTGACGCGCAGCTCGGGGTCTCGGGTCAGATTGCCCGACACGACCACTCTGTTGATGCTCATCTGTATGTCTCCTCTCCGCCGCTCGTCCATGTCCTCTGGATGTCGGCGTCCACTGTCTTGATTCGCAGTTTCAGCGCCATGATCGCCTCGGAGGATGCCTTGTAGAACGCCTCCGCGCAGTCGCGCAGCTGCTTCTTCTCGGCTATCTCATCGCGCCCCCGGCACAGGTCGCCGATGATGGTCACCGGCGTGCCCTTGGAGCGCTCCTCGAGGATGGCGATGCGCAGCGCCTTTCGGTAGTCCGCCTCGTTCTCGGCGTACTGCTGGCCCGTCCGCCTGAGCGTGTCCAGCTCCGCCATGAGGCGCTCGAACAGCTCCTCGCGCTGCGCGTACATGTCCTGCATGGCCTACAGGACGCGCCACGCCGGCGTGGCGCAGCAGCCGGGGTGCCTCTTGAACTCCTCGTACTGCCCTTTCGACTCGAAGGCGTAGGCCGTGCCGCAGGCCTTGCACTTCGCCGTGAAGCCGCCGCTCTCGGGCGGCTCCTTCTCGGGCCTGTCCGACAGCGCGTCCGGGTCGCTCTGCCCGTCGATGGCGAACAGGCCGCACAGCGCGTACTTGCGCGCGTAGCTCGACGCCATCCCGGTCACCTGCGCGTCGTCGGAGCCGCTCTTGTGCTCCGCCTCGCGGGCGTAGGCCTTGAACTCCTTCTTGTCGCCGTGCCCGTCCACGAAGAACAGGGTGCACGTGGCCTCGACGTAGTAGCGCTCGCCCACCTTGCAGATGTTGTCGTGGAGCGTGAACGCCACGCCGGCCTCCTTGCAGGGCTCCTTGAGCGCGGCGACGATGTCCTCGAACGAGCGGTAGCTGAACTTCCCGAACGCGTTGTAGCGCGCCTTGGGGACGGTCACGGAGCGCTGAACCTTGGCTATCGCCTGGGAGAGCGTCATCTCCTCCTCCGCCATCTAGCACACCCCCTTGCACCTGATGGTGCCGGTGATTCCGCGCTCGCGCAGCGCTGCGGCGAGCTGCTCCATCTGCGAGCGCGTGGCGGACGGTATCTCGACCGTCCACGCGCAGGACAGCTCGGGGCGCGCCGCGACGGCGGGTTCCGCCTGGCGCCTCGGCGCTGGACGCGGCGCGGGCTTGGACTCGACCGCCTCGCGCATGGCGGCGATGCTGGCGTCCTCCTCGTCGGCGGCGCGGGCGGCGTTGAGCGCCGAGCCGAGGTCAAGCGTGCGGAACAGCTCGCGCTCGGCGACCTCGTAGTGGGCCATGGAGCCGCGCTGCGCCTTGAGCGTGTCCCAGTCGCGGGCGACGGCGGAGACCTTCTCCTCGAGCGCCTTCTTCGCCTTGACCTCGCCGAAGGACTTGTTGAGCCACTTGTCGTCGTGCAGGCGCTCGTAGGGCACGACCGGCGCGAGGAGCTCCGCGAACTCCCTGTAGTGGGCCTCGAGTGCGGCCCTCGCGCCCGCCCTGCGCCTCTCCTCCGCCTCGTCGAGCTGCGCCTTGATGCCGTCCGACGCTCCGTCGATGATGGACGTGATCTCCTTGCAGCGCTTCTCGAAGGCGGCGAGCGGCTTGTTGTACTCGCGCTTCACGGCCTTTCGGCGCTCCTCTATCTCGGACTTGAGCCCGTTGAGGTAGGAGCGGTCGTTCTTGGCCTCCTTGATCTTGTCGGCCTTGGTGAGGTCGTAGGTCGCGCCCTTGTAGAGATCGACGGTCTTGCGCACGCGCTTCTCGAGGGCGTCGAAGTTCGCCTCGATTGACGAGGGCGCGTAGGTCACGATGAGCGACGACGCCTCCTGCTCCTCGATGACCTCAGCCACGACCTCCTCGGCCTTACTCTCCCCTGCCATTACCTGATCTCCTCGTTGAGCATGTCGTTGTATTTCCTCTCGGTTATCGCCTCGTCGATGACCGCCGCGTGCCCGACAATCCACTTGGACAGTCTCTCGCGCGCGTCCATGAACCTGTCGAATGCCTCGTCGGACTTGGTAATGCCATAGATGGTGAACATCGCCTGCTCCTCCGTGGCGAGCTCGGCCAGCTCGGCGAGCATCCCCTTGTAGTCCGCCATCACTCGGTCACCTCCCCGTCGTGGCTAACGAACAGGATCTGGGGCTGCTTGCTCTGGATGGACAGCCAGACCTCCTCGCCGCTCTTGCGGATGGCCTCGAACGCCGCGCTGTCCTCGGTGTCGACCTCGAACTGCAGGACGGCGACGCCGCCCTTGACGGTGGCCTGCTTGAACTTGGCCTCGATCTCCACCGGTATGTTTGTGCTCTCCATTGCTATTCCTCCCTGTCTGCGCCCGCGAGCATCGCCGCGAACGTCTCCAACGTCATGGTCACGAACTGCTCGCCGGGGATGGCGGTCCCGCGGCGCTTCCAGACGACCACGCCGTAGTCGGCCCCGCGGTTCCTCCGCTCGGTCTCAGCCTCGCGCAGCCACTTGGGCAGCTCGTGCTTCCCCGCGTAGTCCTTGCACTCGATTGCGATGCCGCGCCCGGCCACCGACACGCCGCGGATGTCGCCCGTGTCCCTCGAGCCGGTCTTGACCTGCCTGTCGATGTCGGCCCCGAGCCTCCCGGCGAGGTAGTCGGCGACCAGGCGCTCGAACCTCGTGCCCGCGTCCTTCGCGGTCCTCCTGCTCCTACTCATCGACGAACCCGTCGCTCTTGGAGCGGTGCTTGTTGAATGCGTGCCTCAGGCGCGGGTAGCGCGCCTCCATGATGCGGGCGAGGCTCGGCGCGAGACCGTTCTTCACGCCGACTTGCAGCTCGTTGCGCACCATGTGGATGAGGTAGTTGATCGATACGTAGCCCTTGCGGTTGAGGCGGGTGGCCTGCTCGACCATGAAGTCCCACGCCCGCGGGTGCTCGCCTATCCATGTGCGCGCCTCGGCCATATCCTGCTCGCCATCCGCGCCGAGGCCGAATATCTCGAGCTGGCTGCTCATCGGCTTCTGGCGGTATCTCTCGTCGTTACGCATTGACGGCCCCCGCAACGCATGCGGCCTTGGCGGCCTGGACCGCGCCGTCCATCGTCGGGAGGACGAAGACGGTCAGGATCGCCGCGAACAGGACCGCGGCGGCGATGAAGCCGACCATGGCCCCCGCCCTGAACGCATCGGAGTCGAGCTGCTCGCGAACGGTCGGTCGGTATGGCTTGGGTGCTATGATGGTCTGTGCCTCATGTCTGGGGCTGTTTCGGCGAGTGCTCACAAGTTGGTAGCTGGGGGCGCTCGCTTCTTTGTATGTGTGCATCTTGTGTTCCCTTCTGATGTTTCCGCAGGTCAGGGCTAGGGTGCTTTTTAGGGTCTTTATTTTTGGGACTTTTTCGCGCGGCTCTTGGCGCTGTAGCACCTCTGCCGCTCACGGTCGTTCCGCTTGGACCTCGCAGCCTCCTCGCGCATCGCGCTGGCCTGCTCCCTGAGGTCTGCCACGTGGCCCTCCTTCGTGCACTCCGCGCACCAGCCGTTCGCCTTATTCAGCGGCTTGAATGTCATGCGCCCGCACTTGGGGCACATCCAGCGCTGCCGGAGCGATATGCCGCACTTCCTCGCCTGGAGCTTCACGGCCTCGGTAGTCCTCCCGAGCGCCTTGGCTATCTCCTTGGCGCCGTCGCCGGCGTGCTCCCTCAGGTACCGGATCTCACGTGTCGACCATGGCCTCACTGTCTCTTGCTCCCCTCCTTCCTCTCCCATTCCCGGTACACCGCCCGAAGCGTCGAGCACATGGTGTCGAGCGCTATCTCGCGCGGGGTCTTGGGCTTCTCCTCGTGTTCTTTGGCGTCCATTTAGGACACCGTCCGGTTATCGGTAAGACCGAGTAGGTAGTCAGCCGAACACTTAAACAGGCGAGTCATCGCCACCAGTTTCGAGCCGGGGATCTCTCCTCCATTCTCATAACTGGCGACAGTAGCTCGACTCTTGAGGCCGATCTTCTCTGCCAGGTCCTCTTGACTGAGACCAATGCGGACACGTTCGCTAGCAATGGGATTCATTTGCACCTCCATTTCACTATTTGTGAACTTCACAATACGTGAATATAGATTAGTGCCCAGCTGTTTGCAAGCATGATTTCACTATTTGTAAATCTTTTTGTACAATATGCTCACGCTTAGAAACAGGAGGTAACCGTGGGCATGAAGTTTCGCCTCAAAGAAACGAGGCTCAAATACAAGAAGAAGCAGCCAGAGGTTGCCAGCGCACTCGGCATCGGCGTACCCATGTACTCGATGATTGAAAACGGGCAGCGCGAGATAAATGGAACGAAGCTTGTGAAGCTCGCCAGATTCTATGGGTGCTCTGTCGATGAGTTGCTTGGGACTGGTTCGTGGGACGAGGGGGAATGACCTATGGGTCTGTTCGGTGACATTGCGAGAGCCGCCGCTAACGCCGCTCTCAGCACGGCGAAAGATATGATAGGGGACGCTGCTGCCGCTAAGATTGGCCAGCAGGTTGGCGTTGGCAAGTCCATATCGTTTCGCGGTGAGTGTGAGCGACCCGTATACGTCTATTACGGCGAGCCGTTGAGGAAGATTCGTAAAGGTGATGTGTTCGATGCCGAGGTCGTGACGAAGCCAATGCGGCTGAGAAGCGAGCTCACGGGTGGCGTATGGGACACCACGGACGACGGCTTCGCGCTCGCATACAAAGGAAAGGTGTTTGGGGCAGCGTCGGCTCTCGGAAACACGTTCAAGGACATTACGGAGCTCGGATACAGGATCACTGTGTCGTGCAGAATGACGGGATGGTACGCCAAGGGAATCCCGACCGTCGTCATGATGATCGACGAGCCCGAGGAGATATTCGCGTGGCTCGATGCCTGTAAGGGCCTTGGACGCGACGTCAGCTTCGAGGAAAGGCATTCCCCCGAATGCGAGTCGGCCGCCTTATCGGAGCGCACCAGGCTTGAACTGTCGAAGGCGTGCGGGCGAGAACTGCCGGTGGGCGTGGACGGAGACTGCGTCTACATCGAGGATGACAAGTGGACCGGCATGAGAAAAAGCGGGGTATTTCCGGTCGAGGTCTACACGGAGCTGATCCCGACTCCTCGCGGGTCAACGGCGAAACCGCATGTCGCCGTCTTTGTGGATGGGGCGATGGCGGCCGATGTCAGCGCGAGGTGCGTGCACTACAAGACCCTCGCCGAGCATGCCGGCGAACGCCCCTATTTCGCCTGCTGCCAAAAGCGAGAAGGTCACGACGGCTTTCCCATATGGAGGGTGACCGTTGTCTATCTCGGAAGATAAAAGAGCCCCGTCGGCTAAAGCGGTACCAGCGCTGCCGACGGGGCATCTAACCAGTGCACCCATGCAAACTCAACTTGAAGGAAGGGTGACATATCTATTATGCCAAAGAGGGCAGTGATATACGCGAGATTCTCGTGTAACAGGCAGCGCGAGGCCTCAATCGAGGACCAGCTGCGCGTCTGCCGCGAGTGGTGCGCGCGCGAGGGCTACGAGGTCGCGGCTGAGTACTGCGACCGCGCCGTGTCGGGGCGCACCGACGACCGCCCCGAGTTCCAGCGGATGATAGCCAACGCCGGCGAGAGCGAGATCGTCCTCGTCTACATGATGGACCGCTTCAGCCGCGGCGAGTACGACGCGCCGATATACAAGCGCGAGCTCGCCATGCGCGGCGTCAAGCTGGTCTCGGCCCTCGAGCAGATACCCGACAGCCCGGAGGGCATCATCTACGAGAAGCTGCTCGAGGGGCTCGCCGCCTGCGAGTCGAGGAAGACCGCCATCAGGACCAAGCGCGGAATGGAGGGCAACGCCCTCAAGTGCAAGACCAACGGCGTGCGCATCTTCGGATACCGCAGGAACGGGGACGACGAGTACGAGGTCGACGAGGCGCAGGCTGCGTGGGTGCGCGAGGCCTTCGCGCTGAGGCTCAAGCGCATGTCCATGAACGCGATAGCGCGCGAGTTCGCGCGGCGCGGCCTCAGGACGCGCAAGGGCAACCCGTGCGGCCAGGCGATGGTGCAGCAGATGCTGCGCGACCGCAGGTACACGGGCAGGTACGAGTGGGGAGGCATCGTCCGCGAGGGCGGGATGCCGGCGATAGTGGACGAGGTGACGTTCATGGAGGTCCAGGGAATCAAGTGCCGCAAGCAGCGCTCGAGCGAGAACTGGGGCGACTTCGCCCTCGCGGGAGCGGCGCTGTGCGCGGAATGCGGCAGGAACCTGCAGGGCGTGAGCGGCAGGGGCAGGCACAACGTCAAGTACGAGTACTACAGCTGCCCGGGGTCGTGCGTCCGCAACATCAGGCGCGAGGAGCTCGAGGGCTCCATAGCCTCGGCGCTGCGCGGGCTGCTCGGCGACCGCGGCGAGGCGCTGCAGATAGCCAACATGGTAGCGGAGCGTGCGGACACGGCCGAGGTGCGGGCTCGCCGCAGGCAGGCCGAGGACTCGCTCAGGGCCGCGGAGAGGGGCCTGAGGAACATCCTCAACGCCATCGAGCAGGGCGTGATAGCGCCGGGCGTGAACGAGCGCATAGCCGAGCTCGAGGAGCAGCAGGCGCGCGCGAGGTACGACCTCGAGGCCATCACGGACGAGCGGATAGACCCGGAGCGCTTCGCCGACTTCCTGCAGTGCGGGACGGCGCTCGACGACGCGACGCTGCTGAAGGCGTTCGTGTGGCAGGCTGTCGTCTCGGAGGACGAGATACTGGTCACGCTGAACTACGACAAAAAGGGCGAACCCGCCAGATTGGACATCCAGCGGGTTCGAGCAAAATTGGAATGGTGCCCCATGTTGGATTCGAACCAACGGCCTTCTGCTCCGGAGGCAGACGCTCTAATCCCCTGAGCTAATAGGGCCAACGTTTGGTATTATACCCAAGTGCACCACGGGCTATCAAAATAAAAGAAAAAGCTTTGCAATTCCGAGGAAGACGCGGTGCAACGGCCCGCTTTAGAAGGCAAAAGCGAGTCAGATAGTATAAACTCTCATGCACCATATATACACGGCTCGCGATGCGGGCCGTTTTTGCAAGGATTATCCATCGAGGTGAGAGGCACACCATGATTGCAATTTTAAAGCAGAGCGCCAGCGACGAGGCCGTCGGCCATATCGTCAGCTGGATTGAGAAAAAGGGCCTGAAGACCGATGTCTCGCGCGGCGAGAATGAGACGATTATCGGCCTGGTGGGCGATACGACCAAGATCGACCCGTTCCTGCTCGAGTCCATGGATGTCGTCGAGCGCGTGCAGCGCGTCTCCGAGCCGTTCAAGCGCGCCAACCGCAAGTTCCACCCCGAGGACTCCGTCATCGACTGCGGCCACGGCGTCAAGATCGGCGGCGACCAGTTCCAGGTCATCGCCGGTCCCTGCTCCGTCGAGGGCGAGAACCTCATCCGCATCGCCCGCCGCGTGAAGGCCGCCGGCGCCACGATGCTGCGCGGCGGTGCTTACAAGCCCCGCACCTCCCCCTACGCCTACCAGGGTATGGGCCCCGCCGGCCTCGACCTGCTGTGCGAGGCGTCTGCCGAGCTCGACATGCCGATCGTCACCGAGATCATGGACCCGCGCGACGTGCAGGTCTTCTTGGACAAGAAGATCGACGTCATGCAGATCGGCGCCCGCAATGCCCAGAACTTCCCCCTGCTCAAGGAGGTCGGCAAGACCCAGACCCCGATTCTGCTCAAGCGCGGTATGTCCGGCACGATCGACGAGCTGCTTATGGCCGCCGAGTACATCATGAGCGAGGGCAACGACAACGTCATCCTGTGCGAGCGCGGCATCCGCACTTTCGAGACCCGCACCCGCAACACCTTCGACCTCAACGCCGTGCCGGTGCTGCACCACCTGTCGCACCTGCCCGTCGTCGCCGACCCCAGCCACGCCACCGGCTACACCCGCTACGTCGAGCCCATGGCGCTCGCCGCGACCGCCTGCGGTGCCAACGGCCTGGAGATCGAGGTCCACGACGAGCCGAGCCGCGCCTGGTCCGACGGCGCCCAGGCCCTCACCCCCGATCAGTTCGACGACACCATGCGCCGCATCCGAGCCATCCGCGAGGTTGTCTGCCAAGAGACCGTTCAGGAGTAGGCCATGGGTACGGTGAGAAACGCGCGCGTTAACCAGGGCGGCCCCAAGTGCGCCGGCATCGTCGGCCTTGGCCTCATCGGCGGCAGCTTTGCCCGCGGCTATGCACAGGCGGGCGTCCGCGTGCTGGCCTGGGACCCCGATGACGACGTCATGACGGCCGCCAGCATGGGCACTGTCGCCGGCGAGCTCAATGACGAGACGCTCGGCGAATGCGATATCATCGTCTTGGCCTGCTACCCCGAGGCCTGCATCGAGTGGCTTGAGGCGCACGCCCAGGCACTCGCCGACGCCACCGATACCGAGGCCATCATGGGCCCCGTGGTGATCGACACCGTGGGCGTCAAGGGCATCGTGTGCGAGCGCGCCTTTGAGCTTGCCCGCGAGCACGGCTTTTACTTTGTGGGCGCACACCCCATGGCGGGCACCCAGTACTCGGGCTATGCGCACTCCCGCGCCGACCTGTTCCAGGGTGCGCCGCTGGTGCTCGTGCCGCCCGCGGTAGACGATGCGCTCAAGCTGGAGCTTTTGGGCCAGGTGCGCGAGATGGTGCGCCCCTTGGGCTTTGGCAAGTTCAGCGTGACCAGCGCCGCCGAGCACGACCGCGTCATCGCCTTCACGAGCCAGCTTGCGCACGTGGTGTCCAACGCCTACGTAAAGAGCCCGACCGCCCAGGTCCACCACGGCTTTTCGGCCGGTAGCTACCGCGATCTCACCCGCGTGGCGCACCTCAACCCGCAAATGTGGTCCGAGCTCATGATCGACGACGCCGACGCGCTCGCCTTCGAGATCGACCACCTGATCGAGTCGCTTGGCGCCTACAGCCGTGCGCTCAAGGACCGCGACCAGCGCTATCTGGAGAATCTCCTTGCCGAGGGCGACCGCATTAAGCGCGCACTCGACGACGAGGCCTCCCACTAGACCACCAATCACGCCAGGTCGAAAGGACCGAAGCTTATGGCGATTACCATCGATATCGACACCGCACGCCCCTACCAGGTGCATGTTGGCACGTTTTTGCTGGAGCAGGCGGGACCGCTCGTGCGCGCCACTGCCGGCGGCACCAAGGCCGTCATCGTGACGGACACCAACGTGGGCCCGCTCTACCAGATGCCCGTTAAGCAGAGTCTGGAGGCATCAGGCTACGAGGTGAGCATCTGCACCTTCGAAGCCGGCGAGGCCCATAAGCGCGCCGAGACCTATGTTGCCATTTTGGAGTTTGTGGCCGAGCACGAGCTTTCGCGCTCCGACGTGATCGTGGCACTCGGCGGCGGCGTCGTGGGCGACGTGGCGGGCTTTGTGGCCGCCACCTACATGCGCGGCTGCAAGTTTGTGCAGATTCCGACGAGCCTGCTCGCCATGGTGGATTCGTCGGTGGGCGGCAAGACCGCCATCGACCTGGCTGCAGGCAAGAACTTGGCCGGCGCCTTTTGGCAGCCGAGCGTGGTTATCGCCGACGTGGGGTGCCTGGCCACCCTCACGCCCGAGCAGTTCGCCGACGGCTGCGGCGAGGTTGTGAAGCACGCTGTAATCGCCGATCCCGAGCTTTTCGCCGAGCTGGAGAAGACCCCGCTCACGCTGGAACTGCTTAACCAGGACGTGGCTCGCGTGGCGCTCATCATTGCCCGCAACATCGACATCAAGCGCGCCGTGGTCGTCGCCGACGAGCGCGAGACCAACCAGCGCAAGCTCCTCAACTTTGGACACAGCGCCGGACACGCCGTCGAGGCCTGCGAGCACTTTGAGCTCGGACACGGCAACTGCGTGTCGATCGGCATGGGCATCATCACGCGCGCCGCAGCCCTGCACGGCGTTTGCGATGCTGCACTGCCCGGACGTATTGAGGAGCTTTGTGCACGCCACGGTCTCAAGACCCGCCGTGAGCTTTCCGCCGACTCCATCTTCGCCGAAGCGCTCCACGACAAGAAGCGCGCCGGCGAAACCATCGACCTGGTGATTCCGCACGGCATTGGCCGTTGCAGCATCGACCGCACGCCGCTTTCCACATTCCACGAACTCATTGCCGAAGGCCTCGGCCAGAAGGGAGACGCATCCACATGCTAGCCCGCATCACCCCGTCCCCGCTCAAGGGCACCGTTCCCGCCATCGCGTCCAAGTCGATGGCGCATCGCCTGATCATCTGCGCCGCGCTTGCCAACGGCGAGACGCACGTCACCTGCAACACCACCTGCGCCGACATCGAGGCCACGGTGCGTTGCCTCACGGCGCTCGGCGCCCGCATCGAGACCGTCGAGGACGGCTTCCAGGTCCACCCCACCATGAAGAGTGTTGAGTTTGGCCTGCTCAAGGCCCTTGCCGGCGGCACGCTCGACTGCGGCGAAAGCGGCTCCACGCTGCGCTTTATACTGCCCGTCGCCTGCGCGTTGGGCGCGGAGGCCACCTTTGTGGGCCAGGGTCGCCTGGGCGCCCGCCCGCTCTCCCCGCTTTCGGACGAGATCATCGCCGCCGGCTGCGACCTGCAGGGTCTGGGCGGCTTTCCGCTCAAGACGAGCGGACGCATGCGCCCGGGCACCTTTGTGCTGCCGGGCAACGTAAGCTCGCAGTACATCTCGGGCCTGCTGCTGGCAGCCCCGTTGCTCGCCCAGCCCTCCTGCGTGCAGGTGACCGGCCTCATTGAGAGCCGCCCCTACATCAACCTAACCATCCAGGCCATGAAGGCCTTTGGCGTCGAGGTCAACGTCGAACGTATTCCGGCCAAAGACGGCCAGCCCGAGGTCACGAACTTCCACGTAAGCAGCGGCTCGTACCGCACGCCCGGCAGCGTGGCCGTCGAGGGTGATTGGTCCAATGCGGCCTTTTGGCTGTGTGCCGGCGCCATCGGCTCCGACCCCATCACTGTGGAAGGCGTGTCGCTGAGCTCCGCACAGGGCGACCGCAACGTGCTCGCCGCGCTTTCGCGCTTTGGTGCCCGCATCGTGCGCTCCACCAACGCCGCCACCGTGCAGTCCGACAAGCTCGCCGGCTTTGAGATGAGCGCCCACGACATTCCCGACCTGGTACCCGTTATCTCGGCCGTGGCCTCGCTGGCACAGGGCCGCACCTTTATCCGCGATTGCGCCCGTCTGCGCATCAAGGAATCCGACCGCCTGGTCACCACCACCCGCGAGCTCACCGCGCTGGGCGCGCAGGTGCGCATTGCCGGCGATGACCTCATCATCAAGGGTGTCGATGCCTTTACCGGCGGCGAGGTCGATTCGCACAACGACCATCGCATCGCCATGATGGCCGCCATCGCCGCGAGCCGTGCCACCGGCGAGGTCGTGATCCACGGCGCCGAGGCCGTCAACAAGTCCTATCCCGATTTCTTCGACCACTACCGCCTGCTGGGCGGCAAGGTCACGCTCGAGGAGGAATAGCATGTCCTCGACCTTTGGCAACGTCTTGCACTTAAGCATCTTCGGCCAGTCGCACTCCCCCGCTATCGGCTGCTCGCTCGATGGCATCCCGGCGGGCATCGCCGTGGACCAGGAGAAGCTGCAGGCCTTCCTCGACCGTCGCGCCCCCGGTCGCGACGAGACCGCAACCAAGCGCCGCGAAGCCGACGCCGCGCATATCATCGCCGGTGTGGTCGATGGACACACCACCGGCGCGCCCATCGCCGCGATTATCGAGAACACCAACACGCGCTCCAAGGATTACTCCGAGCTACGCCGCAAGCCCCGTCCGGGACATGCGGACTTCCCCGCGCGCGTGAAGTATCACAACATGCACGACGTCGCCGGCGGCGGGCATTTTTCCGGCCGCCTGACGGCACCCCTGTGCATCGCCGGCGGGATCGCGCTGCAGGCACTCGAGGCCCGCGGCATTCAGGTCATGGCGCACGTCGCGCAGATCGGCGGCATCTCCGACCTGCCGATGGACGATATGGTCTATCGCGAGGCCGACCGCAAGGCGATCCTTACGAACGACCTGCCCTGCATTGACGCCGCCGCAGCCGGCCGCATGCGCGAGGAGATCCTAGCCGCGCGCGACGAACTCGATAGCATCGGCGGCATCGTGGAGTGCGGCATCTACGGGCTTCCCGCGGGCATCGGCGACCCCATGTTCGACGGCATCGAGAACCGCATCGCGCAAATCGCCTTTGGCATTCCCGCCGTAAAGGGCGTGGAGTTTGGCATGGGCTTTGCCGTCGCTGCCATGCGCGGCAGCGAGAACAACGATCCGTATCGCATCGATGCCGAGACCGGCGATATCGAGGTCGAGTCCAACAACGCCGGCGGCATTCTGGGCGGCATTTCGACCGGCGCGCCCGTCATGTGGCGCATGGCCGTAAAGCCGACGCCCTCCATTGGCCGCGAGCAGCAGACCGTGGATATGGACGCCATGGAAAACGCCGAGCTCTCAGTCCACGGCCGTCACGATCCCTGCATCGTCCCCCGAGCCGTCCCCGTAGCCGAAGCAGCCGCCGCCCTCGCGATTTGGGACGCCCTCCTCGAGGACGCAGGCCAGCTCTAACCCGACTCACCTGAGTTGCCCGTCAACTCTGTCATTACGTGAAAGGGGCCTCCATGGACCTTGCCGATATTCGCCAGACCATCGATGGCATCGACACCACGCTCCTCAACAGCTTTGTCGAGCGTATGGACATTGCCACCGAGGTCGCCAAGTCAAAAATCGAGATGGGCAAGGCCGTCTTCGACCCCGCCCGCGAGCGCTCCAAGCTCAACAACCTCGCCAGCCGCGCGCCCGAGCGCTACGAGGCACAGACCATCGCCCTGTTTCGTCTCCTCATGAGCATGAGCAAGGCCGAGCAGCAGCGCTACATCAACGAGCTCAAGGGCATCACCGTCTCGCAAAAGGCCCACGCCACGGCCGTAGCCTTCGACACGCCTTTCCCCCAGACTGCCAGCGTCGCCTGCCAGGGCGTGGAAGGTGCCTATAGCCAGATTGCCGCGTGCAAACTCTTCGACGTGCCCGACATCGCGTTTTTCGAGACCTTCGAAGGCGTTATGCGCGCTGTGCGCGACGGCTTCTGCGAGTTTGGCGTGCTGCCCATCGAAAACTCAACCGCCGGCTCGGTCAACGCCGTCTACGACCTGCTCGCCCAGTTCGACTTCCACATCGTGCGCTCGCTTCGCCTCAAGATCGACCACAACTTGCTCGTCAAGCCCGGCACCAAGCTCGCCGACGTGCGCGAGGTCTACAGCCACGGCCAAGCTATTGCCCAGTGTGCCGGCTTTATCGAGTCCCACGACCTGCACGCCACCAAGTACCCAAACACGGCCATGTCGGCCGAGATGGTTGCCAATTCCGACCGCACCGATGTTGCCGCCATCGCATCGCGCAGCTGTGCCACGCTGTATGGCCTCGAGGTGTTGGAGCCCAATATCCAAGACTCGGACAATAACTACACGCGCTTTGTCGTCATCAGCCGCGAGCCGCGCGTCTACCCCGGCGCCAACCGTACCTCACTCATGATTACCACGGCCAACGAGCCGGGCGCGCTCTACCGCGTGCTCGAGCGCTTCTATGCGCTCAACATCAACCTCATCAAGCTCGAGAGCCGCCCCATCCCCGGCCGCGACTTTGAGTTTATGTTCTACTTTGATCTGGACTGCCCCTTTGGCAGCAAGGCCCTCGACGACCTGCTCGATTCCATCGACGACGTGTGTGAGAGCTTTACCTACTTTGGCAGCTACACGGAGGTGCTCTAGATGACCGATACCGCCGCAACCCGCCCCTACGGTGTGCTGGGCCGCGTGCTGGGCCACAGCTACACCCCGACCATCTACAAGGAGCTCGCAGGCCTGGAGTATGTGCGTTTTGAGCGTGAGCCCGAGGATCTCGAGGCTTTTATGACGGGCGACGAGTGGGAGGGCACCAACGTAACCATCCCCTACAAGCGCTCCGTCATGGAGTATCTGGACGAGCTGAGCCCGCTCGCCGAGCGCATGGGCAACGTCAACACCATCACGCGCCTGCCCGACGGCCGCCTGCGCGGCGATAATACTGACTACTTCGGTTTTCAGTGCCTTGTCGAGGAGCTGGGGGTTGAGGTCGCCGGCAAGAAGGCTCTCGTGCTCGGAGCCACTGGTGGCGCCGGCACCACGGCAAGTATGGTGCTGGGAGACCACGGCGTCATCGTCGTACCCGTGGGTCGCACAAGCGAGGTCAATTACGACAACATCTCCCAGCAGTCCGATGCAACGTTACTCGTCAACTGCACGCCCGCCGGCATGTTCCCCCACTGCCCCGACGCGCCTTGCACGCTCGAAGGGCTCGATGCGCTCGAAGGCGTTATCGACATTGTCTACAACCCCGCCCGCACGGGACTCATGCTCGAGGCCGAGCGCCGCGGTATCCCCTGCATCGGCGGCCTGCTAATGCTCGTGGCCCAAGCGGCACAGGCCGTCGAGCGCTATACCGGCCAGGTCACCCCGCGCGAGCGCATCTTGGATGTAACGGAGTGCCTGTCCCGCCGCGAGCAGAACATCGCGCTCATCGGCATGCCGGGTTCGGGCAAAACCCGCGTGGGCGAGCAGATTGCCCTGTTCACGGGCCGCGAGCACATCGACCTCGATCGCGCCCTCGAGGAGCGTCTGGGCATGCCCTGTGCCGACTATATCGTCGAGCGCGGCGAGGCGGCCTTCCGCGAGCAGGAGACGACTGCGCTGGCCGACATCTCCAAGCGTAGCGGTCTGGTGCTTTCCACCGGCGGCGGCGTGGTCACGCGCGACGAGAACTACCCGCTGCTACATCAGAACAGCCAGATCGTGATGCTCAACCGCAAGCTCGACGAACTCGCCCACAAGGGACGCCCCATCACCGCCCGCGATGGCATCGATAAGCTCGCCGAACAGCGCATGCCGCGCTACCGCGCCTGGGCCGACTACATCATCGACTCGCGCGACTGCGCCGCCAACACCGCCCAAGCCCTCCTCGACACCCTCCCACCCGCTCTCTAACCAAAACCACCGCAAAGGGGACAGGCACCTTTGTGTTGGTTTCTCGACTGCAAAGGAAGCAACCATGAAAGCACTCGTCATTAACGGCCCCAACCTCAACATGCTCGGCATTCGCGAGCCAGGCATCTATGGCAGCGACAACTACGACCGCTTGGTCCAAATCTGCGAGGAGGCAGGCGCCGCGCAAGGCTTTGACGAGGTCGAGGTCTTCCAGTCTAACCACGAGGGCAGCATCGTCGACAAGATCCAGGAGGCCTACGGGAAGGTCGACGGCATCGTCATCAACCCAGCCGCCTACACGCACACGAGCGTGGCGATCCTCGATGCCCTCAAGGCCGTCGCCATCCCTGCCGTCGAGGTACACATCAGTGCCGTAGAGACGCGCGAGGACTTCCGTCAGGTAAGCTATGCACGCCTGGCCTGCTTCGCCACCATTACGGGCGAAGGCCTCCAGGGCTACGCACACGCGATGGAGCTGCTGAGGGAGCATCTCGAAAAGTAGCCTCGCGAGCAAATCCATCAACGCGATTCACACGCTAATAATGCCAGTGCCGCCAGCAGCAACCTCGCTACTGGCGGCACTTTATTACTGGCATATAATCGTTGCTGTCACACTACGTCTGGAGACCCACATGCTGAGCATTCACCTGGGAGATTACCCCGGTTCCATCTACGATACCGAAACCTATTTTAGGAACTCATACTTGGACTCATGGTTCGAAGACCCTATGGCCGCACAGATTATTAAAAGCGTGGACGGATCAGAGCTCATCGGTCCCCACAACATCGTAAGCAAACAGCTGGGCTCGATCACCCCACTCGAACTGTCCGGCGGCGTTAAGACGCTGCTGCTGGTGCGCAATCTCCCAAATATGGTGTTCAACGCATCCACCTGCGGAGACAACTGTGCCCGCTGGCTACTCAAGATCGGCAAAGAGCAGGATGTGCTGGTGACCTTATACCACATCATGAAATTCCCCTGGAAGAGCTTTGAAATCCGCATTGAAAACGATGGCCGCATCGTCAGAAACATGCAGGAGTTTGTCGGCGCCACGAATGATTTTCTGGATGTTGAAGATGCGACTAGAATGCCGCACTAAGTTCTATTGCCGTAATCGCTGAATGCGGTTGCGAAAGACTTATCGGAGTGTTCGAGGGCAGAGCAGTAAGCCACGCAAAACGTTTAAAACCAAGGCTACGCCCATGCGTTGGAGTCGCTGAAAGGCCAATCCACATCAGCAAGACGAAAAAAGCCCAGACCACCAAGCGGTCCGGGCTTAATAAACGATGGTGCTCCATGGCGGATTCGAACCGTCGACCTTGGGATTAGAAGTCCCCTGCTCTATCCAACTGAGCTAATGGAGCAAATAACCGCACGCCCAAGCAAGCGCAAGCCTGTCAGGCGCAAGTAATTATAACCTAGTTGAACTGCTCGCGGTACGCCTTGCAGACCTCATCGACCGGGCCGTCCATGCGAAGGTCACCCTTCTCAATCCAAACTGCACGCTGGCAGATGCGCTCAACCTGCTCCATGGAGTGCGAAACGAACAGAACCGTCACGTCACCGCTCTGGATAAAGTGCTGGATGCGGGCCTCGCACTTCTGCTGGAAGAACACGTCACCGACGGACAGCGTCTCGTCAACGATCAGAATATCGGGCTCGGTAATCGTCGCGATTGCAAAGGCGATACGCGCCACCATGCCCGAGGAGAAGTTCTTAAGCGGCATATCGACAAAGTTCTGAAGCTCAGCGAACTCGATAATGCCGTCAAAGTTGGCGTCGATGAACTCCTTGGTATAGCCGAGCAGGGCGCCGTTCAGATAGATGTTCTCGCGGGCGGTCAGCTCGGGGTCAAAGCCGGCACCAAGCTCAATCAGCGGCGCAATGTTACCGTGCACCTTAACGCTGCCCTCGCTAGGCTCAAGCACACCGGCGATAATCTTGAGCATCGTAGACTTACCGGAACCATTGGTGCCAACCAGACCCACGACCTCGCCACGATGAATATCAAACGAGATATGCTTAAGCGCCCTAAACTCCTCAAAGAACAGCTCGTGCTTGGCAAGCTTGATGAAGTACTCCTTGAGGTTGGTCAGCGACTCGGACGCCATGTTAAAGATCATGGTGACGTCGTCGACCTCGACAGCCAGAGGCTGCTCGCTGTAATCAACAACAGATTCAGTCATCACAGCACTCCTTAGATGTAGAGGATGAACTTGCGCTCGGACTTATGGAACACGGTATAGCCAATAACAAGCGCAAGAACCGCCCAAGCGACGCACATACCAAACGTCATAAGCGAAGGCGTAGTCTGGAACAGGAAGATATCGCGCATAAACTGCAGGTAGTTGAACATGGGGTTCGCATAGACCAGAATGCGCACGAGATGCGGCATTTGCGCAACGAAGTCGGTCGTCCAGAAGATGGGCGTAATGTAAGTCCACGCCGTAATGACGACGCTCCAAAGATGCATGACATCGCGGAAGAAGACCGTAAGGGCAGAGAGCATCATGCCCAGGCCCATGCAGAAGCACATAAGCAGCAGCAGGCAGACCGGCAGCAGAATCAGGTGCCAAGAAGGCATGACGCGGAACCACAGCATAACGATGGCGACGGCGACAAGCGAGAAGGCAAAGTTGACCAGCGAGAAGAGCACCTTCTGCACCGGGAAGACCCAGCGGTGCACCTTAACCTTCTTGAGCAGCGGGGCAGCACCCACGATCGACGTCAGGGCCTGGTTCGTAGACTCGGACATGACGGCAAAGGTGACGTTACCCACGATCAAATACAGCGGGTACATCTCGGGCGTCATTGAGCCATTGCGGCCCTGGCCAAAAATCGTCGAGAACACGATGGCCATGACGATCATCATCAGCAGCGGGTTGAGCACCGACCATGCGACGCCCAGAACGCTACGGCGATACTTGATCTTAAAATCCTTGGTAACCAGCTGACGAAGGATAAACGCGTCCTTCTCAAATTCGTTCTTAGCAAACGTCGCAGGCAGACTGCGAGTTTCTTGTTGCTTTGTCTGATCCGACACGGATGCAACTCCTTTACTCGTAATCGTTGACAAACGAACAGTATAGACCCGACGGCCATGCAAACGATTCGCGCAACAAAACTGGAGAACTAACCCACATCTAAGGATGCCAGACGCAAAAGGCTATACTTTCTAGAATTGAATGTATAAGGAGCATTGAGTGAATTCTGAATCCATCGCCGTCATCATCCCCTGCTACAACGAAGCGCTCACGATTGGTAAGGTCATCGACGACTTTCACCGCGAGCTTCCGCAAGCGACGGTCTATGTCTATGACAATAACTCGTCAGACGATACTTCACGCATCGCCACCGAACACGGAGCCACGGTGCGCTTTGAGCCCCGTCAGGGAAAGGGCAACGTGTGCCGCCAGATGTTTCGCGATATCGACGCCGATTGCTACCTGATGGTCGACGGCGACGACACCTACCCCGCCGAGGCAGCCAAGGCCCTCTGCGAGCCCATCCTTAACGGCACAGCTGACATGACCGTAGGCGATCGTCTCTCAAACGGCACCTATGCCGAAGAAAACAAGCGCGCATTCCACGGCTTTGGTAATAATTTGGTCCGCGCCATGATCAAGTGGATCTATGGCTACAGCTTCGATGACGTCATGACCGGCTACCGCGCCATGAGCCGCCCGTTCGTTAAAACCTTCCCTGTGCTTTCCGAGGGCTTCCAGATCGAAACCGAGCTCTCAATCCACGCCGTCGACCACCGCTGGCGCATCAAAGATGTGCCCATCGAGTACCGTGACCGTCCGGAAGGTTCCGAGTCCAAGCTCAATACCGTGAGCGACGGCATTAAAGTCGTTGCAATGATCGGCACGCTGTTCAAGGACTACCGCCCGCTGAAGTTCTTCAGCCTCGTCGCGCTTCTGTTTGCGGTGATCGGACTCGCCCTGGGCATGCCCATCGTTGTCGAGTACTTTCAGACCGGTCTGGTCCCGCGCTTCCCCACCGCCATGCTCGCCGCCTCGTTTATGTTCCTGTGCGGCCTGAGCCTTGCGACCGGATTCATCTTGGATTCTGTAGCAAAGGTCGAAAAAAAGCAGTGGGAGGTCAACGTGTACAGCAAATACGCCTACGATGACCAGCCCGGCCACCCTACTTCCAAGCCAAGCGAGAGGTAAACCACCATGCCGCTCATCTCCATCGCCGTGCCGTGCTACAACGAGCAGGAATCACTTCCGATCTTTCTCAAAGAGCTCGATGGCGTCGTTCGCATCATGACCCAGCAAGACCCCGGCATCTCCTTTGAGGCCGTCCTCATCGACGATGGCTCGGCAGACGCAACGCTCACCGTCATGAAAGCCGAGGCCGCGGCGGCGCATCCATACGCCATCCACTGGCACTCTTTCTCGCGTAACTTTGGCAAGGAGGCGGCACTACTCGCCGGACTCCAGCACGCAAAGGGCGACTATGTCGCCACCATGGATGCCGACATGCAGGACCCACCCTCGCTCCTACCGCAGATGTACGAGATCTTGCAGACCGAAAACTACGACAACGTCGCCACACGCAGGACTACCCGCGAAGGCGAGCCTCCCATCAGGTCGTTCTGTGCCCGTATGTTCTACAAGATCATCAACCGCATTTCCAAGGCGGACATCGTCGACGGAGCACGCGATTTTAGGCTCATGAAGCGACCTATGGTCAACGCCATCATCTCGATGGGCGAATACAACCGATTCTCCAAGGGCATCTACGGCTGGGTCGGCTTCAAGACCAAATGGCTCCCCTACGTAAACGTCAACCGCGTGGCCGGTGAGACCAAATGGAGCTTTTGGTCGCTGCTCCTCTATTCCATCGACGGCATCGTCGCGTTTTCCACGGCGCCGCTCTCCCTCGCCGCCCTCACGGGTATCGTCTTCTGTCTCATCGCCATCCTGGGATTTATCGTCATCCTGGTCAAAACGCTTGTTTGGGGCGACCCCGTAGGCGGATGGCCCTCCCTTGCCTGCCTCATTACGCTGTTTGGCGGCATGCAGCTCCTGTGTCTGGGAATCATTGGCGAGTACTTGGCAAAAGCCTACTTGGAGGCCAAGCGCCGCCCCATCTATATTATCCGAGAGTCTAACGAGGAATCTGATGACACGGCCCAATAACAGCACGCTCAAGAATGTGGCGTTCTACGCCGCGTGCTTCACGTTTTCCGTCGCACTCTTTGTCGCACTTGCAGCGGCGGGGCATGTCTACCCCTTTGGCGACAACTCGTTTCTCACCAACGATCTCAAATACCAATACATCGACTTCTTTGCTTGGTTCCGGCGCGTCCTTTTGGGCGAGGCAAACCTTCGCTATTCCTTCTCACAGGGACTCGGCATGAACACATGGGGGCTCTATAGCTACTACCTCGCCAGCCCCTTCAACCTGCTCTGCGTGCTGTTTCCCGCAGACAAGCTGACGCTCTTCGTATTTGTCATAACCGCGCTCAAACTGGGCTGCATCCACATCAGCAGCGCTTGGTATGTGCAAAAGCGCTTTGACCTGTCCAAGCCCGCCGCATTCCTGCTTTCCCTCTCGTTCACGTTTTGCAGCTGGACCATCACCAACCTGCGCAACCCGCTCTGGATCGACTGTCTGATTCTGCTTCCCGTTTGCGCCTACGGTTGTTACGAGCTCATCCGTAAGCAGCGCATGGCGTGCCTTGTCATCGCCACGGCGCTTAACGTCATGTTCTGCTGGTACACGGCCTATATCAGCATTCTGTTCCTCTGCATCTTTGTGCTGGTCGAATTTGTCGATTACATTGCCGAGCAGGGTTTTAGCTGGAATCTCATGCTCGATCGAGCGCTTAGATTCGCAGGCACCATCGTGCTCGGGCTACTTCTGTCCGCTTGGACCTTTTTGCCGACCATCCTTGCCATGTCCAAGGGCGGCCCCGTCCTAGCCCTCGGACCACTGCTTAAAACCAGCCTCAAATCGCTCATCAGGGGCTTTCTCCCCGGCATGTGGGTGAACGACGATAGTACACCGCAGTTCTATTGCGGCGTCATCATGATGTTACTTGCAATAAGCCTACTGTTTAACCGCAAGGTTTCGGCCAAGATACGCATCGCAACGTTCGTCGTCACAGCCGTCCTGATCGCTAGCTCAGTTTTGAGCCCGCTCGAGTACATCTGGTGCGGCATGCGCGTTCCCAACGGGTTCTATTCACGCACAGCCTTTTTGCTGGGCTTCTTTACGATGTGGGCCGCAGGCTATTCGTTGCAGGTGTTCGAGGGCCAGCCCAAATTTCGTCATGCATATCGACCAGCCGTCGTATTACCAATCCTGGCAATCACCGCAATTGAGTTGTTTATCAACGCCCATGTGATGTGGAACCAACTGTACGCAGGCTATTCCGAAGATGCCAACTGCACCTATGTGACTACCGCAACCAACACGATCACAGCCATTCAATCCCAGGATCCTGCGTCATTCTACCGTATCGATCGAACGACCACGCGCGCCGATAGCGCTGCCCTCAACGAGGGCTTAGCGCTTGGGTACAACCAGCTGTCGTCCTACTCATCCGCAAATAGCCCGCAGGCAATTGCATTACTCAACTCCCTTGGATACAGCAGCGTCGGCGAATTCTCGACCCGTTATGCCGAGCCCATTCTCGCCGTCGATGCCCTACTGGGAGTCAAGTACGCCATCGCCAAGAACGCGCCTGCGGGATACGTTTCGGCCAAGACGAATCAGGCCGGCTCCACAAGCGCGGTGTACGAGAACCCCTATGCGCTCAGCATTGGCGTCGCAGCCTCAAGCGATATCAAAAACAGCACGCTGAAGAGCGAAAACCCCTTCGAGAAGCAAAACGACCTCTACAGCAAAATCCTAGGCCACGAGGTCGAGCTCTATACCAAGATCGAGACCACGAGCACGGAGAATGGCGATAGCTTAAAGCAATGGAGCGTTACTGTACCGGCAAGCTCCATCGGGTATCTCTACATCAACAAAGATGCGACCGCCGGCAGTTATTGGCCCGTCGCCCTTACCATCGACCAGCGAACGATCGAAAACGAGGCCTGGAGATTCGACAATAATATCCGCCAGATTGCGGATATATCGGACGCCCCGAGCCAGCATACGGTGTCAATCGGAGTCGCAGAGGGCTATACGGACATGCCCCAAGACAATGAGCCGGTCTTTTACGCCCTCAATCTGGACGTTTTCGAGCAGATTATTAACGAGCTTAAAACGAGTGAATATGTTCCGACGGTTTTTGAGGACGGAAGGATCGAAGGCGAGTATACCGCCAAGGATGACGGCAACCTGCTGCTGAGCGTTCCGTACGATGAGGGCTGGAACGTAACGGTAAACGGAACCGCCGCAGAACTAACGCCCGCCACCGATAAGGGTTTGTCATCCCTGAACATACAGAAAGGCGCGAATAGGATCGTGATGACCTACAAGACTCCGGGCGCCCTTGCGGGACTTGCAGTGAGTCTGGCGACCGCCGCCCTTGTTGCAGGACTATACGCCAGGCAAAAGAAAAGCCGCCGTTAACAAGCGGCGGCTTTTACTCTCGAAAAGTTAATAGCGGCTAGAGCGTCTTTAGGTACTCCCCCAGCTCTTCCTCCCAGTCGGGCATGTGGAACCCGACCGACTCGAGCCTGGAAAGGTCGAGCGCGGAGTGGACCGGGCGCGGGGCGACGGGACCGGCGGCGCTCGCGTAGTAGTCGGCGGTGCTCACGGGCACGACCTTCTCGCCGTTGCCGTTGGCGGCCTCGAAGACGGCGCGGGCGATGTCGGCCCAGGACTTGACGGCGCCGGAGCCCGTGCAGTTATAGGTGCCGTAGGGGGCGTGCGTCCCCAGCACGTGGAAGATGGCCTCGGCCATGTCGCGCGTGAAGGTCAGGCGGCCCAGCTGGTCGTCCACGACCGTGACCTGCGTGAGCTTGTCCTCCGGGTCGGCTACGCGGTCGGAAAGGCCCTTCATGGTCTTGACGAAGTTGTGGCCCTCGCCGATGACCCAGCTGGAGCGCATGATGTAGTGGCGCGGGCACCCGGCCACGGCGATGTCGCCGGCGGCCTTGGTCTGGCCGTAGACGGACAGCGGGCTGAGGGGCTCGTCCTCGTCATGCACCTCGGCGGTGCCGTCGAAGACGTAGTCGCTGGACACGTGCACGAGCGTGATCCCGTGCTCGGCGCAGGTGCGGGCGAGGAGGGCCGGCCCGGTCGCGTTGGCCTTCCAGGCGGTCACGCGGCCCTCGGGGGTCTCCGCCCTGTCCACCGCGGTGTAGGCGCCGCAGTTGATGACGGTGCCGTAGAGCGACCAGTCGTACTGCGAATAGGCCTCCGGGTCGGACATGTCGAAGGTGTCGATGTCGCAGAAGTCGAAGTCCTTAGCGAGGCCGCGCTCCTCGGCGAGCGCGCGGACCGCATAACCCAGCTGGCCGTTGCAGCCGGTGACGAGGGTGCGCCTGGGCGCCATGGGGACGACGTCCTTGAGCATCGGGTGGTTTTTGTCCGCCTCGGAGACGGTGGCCTGATCCAACGGGATGGGCCACTCGATGGCGAGGTCGGGGTCGGCGAGGTTCACGAAGGTGTAGGTCCTCTTCAGCTCAAGGGACCAGTGGGCGTCCACCAGGTAGGTGTAGGCGGTGCCGTCCTCAAGGGCCTGGAAGGAGTTGCCCACGCCGCGCGGGACGTAGATGGCCTTGCTGGGATCCAGAACGGTCGTGTAGACCTTCCCGTAGGTGGCACTGCCCTCGCGAAGGTCCACCCAGGCGCCGAAGACGCTGCCGCGGGCCACGGAGATGAACTTGTCCCAGGGCTCGGCGTGGATGCCGCGCGTGACGCCCTTCTTGTCGTTGTAGGAGATGTTGTTCTGGACGACCCTGAGGTCCGGGATGCCCAGCGCGGTCATCTTGGCGCGCTGCCAGTTCTCCTTGAACCAGCCGCGCGAGTCGCCGTGGACGGCGAGGTCGACGACCTTGAGGCCCCCGATGCCGGTCTCGGCGACGGAGAGGTCCTTCTCGAATGCGATGTCTGCCATGTGGGAAAAGCTCCTATCGAAGAGGTTCAGGTTGCGGGCGCCCGCGCGGGGACGCAGGATCATCCCCATGCCCTGCGGCCCCGCGCGGGCGCCCCGCGGTGCGGTTCGCCGGGATGCGGTCTTACTGCCCCTGGGCGCGGTAGCGTGCCTCGGTGGCCTCCTTGGCCGGGCGCCACCAGGACTCGTTGGCGACGTACCAGTCGATGGTCTGCTTCAGGCCCTCGGCGAAGTCGGTGTGGGCCGGCCTCCAGCCCAGCTCGCGCTGG
>CABUPH010000005.1 GCA_902493375.1 uncultured Collinsella sp.
GCCGTCATCGAACTTGGAAGGGGGAGGCCTCGCGGCCTCCCCCTTTTTTGCGTTTGATAGAGAGTTGTAATACAAGAACTCGCCTTCGTTTAGCTTGTCTTACTGTTTGGCTGTATTTTGAGTCCTTCTTTTGTATTTGCGCGATAATAACTCCCATTGGCGTTAGGGAGGACTTGATGTTTACCGTTTTTGTCTTGGGCAATATTGCTTCGGGAAAGTCGACTGCCTGCCGCTATCTCGAATCTCATGGCGCCATGCTTATCGATCTGGATGAGCTTGCCAAATCGCTGTATGTGCCAGGCTCCGATATCGTCAATGCCCTCGCCGAAGAATTCGGTTGGGACATTCTGGACGGGGAGGGCGGCATTCGCCGCAATGTTCTCGCTGCTCGAGCTTTCGCCTCTCCTGATACAGTTGCGCGGCTCAACGACATCGTTCATCCGGTTCTCATCGAACAGCTGTCATTGAGGATTCTTGATCCGGTTTGCTGCACGGTTTCGTCCCCCCGTTTCCCCTTTGCGGTTGTTGAGGTTTCTGCCCCGACTGGTTTTGAGGATGCTTTTGGCCTGGCAGATGAAATCCTGGTTATCAGCGCTCCTTTAGCAGTTCGTCGCGAGCGTGCCATTCATCGTGGTATGGAGTCCTCTGATTTTGATGCGCGCTCTGCATGCCAGCCTGATGAGGCTTCGCTTTGCAATCTCGCTACAACGGTGATTGATAATGCGGCAGGCGATAACTCGCTCTTTGAACAACTTGACGCATGGCTTGCGCGCCATGGCTTCGGGGATGTCGTGGATAAGGAGGAGGCCGATGCCTAAGACACGTTTCTTTACGTGGTATCGCGTGGCGCCACTTGCCGTTGTGTTCGTCTTCGGCCTTATTTCGCTCGTCTACTCGTGTGCTCCTGCCGCTTTCTTTAAGCCGCTGTATCCGATTGACTACGAGGCGTATGTAAAACAATCCAGTATTTCGCATAATCTGGATCCGTATCTGGTGTGCGCTGTCATTAAGTCGGAATCGAATTGGGATTCCGAGGCCGAGTCGAATCAGGGTGCTCAGGGATTGATGCAGCTGATGCCCGAGACTGCCCAGGATATGATCGCCAAGGGTCTTGTCGACGGAGGGGAGTATTCGGCCGACAATCTTAACGATCCGGCTACGAATATCGAGTTTGGCTGCGCATACCTCTCGTATCTTCTAACCTATTTCAACGGGTCGACGGATAGTGCCATTGCCGCCTATAACGCCGGTATGGGCAATGTCGACGGATGGGCGCAGCAGAACACGTCACTCCATAATGCGATTACCTTCCCTGAAACTCAGGCTTATCTGATTCGCGTCAATAATGCCTGGGTTCGATATAAGACTCTCTATCCCGATCGGTTCGTATAGGACTAAGCCCACCGCCTGCGTATACTGCAGATGTATGAGTTAGGAGTATCCATGGCGGAATTTGAAGTAGAACGCGTTGGTGGTGAACTTAAGCGCTTTGGCGTTGAGGGCGCTGAGGTGCCGTTTGAAGTCGTCTCTCCCTATGAGCCTGCCGGTTCCCAGCCTAAGGCCATTGAGTCGCTTGTGCAGGGCGTGAGGGACGGAGACCGCTATCAGGTTTTGCTGGGTGTGACTGGTTCGGGCAAGACCTTCACGATGGCAAAGACTATTGAGGCCCTGGGAAAGCCGACGCTGGTCATGGCTCCGAATAAAACGCTCGCCGCTCAGCTTGCGAGCGAGCTCAAAGAGTATTTTCCCAATAATGCTGTGGTCTACTTCGTCTCGTACTACGACTACTATCAGCCCGAGGCGTATGTGCCGCAAAGCGATACATATATCGAGAAAGACTCCTCGATTAACGAAGAGGTCGAGATGCTGCGCCATCAAGCGACCGCGTCACTGCTCTCTCGACGCGATGTGATCGTTGTCGCATCGGTCTCGTGTATCTATGGCATTGGCTCTCCTGAGGACTATGCGGGTCTGGCTCCAAACGTCGACAAGAAGGTGCCGCTCGAGCGCGATGACTTTATCCATGCACTTATCGACATTCAATATGATCGCAATGACTATGACCTGGCACGTGGCACGTTCCGCGTGCGCGGCGATGTTGTCGACGTGTATCCGCCTTATGCCGAGCATCCGTTGCGGTTTGAGTTCTTTGGCGACGAGGTCGAGCTGATTGCCGAGATCGATGAGGTCACCGGTGAGATGCTTCGTGAGTACGAGGCCATTCCCGTATGGCCGGCATCGCACTACGTGACCGAGAAGCCGAAGGTCAAGGCGGCTCTGAAATCGATCAGTGAAGAGTGCGAGAAGCGCGTGGCGGAGCTCAAGGCGACCGACAAGTTGCTCGAGGCGCAGCGTCTGCAGCAGCGTACCGATTATGATCTTGAGATGCTCGAGACGATGGGCTTTTGCAACGGCATCGAGAACTACTCGCGTCATCTGGACGGTCGCAAGCCGGGTGAGCCGCCGTTTACCCTAATCGATTACTTTCCCAAGGATATGCTCTGCATCATCGATGAGAGTCATGTGACGGTGCCGCAGATTCGCGGCATGCACGAAGGTGACCGCTCGCGTAAGGTGACGCTGGTGGAACATGGTTTTCGCCTGCCCTCGGCGCTCGATAACCGCCCGCTTCGTTTCGATGAGTTTGAAGCAAGGATACCCCAGTTTATCTATGTTTCGGCCACGCCGGGCGACTACGAGCTGCGGGTGAGCCAAAACGACGTGGAGCAGATTATTCGTCCGACCGGCCTTCTCGACCCCAAGATTGACGTGCGTCCAGTTCGCGGCCAGATTGACGATCTTGAGGACGAGATTCGCGAGCGCGTTGCCCGCAAGGAGCGCGTGCTGGTGACCACGTTGACCAAGCGCATGGCCGAGGACCTGACCGACCATCTGCTCGACGCGGGCATTAAGGTCAATTACATGCACTCTGATACGGCGACAATGGACCGTGTCGAGATCCTGCGAACGCTGCGCGAGGGCAAGATCGATGTTCTCGTTGGCATCAACCTGCTTCGCGAGGGCTTGGATCTCCCTGAGGTCTCACTGGTGGCAATTCTCGATGCCGATAAGGAAGGCTTCTTGCGCAACCGCCGTTCGTTGATTCAGACGATTGGCCGTGCGGCCCGAAACGCCGATGGCGAAGTCATCATGTATGCAGACGTTGTGACCGATTCGATGAAAGAGGCCATCGAGGAGACGCAGCGCCGTCGCGAGATTCAGATGGCATATAACGAAGAACATGGCATTGTGCCCAAGACGGTGCGCAAGGCCATCAACGACATCTCAAGTTTTATTGCCGAGGCCGAAAAAACTGTGGGCTCCAAGGGACGCTCGAAGGGCGACTCTCTTGGCCATGGCGCATTCTATACGCCCGATGAGTCGGGCGAGGGCGGTGTGCCGGAAACGGTGGCGCCCGAGCAGACACTTGCGGAGCAGTTGGAAGAACTGCCACATGACGAGCTTGTGCGGATCGTCGAAACCATGGAAGAGGATATGCGTAACGCTTCTGCCGCTATGGACTTTGAGGAGGCGGCGCGCCTGCGCGATGCTGTCGTTCAGATTCGGGCGATGCTCGAGGGTGCGTCTGAGGACGAGACGATCGAGCGCTTACGTTCGCAGGCCCGCAAGGGTTCCACGTTCGCATCGGGCAGAAAACGCCAAGGTGCACGGTTTAAGAAATAGCGAACAGGCCCCGAGTTCCCTGTGGAGCTCGGGGCCTGTGTCTTTTGCGCGCTGGAATTCGTGCGTTAGAGGTCTGCGATCAGGGCTTCAGCACAACGGATGCCGTCGGTGGCCGCGCTCATGATGCCGCCGGCATATCCAGCTCCCTCACCGCAAGGGTAGAGGCCCGGGGTCGACGCGGCATGGCACGTTCGGTCTCGAGTGACAGTGACCGGTGAGCTCGAACGAGTCTCCACGCCGGTAAGAACGGCATCGGGGCGGTCGTAGCCTCGTAGCTTTTTTCCGAGTAGGGGAAGTCCCAGGCGGAGCGACTCGACGATATGCTGCGGCAGGGCTTCGTCAATTGCCGTCCAGGTCACACCGAGCGGATAGGTGGGCTTTACCTTTCCGGGCGCCTTGCTGGCGCGTCCTGCGAGGAAATCTCCGACGAGTTGTGCCGGTGCGTTCCAGTTGGAACCGCCCAGGCGATAGGCGGCCGCCTCGCAGGCACGCTGGAGCTCGATGCCGGCGAGCGGGTCATCGTTGGGAAGGTCCTCAGGCGTGACGTTAACGAGCAGGGCGGCATTTGCGTTGCGTCCGTCGCGGGCATTGAGACTGGCCCCGTTGACGCACAGATGGCACGGTTCTGAAGAGGCGGCAACAACCTGTCCGCCGGGGCACATGCAAAACGAGAACACGCTGCGGCCGTTGGGAAGATGGGCAACAAGTTTGTAGGGGGCCGCCCCGAGCGCTGGATGTCCCGCCGAGGCTCCATATTGGGCTCTGTCGATGTCGCGTTGCGGATGCTCGATGCGAACGCCCATGGCAAAGGTCTTTTGTGCGAGGGCCACGTTGTGGTCCTTAAGGAGCTCAAAAATATCGCGAGCAGAATGCCCGCAGGCGAGGATGAGGTGCTTTGTCTCGATCGGCTCGTAAGCGGCGTCTTGGGACGATTGGACATCAATACCGGTGATGGCGCCAGACGCGTCGATGCGAATGTCGACGAGCTTCGTTCGATAACGGACGACACCTCCGAGCTGCTCGATGCGCTGGGATATAGCGGTGACAACCTTGGGAAGGATGTCGGAGCCAATGTGCGGCTTGGCATCCCACAGAATATCGCGGGGCGCACCCGCCTCGACGAAGGTTTCGAGGATAAGGCGATGGGCGGGATTTTTTGTTCCCGTATTGAGCTTGCCGTCCGAGAAGGTCCCCGCGCCGCCCAGACCAAACTGAATATTGCTCTCGGGGTCGAGGATGCGCTCCTTTAGAAAGAGGTCGATCGCATGCGAGCGGCGAAATGCCGGGTCGCCGCGCTCGATAAGCAAGGGCTTAAGACCTGCTTCGGCGAGCGTGAGCGCAGCGAAAAGGCCGGCGCATCCGGCGCCGACAACGACAGGGCGTTCTTGAGGTGCGTCGGAGACGGGGGAGGGGAATGAAGGCTCATCGTCTTCTATCGCGCGTACGCGCGAGCGGTCACGCTCGGCAACGCTGTCGACCGCTTCTCGCTCGAGGTGGGGACTAGTCAGCTCAACACGAAAGCTCAGGATAAAATGGACGTCTCGTTTTTTGCGAGCGTCGATTGACTTGCGGTGGAGCTCGATGGACTTGATCTCGGAGTCCTTGCAACGTAAGATGCGCTTGGCGACTCGCTTGCCAACAATGAGGCAGGCATTTTCATCGCCGGCTTCATCGAGCGACACGTTGACTTGGGTGATTTTGATCATCGAGGTCTCCTTAGAGGCAAGAAAGAGGCCGTCCGGTATCCCAGACGGCCCGAATGCGTTTTTGATTATAGACTGCGCGGCTACAGGCTGCTTGCAGCGCGAATGCCCGAGAGCCAGGCCCACGCAAGGTTAAAGCCCCCGCAATCGGCGTCGATGTCGAGCGCTTCGCCGCAGACGTAAAGCGGGGCGTCGACAACGCAGCGCGCGCGTAGACTGGGTGTTGAGATGCTCTCGACAGATACGCCACCACGCGTGACCTGCGCCGAGCGCTCCTCGGCTGTACCCTCGACGAGCAACTTAAAGTGCTTGAGGATCGAGACCAGGTGGATGACATCGTTGGAGCCTGGATGGCACTGCTCGAACGCCGTGCAGACGACGCGGGAGAGTTGCGGGGCGAGCATGCCGTCGAGCCAACGGGGATCGCGGGGCGAAAAGCCGCCGAGCAGCTCAACGCGCCGGTTGAGCATATCGAGCAGCTCGTCTTTGGAGAGGTCGGGGAAAACGTCGAGCAGGATCGTATCGCCGCGCTGGATACGACGGGAGAGGTTGAAGACAGCGACGCCCGAGATGCCGAAGGTTCGAAACAGTACTTCACCGTCTTCGTGCCAGAGCTCACTATGGTTACGGGTGAGCGTCAAGCGGGCGCGGACGCGCAGACCATCCAACATCTTGAGTGCTGCCCGATCGCCAACGACCGTTGCCGATACGGGGCAGAGGATGGGGCGTAGCGAAGTGAGGGGGAGGCGAAACGTATCGGCGATACCGGTGGGGTTGCCGCCCGTGGCGATAATTACGGTATGTGCCTGCGGGGCCTCGTTCTTGCGAGGAACATCGGCGAGCGCTTTCCGAAGCGAGCGGAGCTCCGATTTTCGGTCGTCGTGCTTTTTTGCCTTGAGCGCCCGCGCTGGACGGTCTATTTGGAGTGCCCAGCCTTCGGAAACTTTGTGCGCCGAGGCAACGTTGGCTCCGCAGATTAAGGTGATACCTAGGCGGTCGCAAACGTTGAGAAGCGCGTCGCGCACCGATTCTGCGCGAAGGGAGCGCGGGTACAGCCGGCCTTCCTCGGAGGTTGTCATGATGCCCAGCGAGGAGAAGAAACCCATAAGCTCTTGTTCGGGCTGGGGGCCCATGACGGATTCGATGAATGCGGGGTGGTTATACCGCTGAGGATCAATCGATTCGTTGGAGAGGTTGCAGCGGCCGTTACCGGTCGCAAGAAGCTTAAGGCCGCAGGCGACATCGCGCTCAACGATGCAGACGCTTTTGCCAGCACGTGCGGCCGTAATGGCGGCGGCGAGGCCTGAAGCCCCGCCGCCGATTACCAGGACGTCATAGAAGGCGCTCGTGTTCACTTAGGCCTCGTCGGTCTCGTGCGGGGCAATGGCCTCGACGGCAGAGACTGCCTTGGGCAACATGCCATCGGGCAGCGCGGTCTCGACCTCGCCCTTATCGCAGGCCTCGGCGAGTGCCGGATTGATGGGAAGCTGGCCCAAGATGTCGAGGTTATAGCGCTCTGCGACCTCGGGGAGCTTGCTCTTGCCAAAGACCTCGATCTTCTTGCCGCAGTCGGGGCACTCAATATAGCTCATGTTTTCGACGATGCCCAGAATGGGGACGTTCATCTTCTCGGCCATGTTGACCGCCTTGGCGACGATCATCGAGACCAGATCCTGCGGGCTCGTGACGATGACGATGCCGTCGACGGGCAGCGACTGGAAGACGGTGAGCGCGACGTCGCCTGTTCCCGGAGGCATGTCGACCAGCAGGTAGTCGATGGGGCCCCACGAGGTCTCGCTCCAGAACTGCCTAATGGCGCCTGCGATGACCGGACCGCGCCAAAGGACGGGGTCGGTCTCGTTTTGGAGCAGAAGGTTGGAGCTCATGACCTTGACGCCGCGCTCGGAGATTTCGGGCAGCATAAGGTTGCCAAGGGCATGGACGTGGCGTCCGCTCATACCGAACATCTTGGGGATAGAGGGACCGGTAATGTCGGCATCGAGGACGCCGACCTTGTGGCCGTGACGGGCAAGCTCGGTGGCGATGGCACCGGTGACAAACGACTTGCCGACACCGCCCTTGCCGGAAAGCACGGCGATGACGCGTTTGACCTCGGACAGCGTGTTCTCCTCAAATTGCGACGGCGACGTTTGTCCGCCGGCGGCCTGTGCGTGCTCGCAATCCATGTATGACTCCTTTGTATATGTTGGGGCCGGGGCCCCGTGATGTGACACGAGCGTCATTGTACCCTCGTTTGCGAGCGGGAGTCATTTGCGATGCATTTGGGCCGAGCGTGCTTGCAATACGATGGGTCCAAGCGAATGGGCGGGCTTACTGAACTTTGCTGGCAAACTCGAGGTATTGCATGCGCTGCAGCTTGTCGATCGTCGAGGCGTATGGGCTGTCTTCAGATTCCAAGTCGTAGCGCAGCCCGTCGGCACCAAGGTAGCCGGCGACATTGATGGTGGGCACATCTGACCTTGTTGCAAGCAGAGCCTTTTGATAGTCGGTGAGCGGGGCGCCGATCTTATTAAGGGTAATGGCTGCAATCTCGTTTGCCCCGACGGTGTCGTAGACGTTGAGCTCGGTATTGCCGGCGATTTCATAGTTAGCCCAGACGAAATATGTCGACTGATAGATACGGAAAGCGTGGCTTGCCGTATCTTCCTGAGGGTACAGCTCGTCGTTGAGAGTCGTTGCGGCGCTCGGCTGATGGTCGCCAAAAAAGACAAGGACAACCGGTCTGCCGATATTGCGGAGCTCGTTGATAAAGTACTCGAGGTCCCGGTCGGATGCGTTGATGCAGGTAAGATAGGTGTTGAGCGCGCTATTGGCACCCTCGCTGGCTCCCTCGACCCAATAGTTTGTCAGCTCCTCGGCGGGAACGGTGCCATAGTCGTAGCCGCCGTGATTTTGCATCGTGACGTCAAAGATGAACTGTGGGGCTTCGTCGGTTCTAAGCAGGTCGAGTATCTTGTCGTAGGTGGCGTAGTCGCATACGCCGGCATGGTAACAGGGCGCACCTTCGAAATCGCCGATTGAAAGAAAGTCTCCAAAGCCCAGCTGCTGATAGATTTTATCTCGATGGTAGTTGACGGGGTTTTGCGGGTGCATAGCCGTAGCGGTATACCCAAGCTCTTTAAGGTCCTTTGCCAGGCTGTTGACGCCATTCATCTGGTACAGCTGATAGGGGATTTTGCCCAATCCGACAAAGGCCGTTGTCGCTCCGGTTAAAAATTCGAATTCGGAGTTCGCCGTTCCGCCACCGGCGACCGAAGCGAGCATGGTGCCGCGAACAAGTGTGTCGGGAAGCGAGTTGTAGAATGCGGGGCCGGTGTACCCGGCCGCCTGGAGCTGCTCAAAGCACGAAAGGTCGCTAAAACTCTCGTTCATGACGGCAACAATCGTCGGCTTGATTTCATTGAACTGGGCAACGGCCGCCGCGCGCTGCTCGCTCGAGCCATACGTGCTGTCGTAGGTGGCGGCGAGCTCCTGCTCGATGCTCTGCGCCTCATCGGGCGTATAGCCTTCGGGTTTCTCAATGGGCAACTCGTTGACCATTTCGGTGAACGAAGTGATAAAACCCTGAGACGCATACGTGGTGATGGGCTGCCAACGGTCAAATCCAAAATTCAGCGCCTGCTCCAAGTCGATGCTGGAAAAGCCCGAGAGCCCCACAACGGTCACTAACAGAAAAGCACAGAGGTTAGCGGCGATTGCGGGGAAGACATGGGTGGGCGTACGGAGCTTTCGCGGACGGATAAGCGAAAGAAGCCCCAGGGAAATCTCCAGCAGGGCGAGAGAGGTTACGATTCCGGCGGTAAAGGTAAACTCGTATCCCTCGCTCACCTCCATTGCGGTGCCAAGGGCCAAGATATCGCTTGGCAGGATGGCCTCGCCTTTAAACGTTATGACGAAGTGCTCGGCAATGCCAAGGATACAGCAGGCGACGGGCACGAGGGCCATGACGCCTCCATGACGCTGTCCCAGCAAATAAAGGGAGAGCAGAACCGTCGCGAGCAGCCCGACGGAAAACCCGAATGAGTTGGCGGGAATGCGATAGAACGTTTCGTTGCAGGCAATTTCGAGTGAAACGAACGAGAGCGCTGAAACAGCGGCGATGACAAGGATGTCACGGCAAATACAGGCAACCGTTCCCGTCGCAAGATCGGTTTGGTCGATAAGTCGCGAAACCAAGGGTTCGACAAGAAGTATGACGGCGGCAGCACCGAGCGCCGAATAAGAAAGGACCCATAGGGAACTGTCCTCATTTACGAGCAATTGATTCGTAATCCATGCAGCTACCACGCCGAGCGGGATGAGGAGCGTCGCGCACCAAAAGACGCGGGCAATGGGCGGCTTTTCATTGTGTTTGATTGAAAAATACACGCGCACGACGACGGTGGCCACGATAAGGACGGCGATGAATATGGGCAGATTGGCCATGTCGCTCGAAGTGATTTCAAGGGGGATATCTTCGGTCATGGACGTTCCTCTGTTACAGCAAATTAAGTTCAGTATTAGGTTACTGTAACCTTTCCACGGCATTTCGAGAAACGAAGCACCCGATACGCAAAGCTAAAGGTCTGCGAATCTTGTATTACGAACATCTGTGCGCGTCGAGTGCGCTAAACTCATCGGCAGTATGATTCGATGCAATAGGAGGCAAGGAGCTTCCATGTCTGATTCTTCTATCGTTATTCGCGGCGCTCGTGAGCACAACCTCCGTGATATCGATGTTTCCATTCCGCGTGACCAACTCGTGGTCATTACCGGTCTTTCTGGCTCGGGCAAGAGCTCGCTGGCATTTGACACTATCTATGCCGAGGGCCAGCGTCGATACGTCGAGAGCCTTTCGAGCTATGCGCGCCAGTTCTTGGGCCAGATGGACAAACCCGACTTGGATTCAATCGACGGCCTTTCGCCGGCGGTGTCGATCGACCAAAAGACGACGTCTAAAAACCCTCGCTCGACGGTTGGCACCGTAACCGAGATTTATGACTATCTGCGCCTGCTGTTCGCCCGTGTGGGCACCCCGCACTGTCCCGAATGCGGCCGCGTCATTGAGCGCCAGACGACCGACCAGGTTGCCGACAAGGTCTTGGCGGCGGGGGAGGGCCGCCGCGCGTTTGTGCTGGCACCGGTAGTGCGCGGGCGAAAAGGCGAGTTCACCAAACTGTTTGAGGACCTTCGTGCCGAGGGCTTTAGCCGCGTGCGTGTCGACGGTGAAGTGCGCTCGCTCGACGATCCGATCGATCTGGACAAGAAGTTCAAGCACGATATCGAGGTCGTGGTCGATCGCATCGTAATCCGTGAGAACTCTCTGGGCCGTATCGCCGAGTCTGTTGAGCAGGCGACCGCGCTGGCTCACGGCAATGTAAACGTGTACATGCTGCCCGATCGTGATGCTCCCGAGGGGACCGAGGGCGAGCTGCTGGAGTATTCGTTGGCCTTGGCATGCCCGGAGCATGGTCACTCCATTGACGATCTTCAGCCGCGTGATTTTTCGTTCAACGCTCCCTATGGCGCATGTCCTGAGTGCGACGGCCTGGGCTTTAAGAAAACCGTTGATGCCGAGGCGCTGATCGAGGACCCCTCGAAGTCCATTGCCGACGGAGTCTTTGGTAGCCTGTTTGGCAATTCGAACTACTATCCGCAGATTTTTGCTGCGGTCTGCAAACACTTTAAGGTGAGCACCGATACGCCGTGGGAGGACTTGCCCCCTCGCGTGCGTCGTGCATTCTTGGATGGCCTGGGCGATACGAAGATCTCGGTCGACTACCAAAAGCTCGACGGACGTCGTAGCCAGTGGGATACCAAGTTTTCGGGCGTTCGCAACATCCTGTACGAACGCTATACCGAGACGACGAACGAGAACACCAAGGCGCGCTTGGAGAAGTACATTCGCGAGGAACCGTGCTCGAGCTGCCACGGCGCTCGTTTGCGCCCTGAGATGCTCGCCGTCACCGTGGGCGGCAAGTCCATTTACGAGGTTTGTTGCCTGTCGTGCCGTGAGTCGCTCGAGTTTTTTGAGGGCCTGGAGCTCACCGAGCGCCAACAGTTTATCGGCGGGCGCATCGTCAAGGAAATCCTGGAGCGCTTGCGTTTTCTGGTCGATGTTGGACTCGACTATCTGACGCTCGATCGTGCCTCGGCGACGCTTTCCGGTGGCGAGGCGCAGCGTATTCGCCTGGCAACACAGATCGGCGCGGGTCTCATGGGCGTGCTCTATATTCTGGACGAGCCCTCGATCGGTCTTCATCAGCGTGACAACGAGCGCTTGATTAAGACGCTCGAGCGCCTGCGCGATATCGGCAATACCGTTATCGTCGTCGAACACGACGAGGATACAATCCGTGCCGCCGATTACGTGATCGACATGGGGCCCGGCGCCGGCGTCAACGGCGGACACGTAGTCGCGGCGGGAACGCCTGCCGATATCATGGCGTGTCCTGAGTCGATGACGGGCGCTTATCTGACCGGCAAACGAATGATCCGGGTGCCTGATGAACGGCGCAAGCCCGGTCGCGGCTGCCTTAAAATTACGGGCGCTCGAGCCAACAACCTCAAAAACGTTACTGCCAAGATCGAGTTTGGTACGCTTACGGTTGTTACCGGCGTGTCGGGATCGGGCAAGAGCTCCCTGGTTACCGATACCATTGCGCCTGCCCTTACGAATGCCATTCACCGTTCGACGCGCCCTGTGGGTCCATATAAGAAAATCGAGGGCATCGAGTGTATCGATAAGGTTATCGATATTGACCAGTCGCCGATTGGCCGCACGCCGCGTTCCAACCCTGCTACCTATATCGGCCTGTGGGATGATCTTCGCGCGCTGTTTGCGAGTACGCCGGAGTCGAAGGCGCGCGGCTACTCGCCGGGTCGTTTCTCCTTTAATGTGAGTGGCGGGCGCTGTGAAGCGTGCAAGGGCGACGGACAGATCAAGATCGAGATGCACTTCCTTCCCGATATCTACGTTCCCTGCGAAGTTTGCGGCGGTAAACGCTACAACCGCGAGACACTCGAGGTCACCTACCGTGGCAAGACCATCTCGGACGTACTTGACATGAGCGTGGCCGAGGCACTGGCTTTCTTTGGGAATATCCCGCAGATTAAGCGCAAGCTTCAGACGCTGTACGATGTAGGCTTGGGCTACGTGAGCCTGGGCCAGCCCGCCACGACGCTCTCGGGCGGCGAGGCGCAGCGTGTGAAACTCGCCAAGGAGCTTCATCGACGCCAGACGGGCAAGACGTTCTATATTTTGGACGAGCCGACGACCGGCCTTCATTTTGAGGACGTCCGCCAGCTGCTCGATGTGCTGCAGCGCTTGGTCGATGCGGGCAACACGGTGCTGGTGATTGAACACAACCTTGATGTCATCAAGGTTGCCGACCGCCTGATCGATATGGGTCCCGAGGGCGGTAACGGCGGCGGAACCGTCGTGGTTTCGGGCACACCGGAGCAGGTTGCGGACTGTCCGCAGAGTTATACGGGCAAGTTTTTGGCGCCGTTGCTCAGGCGCGACCGGGAGCGTCAGGCTCAACTTGATGCTCAATAAATAGGCGATTCAGTTTATGGGCGCCATCGACTCCTTGTGATTCGATGGCGCTTGCTGTGTCGAAGTGACGTATGCAGCCGAATTGGACATATACTTAATCTTTACGTCCGAATGCGAGGGAAAGGATATGTCATGGCAAAGGCTGTAAAGACGCCAAAAACCAATGCGATGCGCGAGCTGGAAAGCGCCGGCATTTCCTATGTTCTACATACGTACGAAGACGATGGTGATGAGTCGGTGGGCCTGGGGGTCGCGATTTCGGAGCAGCTTGGCGAGGAGCCCGGTCAAGGATTTAAGACTTTGGTCTGCGTGACACCGTCCAACGACTATGTTGTGTGCTGCATCCCTGTTGCCGACGAGCTCGATCTAAAGTCCGCCGCGCGTGCCGCAGGGGAGAAGTCCTTGGCCATGATGCATGTGAAGGATTTGCTTGCGGCGACTGGCTACGTTCGCGGCGGCTGCAGCCCGGTCGGTATGAAAAAACGCTACCGGACGCTCATTGATGAGACATGCGTCCTTTGGGATACCATTTTTATTTCGGGAGGCAAGCGTGGTTATCAGCTCGAGCTTGCACCCGATGATTTAATTGCATTTTGCGGGGCGACGGTTGCCGCGATTACGAGAGAGGACTGAGCGATGCCGCAGGAAGAATTGAAGCGCGGAGCTCATTTTGCAAAAGAATCTGCGCCTCAGACACCCTCATCCGAAGCTTCTTCGTCGCGAGATGACACTGACGACATGGGTTCGTCGGACTACTCCACGGTTGGTCGTTCCGCCGGGCTTATGACCATCCTGACTATCGTGTCTCGCGTCACCGGTTTTATCCGCACGTGGGCAATGGCGGCCGCTATCGGCATGTCGCTGCTCTCGTCCTCCTATCAGGTCGCCAACAACCTGCCCAATATGCTCTACGAACTCGTGATGGGCGGCATGCTCGTGACGGCGTTTTTGCCCGTATACATGGGCGTGAGGCGTGAGCAGGGTCGCGAGGCCTCGAACGAGTACGTGGGCAACCTGCTCGGCATTCTGCTTCTGGTACTGGGTGGCATTTCGTTGCTGGGGACCGTGTTCGCCCCGGGCTTTATCTGGACGCAATCGTTCCTTTCGGGTGACGGCGGCAGCATGGATACCGCTGCGTTCATGTTTCGTTTCTTTGCCATCCAGATTCTGTTTTATGGTTTGGGCTCGGTGTTCTCGGGCGTTCTCAACGCACACCGCGACTACTTCTGGTCGACGTTTGCCCCGGTCCTCAACAATGTGATCGTCATTGCGAGCTTTATGGGTTTTGCGCCCGTGTCCGCGCAGTTTGGCGAACGTGCCGGCATCATCTTGATTGCGGCCGGTACGACCCTCGGTGTCTTTGTTCAGATGGCATGTCAGATTCCCGCGCTTGGCAAGCACGGCGTGCATCCCCATATCCATATCGACTTTAAGGACCCCGCGCTTCGCCAGACGATTGCGCTCGGTATCCCGACGCTGCTTGCCACGGTGTGCATGTTTGTCTCGACTTCTATCACCAACGCTGCCGCGCTGGTTGTCCAGCCCGAGACTGGTCCTTCCGTCATCGCCTATGCGCGCCTGTGGTACACGCTGCCCTACGCGCTGATTGCCGCCTCGCTTTCGACGGCGCTCTATACCGAGCTCTCTCACGACGCACAGGAGAAGGATTACGACAGCGTTCGCACGGGCATTTCGCGTGGCGTCGCCCAGATGCTGTTCTTCCTGATTCCGTTCGCGCTGTACCTGATTGTCTTCGCGCGTCCGCTCAACATGATTTACTGTGCCGGCAAGTTTGATGAGTCCGGCGTGGCGCTGGTGTCTGAGTTCCTTGTCTACCTGGCGTTCTCGCTGCCGCTCTACGGCGTGGTCGTGTTGATGCAGAAGAGCTTCTCTGCCTTGCTCGACATGAAGCCCTATAGCCGATATTGCCTGTATTCTGCCATCGGCCAGGCCGGCTCGGTTCTGCTGTTTGGCGTTGTGCTGGGCTTCGGTATGCCGGCAATCGCGCTTTCGTATGTTGTCGACTACGTGATCTTGGTCGGCTGTTCGCTGTGGTGGCTGCGTCGTCGCTTGCGTGGCCTTCAGGTCAAATCTATCCTGCATGGCGGTTTCTTTGGCCTTTTGCTTGGCGGCCTGGGTGCTGCCGCAGGCGCCGGCGTCATGTGGGCGCTTGAACACTTTGTCGGGGCACTTGGCGGCTCGATTCTGATTACTCTTGGCTACGTTTGCGTTGCGGGTGTCGTCTCGCTTGCTGTTACCTTTGGCCTTGCCGTCGTCCTTAAGATGCCCGAGGTCTCGGCGCTGCTTCGTCGTAAGTAGGTGCGCGTGGCCGGTCACGACAACATTCCAACGCTTGCCGAACAGGTTTCGCGCGTTCCCACACAGCCCGGATGCTACCTTTGGAAGGATGCCAAGGGCGATGTCATCTACGTGGGCAAGGCGAAAAACCTGCGCGCCCGCATGCGTCAATACGTGACACTGCAGGATGAGCGTCAAAAGATCCCGCTGATGATGCAGCTGGTGGCGAGCTTTGACTATATCGTGGTGGAGACCGAGCACGAGGCGTTGGTGCTCGAGCGCAATTTGATTGGTCAGTACCATCCGTACTTTAACGTCGACCTCAAGGATGACAAGAGCTACCCCTTTATCGCCATTACAAAGGGCGACCTGTATCCCGCTATCAAATATACGCGTGAGTGCCATAAGCCGGGAACGCGTTATTTTGGTCCCTATACTGACAGCCGCGCGGCGCGTGAGACCATTGACACGCTGCGCAAGGTGATCCCGATCTGCTCGGCTTCTTGTGCGGAATGGCGTCGTTGTCGTCGTATCGTCGAGTCCCACAAGGGCGAGGAAGACATCGTCAATATGATTTGCGCGCAAAACGGGCGTCCCTGCTTTGACTACCATGTCGGGCGCGGCCCGGGTGCGTGTGTCGGCGCGATTTCCCTGGCAGACTATGCCAAGAACGTCAAGCGTGTCGAGCGCTTCTTGTCGGGCCATCGCAAGGATGTCGTCGATGAGCTGACCTCCGAGATGGCGGATGCCGCCGAGGCGCTCGACTTTGAGCGCGCGGCACGCGTCAAACGTCGTTTGGAGGTCATCAGGGGTCTGGACGATCGTCAGCAAGTCGTTTTTCCCTCCAGTGTCGATATCGATGTCATCGGTTTCTATCGCGAGGAGACCATCTCCGCCGCTTGCGTCTTTGTCGTGCGTGAGGGTCGAACGGTTCGAACCTGCGAGTTTATTCTCGATAAGGGTTTGGATGTCGACGAAGAGGAACTTCAATCGGGCTTTCTTAAGCGCTATTACGACGAGACGGCTGATATTCCAGCTGAGATAAACCTCTCTGTCGAGCTTGAGGATGCGGAGGCGCTGGGGGAGTGGCTTGCTGGCAAGCGTGAGCGTTCCTGCCATCTCCATAGGCCGCAGCGTGGCGAAAAGCACCGTTTGCTCGATATGGCATCCAAAAATGCGCGCCATGCCCTCATGCGCTACATGATGCGAACGGGGTACGCTGACGACCGCACCAATCAGGCGCTCCTAGAGCTCGAAAGCGCACTGGCGCTGCCGGCGCCGCCGATGCGTATCGAGTGCTTCGATATCTCGACGCTGCACGGAACCTTTACCGTCGCCTCGATGGTGGTGTTTACCAACGGGCGCGCCGACAAGAGCCAGTACCGTCGTTTTAAAATTCAGGCCGAATTGGACGAGGCAAACGACTTCGTGTCGATGTCCGAGGTTTTGGGACGACGCTATGCTCCCGAGCGCATGGCCGACGAGCGCTTTGGATCGCGCCCCGATTTGCTCGTTGTCGACGGCGGTAAGCCGCAATTGACCGCTGCGATCAAGCAACTTGAAACTCTTGGGCTCGATATACCAGTTTGTGGCTTGGCGAAGGCCGACGAGGAAGTTTTTGTGCCTTGGGACGAGACTCCTGTCGTGCTGCCGACCGGGTCTGCTTCGCTCTATCTAATTAAACAGGTGCGCGATGAGTCCCACCGATTTGCAATCACGTTCCACCGCGAGTTGCGCGATAAAGCCATGACGGTTTCGGTACTCGATGACGTTCCAGGCGTGGGACCCACCAGAAAACGTGCCCTTATGCGCCATTTTGGCTCGATGAAGCGTTTGCGCGCGGCGAGCGAGCAAGAGATCGCGGAAGTTCGCGGCATACCTGCCGATGTTGCCAAGGCGGTCCACGAGGCGCTCGTTGCATGGAATGCCGAGCGCGCCGAGGCGGCGGCTGGCCATTCCGATAGCTAAACACGAGTCTAAACAACTGATATACATGATTGCGCAATTTTCAACCATTTATTTCGCCATGATTGCCTGCTGGTTTCGGGTTTTATTAACGCTAAAACGTTTGACTAACCATGGTGAACAACCCTGCTATCCTGCGGGTTGACGAAGACTGATATCTCACCTCGTCGATACATACTGTCTGGCGAATCGTTTGTCAATGAATTCGGTGAACGGTAGTAAATACCGTTCAAGCGTATGTATGTATCGGTCACCGAGCGCGGCACCTCAGTTGGGTTCGTCGGTAGGTAAGGTATATATCGTCCGCAAGTTGCGCGGGGGCAAGTCTAGGTGCTCCCGAGTAAGATTCTCTATTGATAGGAGAAGACATGGCCATCATCAACAAGGGTATGTCCAGGCGTTCGTTCCTCGGCCTCACCGGCAGCGTCGCTGCTGTCGCAGGGCTTGGTCTCACCGGCTGCGGTGGCAGCTCTAGCGACGAGGGTTCCGCTTCCGGTTCCACCGATTCCGCCAACCGTGGCGGCGGCGTGATCACCGCTGGTTCCGCTTACGCTCCGTCCAGCTTCGATCCCGCCAGCACCGGCTCCGCTGTGGGCCTGGGTGCTAACTGGCACGTCGTCGAGGGCCTCTACGGCATCGATTACCACGACTACAGCACCTTCAACGAGCTCGCCACCGACGATCCCAAGTCTGTGGACGACACCACTTTCGAGGTCACCATCCGCAAGGGCGCCAAGTTCTCCGATGGCACCGAGGTCACCGCTGACGATGTCGTTGCCTCCTACACCGCTTGCGCCGCTTCCGCTACCTATGCTCCGTTCTTCCAGCCCTTCGAGTCCATCGAGGCCAAGGACGCTAGCACCGTGACGGTCAAGACCAAGGTCCCCAACTTCTCCCTGCTCAAGGATCGTCTGGCCATCGTCCGCGTTACCCCGGCCACCCAGACCGAGGAGGATCGCGCCAAGCAGCCGATCGGCTCCGGCCCCTGGATGTACGACTCTATCTCCGATACCGAGATCACCCTGGTTCCCAACCCCGAGTACAACGGTGAGTATGCTGCCGAGGATAAGAAGATCCAGTACAGCATCCTGACCGACCCCACCGCTCGCGTTACCGCTCAGCAGGAGGGCTCCACGCTCGTTATGGAGCTCGTTACCGCTGACGCCGTCGACCAGCTCGAGAGCGCCGGCTGCAAGATCGATAACGTTCAGGGTTTCGGCACCCGCTTCATCATGTTCAACGTCGCCAAGGAGCCTTGGAACAACGTCAAGGTCCGTCAGGCTGTCATGTATGCGCTCGACACCGAGAAGATGGTCAGCAACACCTTCGCTGGCCTTGCCACCGCTGCCAGCTGCTACCTGCCCAAGAGCTTCACCAACTATCATGAGGCTTCCACGGTGTACAAGACCGACGCCAAGAAGGCTAAGAAGCTCATCGAGGAGTCTGGCATCACCCCGGGTGCCATCACCCTGCGCACCACCGACAACGAGCAGATTAAGGGCATGGCCGCCCAGGTCAAGAACGACCTCGACGCTCTCGGCTTCGATGTGACCATCCAGACCGATACCTCGCCGGCTACCTACGCTGCCATCGACGGCGGCGAGGCCTACGATATCCTCCTTGCCCCTGGCGATCCTTCCTGCTTCGGCGCCGACCCCGACCTGCTGCTCAACTGGTGGTACGGCGACAACGTCTGGATGCAGACCCGTTGCCCGTGGAAGGAGTCCGCTGAGTGGCAGAAGCTCCACGGTCTCATGGACGAGGCTCTTGCCGCCGAGGGCGACGAGCAGCAGAAGAAGTGGAACGAGTGCTTCGACATCATTGCCGACAACGCCGTTCTGTACCCCGTTGTCCACGTCAAGACCGTCTCCGCTTCCTGGGACGATCCGTCCACTGCGCCCAACGGCGAGGCCCTCGATGGCTTCAAGGGCATCGGCACGACGAGCATGTCCTTCAGGGGCGTTGCGACCGTCAAGGCGTAAGACTCGCTTGAGTCTGTATGCAGGATGTCGGTCGTTGGGACCGTATCCTCATAGTTGAAACAAAGACCCGGGCGGCAACGATGTCGCTCGGGTCTTGTAATGAGTATCCGTACTCATATACCAGTTGGTCCTACCGACAAAAGAAAGGGGAGAGAACGTGAACAACTTGCTACGTTTGATTGGAAGGCGTCTTGTGGCGCTGCCGATCATGGCATTGGGCGTCACCGTCCTGGTGTTCTTCCTTATGTCGTTCTCCAAGACCGACCCCGCCTACACGGCGTTGGGTGACGGTGCCTCGCCCGAGGCGGTTGCCGAGTACCATGAGAAGTATGGTCTGGACGACCCCTGGCCCGTGCGCTACGTGCGCTATATGGGCGATTTGATCCATGGCGACATGGGCACCTATGGTGCTGCTCGCAACTCCGTTGCCAAGCGCATCTCCACGGCCCTGCCCGTCACGATGCAGCTGACCTTCATCGGTCTTGCCATCGGTGCGGTCGTTTCGTTTTTGCTCGGCGTCATCGCGGCTCTGTATCGCGACAAATGGCCGGACCAAGTGATCCGCGTCTTTTCCATCGCCGGCTTGGCAACCCCGTCGTTCTGGCTTGCCGTTCTGTTGATCCTGCTGTTCTCTTCCTACCTTAAGGTGCTCCCGGCATCGGGTGCTCTGCCTCACTTCACCACGAATCCGGTTGGCTATCTGGGACGTATGATCATGCCCGCTATCGCCTTGGCATTTCCGCTGACGGGCCAGATGACTCGTATCGTGCGTACCGCCATGGTCGAGGAGCTCGATAAGGATTATGTCCGTATGGCTCGCGGCGCCGGCGTTCCCGAGAAGGTCGTCGTCGGCATCAACGTTCTTCGCAATGCGCTGATCACCCCGGTCACCACCCTCGGTCTTAAGATCGGTTACCTCATGGGCGGCGCCGTCGTCATCGAGGTTATCTTCAACCTCCCCGGCATGGGCACCGCGATTCTGCAGGGCGTTCAGGGCAACGAGGCGAACCTGGTTCAGGGCGTCGTTATCGTCGTTGCTCTTGCCTTCATCATCATCAACATCGTGGTTGACATGCTCTACCTGCTCATCAACCCGCGCATCAGGACGGTGTAGATTATGGTAAAGATTCGAGAGAAGCAAACCGAGCAGCTCGAGAAGGCTGCCTCTAAGGGGCTCAAGCTCGGTGGCTGGAAGAAGATGACGCTGTCTTCTAAGATTGCAGCCGTCGTGCTGGTGCTGGTCGCCCTGACTGCGATTCTGGCGCCCCTTCTTGCCCCCTATAGCCCGGTCGAGATTTTTACGGCTCGCCAGGCTCCCGGCAACGGATTTATTTTCGGTACCGACGATAAGGGTCGCGACATTCTGTCGCGTATGCTCTACGGTGGTCGTTACTCGCTGATTATCGGCTTTGGCGCCACTGCTATGGCTCTGGTCTGCGGCTCGGTCGTAGGCGCCCTTGCGGCGGTTTCGCGCAAGGCCGTCTCCGAGACGATCATGCGTATCTTGGACATCATCATGTCCATCCCGGGCATCGCCCTCGCGGCCGTCTTCGTCTCCATCCTGGGCAACTCCGTGCCGTCGATCATCTTCGCCATTGGCTTTATGTACACTCCGCAGATTGCCCGTATCGTGCGCGCCAACATCGTGTCCGAGTACGGCGAGGACTATGTCCGCGCGGTCATCGTTTCCGGCGCCAAGGCTCCGTGGATTTTGATCAAGCATGTTCTGCGTAACTGCATCGCCCCGATCATGGTCTTCACCGTTACCCTGGTCGCCGACGCCATCATCTTCGAGGCCTCGCTGACCTTCATCGGCGCTGGTATTCAGGAGCCCACCGCTACCTGGGGCAACATCCTCGCCGACGCCCGCGGCGGCGTGCTCGCCGGCCGTTGGTGGCAGGCGCTGTTCCCGGGCCTGGCCATCATGATCACCTGCCTGGCGCTCAACATCCTCTCCGAGGGCATTACCGACGCCATGGCCGCTGCTCCCTCCGCCGCCCTGGATCCGACCGATTCCTCCAAGCGTCGCGAGGCCGACCTGCTGGTCTCCGACCCCGTTCGCGCCTACAAGGAGCAGGCCCAGTCCCTCTCCGCTCGCCTTGGCGCCCTGCGCGATGTCGAGCTCAAGCGTGACGATCGCCATGTGCCCGACGAGTCTGTCGAACCGATTCTCTCGGTCCGCGATTTCTGCATCCAGTTTGAACACCACGGTGATATCAACGTCGTCGACCACGTCAACTTTGACGTCCGTCCCGGCCAGACCATGGGCCTGGTAGGCGAGTCCGGCTGCGGTAAGTCCATCACCACGCTGGCCATCATGGGTCTGACCGACGATGACGAGCATCTTTCCGGCGAGGTTCTCTGGGAGGGCCGCGACCTGCTCAAGATGAGCAAGAAGGAGTGGTTCGGCCTGCGCGGTACCGATATCGCCATGGTCTACCAGGACGCCCTGTCCTCGCTTAACCCCTCCATGCTCATCTCTGCCCAGATGAAGCAGCTCACCAAGCGTGGCGGCACCCGTAGCGCCGAGGAGCTCCTGGAGCTCGTTGGCCTCGACCCCAAGCGTACGCTCGAGAGCTATCCGCATGAGCTTTCCGGTGGCCAGCGTCAGCGCGTCCTGATCGCTATGGCCCTTACCCGCGACCCCAAGCTGGTCATCTGCGACGAGCCCACGACCGCTCTGGACGTTACCGTCCAGAAGCAGGTCATCAAGCTGCTCAACGATCTTCAGGCCAAGCTCGGCTTTGCCATGATCTTCGTTTCGCATGACCTGGCTCTGGTCGCCGAGGTCGCCCATAACATCACGGTTATGTACGCCGGTCAGGTTATCGAGCAGGCACCCACCAAGGAGCTGCTCACGAACCCGATCCACGAGTACACCCGCGGTCTTCTGGGTTCCGTTCTGTCCATCGAGAGCGGTTCGGGCCGCCTGCACCAGGTGCCCGGCGCCGTTCCGAGCCCGCGCGATTTCCCCAAGGGCGATCGCTTCGCGCCCCGCTCGAGCCACCCGCGTATTGGTCTGGACACCCGTCCGGTCTTCAAGCGCGTGCCCGGCACCGAGCACTTCTATTCCGAGCTCCCCGACGAGGTGCTCAAGGCAAATGGTTTGACCCCTCACGCGGAGGTGATGTAGATGAGCGAGACCGCAGTAAACGGCGTCGAGCCGATCATCTTCCTTGATGACGTCCACGTCACCTTTAGGACCCGTACCGGCTCGATTCTGCACCCCAACCTGGTTCACGCCGTCCAGGGTGTAACGATTAAGCTCATGCCCGGTCAGACGATCGGCATCGTCGGCGAGTCCGGTTGCGGTAAATCCACCACCGCCAACGTCATGTGCGGCCTGCAGGCCCCCACGAGCGGCAAGGTCTACTTTAAGGGCAAGGACGTTACCAAGCGCACCGCCGAGGACCGTCGTCACATGGGTCGCGTCATCTCGGTCGTGTTCCAGAACCCGGCCACGGCGCTCAACCCCCGCATGGTCGTTCGCGAGCAACTGCTCGACCCCATGCGCGTCCACAACCTGGGTACCGAGGCCGAGCAGGAGAAGCGCGTCAAGGAACTCTTGGAGCTCACCGGTCTGCCCAGCTCCGCCGCCGAGGTTCTTCCCGGCCAGCTTTCGGGCGGCCAGCGCCAGCGCGTCGCAATTGCCCGTGCCCTGTCGCTGAACCCCGATGCCATCATCGCTGACGAGCCCACCTCGGCTCTGGACGTTTCGGTCCGCGCACAGATTCTGAACCTGCTGACTGACCTTAAGAAGGAGCTCGGCCTGGCCATGGTGTTCATCAGCCATGACATCCAGACGGTCCGCTATATCTCTGACGACATCATCGTTATGAATGGCGGCAAGATCGTCGAGCAGGGCGAGGCCAAGCAGGTCTTCCAGCACCCCCAGGACCCCTACACCAAGATGCTGCTCGGCGCTGCGCCGTCGCTGCTGCATCCCAAGCTCGGCGAGTAGCCTCGCTTTCCCTCCCGTGCGCCCGGTTCCCTTGCCGGGCGCACCTCCGTTGCGATTTCGAAAGGCTGGGTTCACGAGCCATGCCAAGTGCTCAGGAGCTACAACATCAATTTGGTGAATATCGAGGCGCCATGTCCCGTCCATCAGATTTCGATCTCTTTTGGAAGGATCGCATGGCCGAGGCCGACGCCGTCGGGCTTGACTATGCGATCGAAGCGGCATCGGTCACCGATGCCGCGACCTGCCAGCTTTTCGACCTCTGGTATACCGGCATGTGTGGCGCGCGCCTGCATGCCAAGTACCTTAAACCCGTCTCGGACGAGCCCGTGCCATTGGTACTTCAGTTCCATGGGTATCCGGGTGCAAGCCGCAGCTGGTTTGAGCAGGCGTCGTTTGCGGGCATGGGCATGGCACTCATCGCCCTCGACTGCCCCGGCCAAGGAGGTCCCTCCGAGGACATTGGTGGATTTGAGGGCACAACGGTTGCCGGTCATATCGTCGCCGGTATCGACGGCGACCCGGCCAACCTCTACTATGTCCGCTTGCACCAAGATATTCGCATCCTGTGCCGCATCGTTCGCGAGCTCGAGGGCATCGATCTTGCGCGTGTGTTTGTGAACGGCGCGTCGCAGGGCGGCGGTTTGGGCATTGCGACCTGTGCGCTTAACAGCGAGCTTATCAATCGTGCCGCCATCCTCTATCCCTTCCTGTCAGATTTCCGCCTGGTCTGGGATTTGGATGCCGACGACATTGCCTACGAGGGCCTGCGCTATTGGTCTCGCTGGTTTGACGAGGACTCGACTCGTATTGACGAAGCCTATGCCAAGCTGGCGTACTTCGATTCCAAGAACTTTGCCCCTATGGTCAAATGCCCCGTGCTGTTTGGCACCGGCACGGCCGATATCGTCTGTCCGCCAGCGACGCAGTTTGCGGTCTATAACAACCTGACCTGTGAAAAGCGTCATGAGTTCTTCGAAGGCTTTGGCCACGAGGAGATTCAGGATTTTGACGATTTGATCATTCCGTTTTTCTGCAAGGGAGGGGAGGCTCATGTCTAAGTGCGAGAGCAATGTTGACGAGCTGATTGTCCCCGGGCTCGTGGGAATTCCTGGAACGGTTTCGTCAAGGCTTGCAGAATATCGGGACTGGCGCGGTGATGTCCAAGCAGATGTTTCTGATTTAGAGACATGCGCTTCGAATCTTGAGATTCAAGGCCTGGCCATTACGGCGATTGACTTTGTTAACCCCTGCGCCCGTTACTCGGAGGTCTCCTTTGAGCTCGGTGACGATGCGATTCACGCTCGTTTGATCGAGCCTGTCGGTCGTGCTCGAGTATCTGAGCGCGTGCCGTTGTGCCTGATGTTCCACGACATCGATCGGCCTGTGCGCGGCTGGCATCACATGACGAGATTTGCCGCCATGGGGTATGCCGTTCTCGCGCTGGATGACGATGTTGCTGGTGCGGACGACCTGCGGCGGGGGATTGCTTCGCCCGCTTTTGTCGAGCGCGTCCGTTGGGGTTGCGCGCTGGCGAAGGTGGCGCGCAATCTTGATGGCATGGACCCCGACCGCATCTTTGCATGGGGCGAGGGCCTTGGCGGCGGAGTCGCGCTGGCGGTTTCTGCTCTGGACGAGCGGGGCCTCGCCAGCACGGCGGTTGCCAATCCGCTTCCTGGCGGCCTCGAGGCGCTGTCGTCTCGGGTGCGCGGATCGGTGATTATGGGCACATCGCTTATGGATACCGTGAGCGATCCCAAGGGCCAGTTTGCCGTATTCAACGGTCTTGAGTGTGACCGGAGACATATCATCTATGCAAAATACGCTCACGAGCGCATCAATGCGTTCGAAAATGAAGTCGTCGACTTTTTTAACCAAACGTTCTACTCGTGTTCTTTGGCCTAGACGGCCTGGACACTGCCAACAAGAGTGGGTGGCATAGGGCCGCCCGCCAGACAACTAAGGAGATTCTTGTGGCAACTCAGAAATTCACCGGCGTTATCCCTCCCGTCGTTGTTCCCGATACCGAAGATCACCAGCTCGACGTTGCCTCCTTTGAGCGCAGCATCAACCGCATGATCGATGCCGGCGTCGATGGCCTGTTCTTCTTGGGATCCTCGGGCGAGGTCGTCTTCTCCACCGACGAGCGCCGTCGCCAGATTATCGCCGAGGCCGTTCGTATCGTCGACCACCGTGTGCCTGTTCTGGTCGGCATCATCGATACCGAGACCGAGCGCATGATCGAGCACGGCAAGGTCGCCCAGGAGCTGGGCGCCGATGCCCTCGTCGCCACCTGCCCGTTCTATGCCCTGCAGGGCATGACCGAGGTCGAGGAGCACTTCCGTATCCTGCACGAGGAGCTCGACCTGCCCATCTTCGCCTATGACATTCCCGTCTGCGTTCACACCAAGCTCCCCTGGAAGCTCCTTGCCAAGCTCGGCGCCGAGGGCGTCCTTGCTGGCGTCAAGGATTCCTCGGGTGATGACATCTCGTTCCGCTACCTCGTTCAGGAGAACGAGAAGAACGGCCATCCGATGAGCATTCTCACCGGCCACGAGGTTGTTGTCGACGGCGCCTACCTCGGTGGCGCCGACGGTTCCGTCCCGGGTCTCGCCAACGTTGAGCCCGAGGGCTACGTGCGTCAGTGGAAGGCCGCTCAGGCTGGTGACTGGGCTACCGTCAAGGCCGAGCAGGATCGCCTCAATGAGATTTCGCACATCTGGGATGTCACCTCGGGCGTCCAGGGCTATGCCGGTGGCGTCGGCGCCTTCAAGACCGCTATGAACCTTATGGGTATCTTCGACAGCCCGACCATGCCGCGCCCGGTGAAGGCCATGACCGGCGAGAACGTCGAGGCGATTAAGAAGGTCCTCCAGGACAACGGTCTCCTTTAAAGCTTTTCCAGGCACCCGACCTCGCCGTTCAACCGTGCGGCCATGACCCATTAGGTCAATGGTCACACGGTTTCTCGGCGATTTCGGGCACCTGGAAAACCTTTACCGCGCTGTGACGGCTAGCCTGACGGCGCATTTCCTGTAGTTGTTTTTTATCTCCTAAGGAGAGCGACATGGAGAACAAGTACGTCTGCTCTGTCGATATCGGCGGAACTAAGATCGCGACTGCCATCATGGAGTACCCGGCTGACGGTAGTGTGCCCCATCCCGTTTTTGAGGCCGAGGTTCCTACCGAGGCCCAGGAGGGCGGCGAGGCCGTCTTCCAGCGTATCGAGGCGTCCATCAAGGCTGCTCTCGAGGCGAATCCCGATGTCGAGGTCCTTGGCGTCGGTATCGGTGCCGCCGGCGTCGTCGATCCCAAGACGGGCGCCATCGCGTATGCCAATGAGATCATGCCCGGCTGGTCCGGCATTCAGTTGGGGCCGCGTCTGCGCGAGGACCTCGGTCTTCCCGTTGCCGTCGTAGGCGACGTGCAGGCTCATGCTCTGGGCGAGGCCCACTGGGGCGTCGGCAAGGGCAAGTTCTCCGTCTTGTGTCTTGGCATCGGTACGGGCATCGGCGGCGCATATGTCGAGAACGGCCGCGTGATGCAGGGCTTCCATGGTGCTGCCGGCCATATGGGCCACATCGAGTGCTCGGCTGCCGCCGGCATTCCCTGCGCCTGCGGGCGTTCCGGCCATCTGGAGTCGGTTGCTTCGGGCACTTCCATTGGTCGAATGTACGATGAGCGTTTTGGCCGCGTCGACCCCAGCCGTCCTTCGGTCGGTCGCGATGTGAACGACCTGTGCCGTGCGGGCGACGCAAAGGCGACCGAGGTCATCCATGACGCCGGCTTTGCGCTGGGTGCCAGCTTGGGCTCGCTCGCTAACATCCTGGACCCTGAGGTCATCGTCCTTTCGGGCGGCGTGATCCACCAAGGTCCCGATTGGCGTTCGCAGACGTGGAAGGATTCGGTGCACGAGGGCTATGCCAGCCAGGCGCTCGATCCGCTTCAGGACACGCCGATCCTCATCGGTTCGCTGGAGGGCGACGCGCCGCTTATCGGTGCCGCCGAGCATCTTCTTGCCTCGTTAAAGTAAACGTATCTGCTGTAGGAGCCTCCCGAGACAACACGCCTCGGGAGGCTGTTCTGAGAAAGGTTGCAGCCTTATGACCGTCGATCCTTTGATTCAATCCCTGAAGGGCAAGCTCGTCGTGAGCGTTCAGGCGTATATGGGCGAGCCGCTTCGTACGCCCGAGACCATGGCTCAAATGTCTCGCGCTTGCGAGCTCGGCGGCGCTGCCGCCATTCGCTGCCAGGGCCTTGCCGACATTGCCGCCATTAAGGGTCGCTGTGAGGTTCCCGTCATCGGCCTGTGGAAGGATGGGCACGAGGGCGTTTACATCACGCCGACGCTGCGTCACGCTCGCGCCTGCGTTGCTGCCGGTGCCGATATCGTGGCGATCGACGCCACCGATCGTCCGCGCCCCGATGGCAAGACGGTCGAGGATACCTTCCGCCCGCTGCACGAGGAGGGTGTGCTTCTGATGGCGGATTGTGCCACCATCGAGGACATTCGCCGTGCGGTTGATATGGGCTTCGACCTGGTATCCACCACGCTCTCTCACGGTGTCGCCGCCATCGACTGCACCATGGCCGATGGCCCCGACCTGCCGCTCCTGCGTCAGGCGACCGAGGAATTCCCCGGCCTTCCCATCATCTGCGAGGGTCGCGTGCATACGCCCGAGGAGGCTCGCGCCGCGATCGATGCTGGCGCCTGGGCCGTTGTCGTCGGCACCGCCATCACGCACCCCACGAGTATTACGAGTTGGTTCAAGGCTGCGCTTGAGGCGTAAGACAGGCCTCGTATCCGCTCGGGGCGGTATACTCAATATTGGCAATTGACCGCGCGGGATCCGGGTTGCTGGATCCCGCGCTTGTTTTCGGGAGGCAGCACATGCAAAAGGGAGATGCCATGGATGCGGCGGAGCGCTCGGAGCGCATCCCCGATATCGTCATCATCACCGGAATGTCCGGATCGGGCCGCACACAGGCCATGCACGTGTTCGAGGACATGGGCTATTTTTGCATTGATAACCTGCCTCCGCGTCTCATCGCCCAGCTTGCCGAGCTCGTCGGCATCAATACGGGCGTGGGCAGGCATCTCGCCGTCACCTGTGACCTGCGCAGCCAGGGCTTGTTCGATGAGCTGCTCGATGCCGTTGCCGCACTCGAGGAGCGCGAGATGAGCTGTGACATCGTGTTTCTCGAGGCCTCTGACGAGGTGCTGATCCGTCGTTATAGCGAAAACCGCCGCCGCCATCCCATTGCCAAGCCGGGGGAGACGACGGCCGATGCCATTCAGCGCGAGCGCCTTCAGCTGCAGGGCGTGCGTGACCGAGCCGATATGATTATCGACACGAGCCGTCTGCGCACCTCTGCGCTGCGCAACAAGCTACGCATGGCATTTTCCGAGCTGTCCGACCAGCAGCTCATGGACGTCCACGTGTTCTCGTTTGGCTTTAAGCACGGCATGCCCGTCGAGGCGGACATTATGATCGATGTCCGCTTTCTGCCTAATCCGTTCTACGATCCCGAGATGCGCACGATGACCGGTCTCGATAAAAAGGTCTCCGATTTTGTTCTGGACCATCCCAAGACGCAGGAGTTTTGGAAGGCTTGGACACAGCTGCTCGATACGGTGATGCCGGGCTATATCGCGGAGGGCAAGCCGCAGCTTTCTATCGCCATCGGCTGTACAGGCGGCCAGCACCGCAGCGTTGCCATCGCCGAGGCCACGGCACGTTATTTGGAAGGCGCCCAATATCACGTGAGCATTTCCCACCGCGACCTGTCGCGCGCCAACACGAAAGCATAGGCCTGCATGTCGTTTACCGCCGAGGTGCGTGACGAGCTCGCGCGCTGCGAACCCGAATGTGAATACTGCGATTTGTCGACGCTTGCCGCCCTGACGCGTGTGAGCGGTACACTTTCGCTGGCCGGCTCCGGGCGGTATCGTTTGACGGTCGCGACCGAGACGGGCGCCGTCGCGCGCACGATGATCACGCTGACGCATCGCATCCTTAAGCTCAAAACGGAGTTCACCGTTCGTAAATCTGTATTGCATAAGGTTCGAAACTACCTCATCACCTTGCCTGATCAGCCAGACCTGGATAAGGCTCTGGTGCTGCTGGGCATCCTCGACCGTAGGGGAGGACTTGTCGCCGGCGTGCCCCGACATATCGTTGCCCGTCCTTGCTGCAGGCTTGCCTATATCCGCGGCGCGCTCATCGCGGGCGGTTTCGTGGCCGATCCACGCGGCGATTTTCATTTGGAGATCGCGGTGCAGGGCGAGCAATATGCCAAGGGACTTTGCGATCTGTTGGAGCAGATTGGGGTCCATGCGCGTGTTAATGCTCGGCGGGGGTCATATGCCGTGTACATTAAGAGCGCCGAGGAAATCGAGCATCTTTTAAAGCTGATTGGTGCCAAGCGCAGCGTTGCCGAGATTGAGGAGGCGCGCGCGGTCAAGTTGGTTAAGAACGATGTGAACCGTCGCGTGAACGCCGAGCTCGCCAACCAGACCAGAAGCGCCGGCGCTGCCCAACATCAGCTTGCGCTTATCGATGAGCTCGAGCAGCGTGGCCTTCGCGATGCGCTTCCGGATGCCTTGGCGGTCTTTTGCGACCTGCGCGAGCGCTACCCCGATCTGTCACTGCGTGATTTGGGGGAGATGGCTGACCCTCCCTTGTCGAAGTCAGCCCTCTACCATCGAGTTTTGAGGCTTGAAAAGCTCATTGAAGCAAACAGGTAGTTTGAAGTATCGACTTATATATGGATTTAACTGCTATTTTAGTCTTTAAAACGTTTTAACGTAAATTTGATTTTCAATTTCGAGCATTCTCGTGAAATTCAAGTCAAAAAAAAGGTATATTAGGCGAGTGGTTAGTTTGTGGGCCTCAACGGCGGGCGCTGTAGCTCGCGGGGGCCTTACGAAAGGAGACACAATGGCAGTAAAGGTTGCTATTAACGGCTTCGGTCGCATCGGTCGTCTGGCTTTCCGTCAGATGTTCGGTCATGAGGGCTCCGAGATCGTCGCTATCAACGACCTCACCTCTCCCGATATGCTCGCTTACCTGCTGAAGTACGACTCCACGCAGGGCAACTACGCTCGCGATCACGAGGTCGTTGCTGGCGAGGATTCCATCACCGTTGACGGCAAGGAGATCAAGATCTACAAGGAGGCCGACGCCAACAACCTGCCTTGGGGCGACCTCGACGTCGACGTCGTTCTCGAGTGCACCGGCTTCTACACCAGCAAGGCTAAGGCTCAGGCCCACATCAACGCTGGCGCCAAGAAGGTCGTCATCTCCGCTCCGGCTGGCAGCGATCTGCCCACCATCGTGTACAACGTCAACCACGAGACGCTGACCGCTGAGGACAACATCATCTCCGCTGCTTCCTGCACCACCAACTGCCTCGCCCCGATGGCCAAGGGTCTGAACGACTTCGCTCCCATCGTGTCCGGCATCATGACCACCATTCACGCCTGGACTGGCGACCAGATGCCGCTCGACGGTCCGCAGCGCAAGGGCAACAAGCGTCGTAGCCGCGCCTGCGCCGTCAACATCGTCCCCAACACCACCGGTGCTGCCAAGGCTATCGGCCTGGTTCTCCCCGAGCTCAACGGTAAGCTCATCGGTGCCGCCCAGCGCGTCCCGACGCCGACCGGCTCCATCACCAACCTCTACGCTGTCGTTGACAAGAAGGTTACCGTCGACGAGGTCAACGCTGCTATGAAGGCCTACGCTGCCACCATCTCCGAGACCTTCGGTTACAACGAGGACGACATCGTCTCCACCGACATCATCGGCGAGACCCACGGCTCCATCTTCGACGCCACTCAGACCATGTGCTCTGACCTTGGCAACGGCCAGACCCTCGTTCAGGTCACCTCTTGGTACGACAACGAGAACTCCTACACCTCTCAGATGGTCCGCACCATCAAGTACTTCGAGAAGTTCGTTGCTTAATTTAGCTTTTAGCGAATAGCTCGTTGAGCGTCTAAAGAAGGGCGCGGCCTTATAGGGCTTACACCCTAGGGTCGCGCCCTTTTTATAAGAAATCGTCTGCCGTAATGGGAGGCAGACACGTACGAAAGGTAGAAGCAAACATGGCCTTTACCAAGAAGACCGTCCGCGACATCGATGTCGACGGCAAGCGCGTTCTCGTCCGCGTTGACTTTAACGTGCCTATCAAGGATGGCGTCGTTGGCGACACCACCCGTATCAAGGCTGCCCTGCCCACCATCAACTATCTCGTTGAGCACAATGCTCGCGTCATCCTCATGAGCCACCTCGGCCGTCCCGATGGCACCGGCTTCCAGCCCGAGCTGTCCCTCGAGCCCGTCGCCAAGAAGCTCGCCGAGCTCTCTGGTCTTGACGTTACCTTTGTTGCCGACACCTACGGCGAGAAGGCTGCCGAGGCTGTCGCCGCCGTCGAGCCGGGCAAGGTTCTCGTTCTCGAGAACGTCCGCTTCGATAAGCGTGAGAAGAAGAACGATCCCGAGATCGCCAAGAAGCTCGCTTCCTATGGTGACGTCTTCGTTCTCGATGCCTTCGGCACCGCTCACCGCGCCCAGGGTTCCGTCGTGGGTCCCGCCGCTTACCTGCCTGCTGTCGCCGGCTTCCTGCTCGAGAAGGAGGTCGACACGCTGACCGGCATCTTCGCCGAGCCCGAGCGCCCCTTCGTCGCCATCGTCGGCGGTTCCAAGGTTTCCTCCAAGATCGGCGTTCTCGATCACCTCATCGACTCTGCTGACACCCTGATCATCGGTGGCGGTATGGCCTACACCTTCTTCCTGGCTCAGGGCCTGTCCGTCGGTCAGTCCCTCAAGGAAGAGGACTGGGTCGAGCGCGCTGGCGAGATGCTCAAGAAGGCCGAGGAGAAGGGCGTCAAGATCCTGCTCCCCATCGACAACCGCGTTGCCGATCACTTTGGCGAGGACGCTGTCCCCGAGGTTGTCGCTTCCGACGCTATCCCCGACGATCGTGAGGGTATGGACATCGGCCCCAAGACCGAGGAGCTTTACGCCGAGGCCGTCAAGGGCGCCAAGACTGTGTTCTGGAATGGTCCCATGGGCGTCTTCGAGTTCGACAACTTCGCTCACGGCACCCAGGCTATCGCCGAGGCTGTCGCCGAGGCCGACTGCACCTCGATCATCGGCGGTGGCGACTCTGTCGCAGCTGTCAACAAGTTCAACCTGGCCGACAAGATGAGCTGGATCTCCACCGGTGGTGGCGCTTCCATGGAGCTCGTCGAGGGTAAGGCCCTGCCCGGAGTGGAGGCGCTTCTCGATGCCTAATCGCACCCTTCTTATCGCTGGTAACTGGAAGATGAACAACGACGTCGCCGAGGCCGCCAAGCTCGCCGACGAGCTGGCTCAGGCTCTGCCCGAGGTTCCGGCCGGCGTCGAGGTGCTCGTCTGCCCTCCGACCATCGACATCACCACGGTTCATGACCGTATTCAGGCTGCCCCCATTGCCCTCGGTGCACAGAACGTGTACTGGGAGGCCAAGGGTGCCTTCACCGGTGAGTCCTCTTGCGACATGCTCAAGTCTGCTGGCTGCACCTACTGCATCATCGGTCACTCCGAGCGTCGTGACTACTTCCACGAGACCGACGAGGACCAGAACAAGAAGGCCAAGGCTCTCGTTGCCGCCGGTCTTGTTCCCGTCTTCTGCTGCGGCGAGTCCCTCGAGGTCCGCGAGGCTGGCACCTATGTCGAGCATGTCGTGAACCAGGTCAAGGCTGGCCTTGCTGGTCTTGAGATCACCTGCCCCAAGCAGGTCGTCGTCGCCTACGAGCCCATCTGGGCCATCGGCACCGGTAAGACCGCTACCGCCGAGGACGCTCAGGAGGTCTGCGGCGCTATCCGTGAGACCCTCAAGGAGATGTTCGGCGAGGAGCTCGCCGACGGCATCCGCGTCCTGTACGGTGGTTCCGCTAAGCCCGGCAACATCGCCGAGCTCGTCGCCAAGCCCGACGTTGACGGCGCCCTCGTGGGCGGCGCTTCGCTCAAGGCTGCCGACTTCGCCTCTATGGTCGTCAAGGCAGGCGAGTAGGACATATGGCACAGCGTCATCTTCCTGCACTCCTGATCATCATGGATGGTTGCGGCCTTGCTCCGGCCGATGGCGAGAACGCCGTCGCCGCTGCCAAGACGCCCTTCCTTGATAGCCTGTACGCTCAGTACCCGCACACCACGCTCGGCGCTTCGGGCGAGGACGTGGGTCTTCCCGATGGCCAGATGGGTAACTCCGAGGTGGGTCACCTCAACATCGGTGCCGGCCGCATCGTGTTCCAGGAGCTTTCGCGCATCAACAACGCCATCAAGGACGGCTCCATCGCCAAGAACGAGGTTTTCGTCAAGGCTATGGACGACGTCAAGGCTGACGGCAAGACCCTTCACCTCATGGGCCTTATGAGCCCTGGCGGTGTTCATTCTCACATGAACCACGTTGAGGCTCTGGTCAAGATGGCTGCCGAGCATGGTGTCAAGACCGTTCGCGTCCACGCCTTCATGGATGGCCGCGACGTTGACCCGCAGTCCGGTGCCGGTTACATGAGTGAGTTCTGCGCCTTCCTGGCTAAGATCTCCGAGGAGACCGGTTGCGACGCTCGCGTTGCCACCGTCTCGGGCCGTTATTGGGCCATGGACCGCGATAATCGCTGGGAGCGCATCCAGCGCGCCTACGACGTCATGGTCAACGCGTCCGATGCCGATACCGACCCCGTTGCCGGTATCAAGGCCTACTACGAGAAGGATCCGCGCGGCGACGAGTTCGTCGAGCCCTTCGCTGCCCACAACGAGGGCATTCACGAGGGCGACGCGGCCATCTTCTTTAACTTCCGTCCCGACCGCGCTCGTCAGATGACCCGCGTGTTCACGGACAAGGAGTTCGACGGCTTTGAGCGCGAGCAGATCAAGCTTTCGCACTTTGTGACGATGACTGAGTACGATCCGACGTTTGACGTCGAGGTCGCCTTCCCCAAGACGTTCCCCGAGAACGTCCTGGCCGACGTTATCGCCGCCAATGGCCTGAAGCAGCTGCACACCGCCGAGACCGAGAAGTACGCCCACGTGACGTTCTTCCTCAACGGCGGCATCGAGGAGCCCAAGGAGGGCGAGGAGCGCGTGCTCGTCGCTTCCCCCAAGGTCGCTACCTACGATCTGCAGCCCGAGATGAGCGCTCCCGAGGTTACCGAGAAGCTCGTCGCCGCTATTAACGAGGATCGCGCTGATTTCTACATCGTGAACTTCGCGAACTGCGACATGGTTGGTCACACCGGTGTCTTCGACGCCGCCGTTAAGGCCGTCGAGGCTGTTGACGATGCCTTGTCCAAGGTTGTCCCGGCGATTCTCGCCAAGGGTGGCTTTGCGCTGATCACCGCCGACCACGGCAACGCCGACCACATGTTTGACGTTGCTTCCGACGGTTCCAAGCATCCGTTCACGGCTCACACCACCAACCGTGTGCCGTTCATCATCGTTGATGAGAAGGCCAAGCTCACCGGTATCGAGGACGGCCGTCTTTCCGATATCGCTCCGACCATGCTCACCATGGCTGGTATTGAGCCTTCCGCCGAGATGACGGGCCGCGTGCTCGCCACCGAGGCCTAGTAGAAAACAAATACCGTTTTCTAGTAAGGGGGTTGTCCACAACCGGACAACCCCCTTTTTTGGTATTTCTGCCATTTCCGCCCCGTCCTTGAGTGGCAGGTAGGGAAGAGCGGGGGATTGTGATATAGTACTGGAGTTTGAACTGTTCTATTAAGGAGCTTATCTATGGGTCCGTTCCAGATTCTTCTGTTTGTCGTTTGGGCTGTCTCTGCCGTGGCGCTGACGATTCTCGTCCTGATGCATTCCGGTAAGGGCACCGGCGTTTCGGATATGATCGCTAGCTCGCTGTATAACTCCAGCTCTGCCACGGGCGTCATGGAGCAGAACCTCGATCGCCTGACGGTAATTATGGCCGTTGTTTTTGCCGTGTGCGTCGTCCTGTGCATGTTCTTCTTCCCGCAGGGCATCGTCGGCTACTAAGCATCGGCGTATATACGTTTGTAATGGGTCTCGCAGGTGCGGGACCCTTTTTGTTTACATATTTGTAACAGAGTCAAAATATCCCCACATACTTCGCCCAACTAAAGAAATTCTCGACCGTTAACCGGAATTAGCCCCAAATCGTGCATAAAATGCGCTACTGTATTGCAAAACGTTGGGCCGTTGTGCATAACCAGCCATAGCAGCGGGCGGCGTTTTGATGGTTCGGATCGGATTGTCTCGACATATGTCCGACTGAACATTTCTTTGTCCTATCTCATAAGGAGGATGGCATGGCTGATTCTATGTTCCACCAGCCCGTTATGGGTCGTCGCGCCTTTGTCGGCGGCACCCTTGCTGCGAGCTCCATGGCTTTTCTTGCCGCATGCGGTAAGAAGGGCGGCGACGCTTCCGGTTCTGAGTCCGGTTCGACGCTGAACTTCTACATCAACAACCCGGTCTGCATCGACCCCTACAATGTCCAGGAGGACCAGGGCACTCAGGTCGAGTACCAGCTCTTTGACGCTCTGACCTCTTATGACGCCGAGAAGGGCGAGATCGTTCCGCTGGCTTGCGAGTCCTTTGAGGCCAACGACGACGCCACCGAGTTTACCTTCAAGATCAAGAAGGCCAAGTTCCACAACGGTGACGACGTTACCTCCAAGTCCTTCAAGCTCGGTTGGGAGCGTCTGGTCAACACCAAGTCGGCCATCGCTACCGAGTACGGCCCTTCCGAGGTCTCCTATCACCTTTCCATGGTCGAGGGCTATGACGACCTGCTTGCCGGTAACGCTACCGAGCTCAGCGGTGTTACCTGCCCCGACGATGAGACCCTCGTCGTCAAGCTGTCTTCCGCTTACGCCGACTTCCCCTTCGTCGCCTCTCACCCGGCTCTGGCCCCGGTTCCCGAGTGCGCCGAGTCCGATGCCAAGAGCTTCTATCTTGCACCGGTCGGTAACGGCCCGTTCATGATGGACGGCAAGTGGGAGGATGGTCAGGAGATCAACCTCAAGAAGTTCGACGATTACTATGGCGACAAGGCCAAGATCGATGGCATCCACTTCCAGGTCATCAAGGACGTGGAGACCGCCTACAAGGAGTTCCAGGCCGGTAACCTCGATGTCTGCGACGTTCCCGTTGCTCAGATCGACGCCGCCAAGAAGGATCGCGGCGTGTCCAAGGACGGCTACACCATGGGCGACGGCGAGCGCATGCTACTCGGCGCCGAGCCTTCCACCTACTACCTGACCTGCAACACCACGGCCGAGCCGTTCAACAACGCCGACCTGCGCAGGGGTATCTCCCTGGCCATTAACCGTGAGGCCATCTGCAAGACCATCTTCAAGGGTACCCGTACCCCCGCCGACGGCATTGTTCCTCCGGGCATCGATGGCTACAAGGAGGGCGCATGGGAGTTCTGCGCCTACGACGTCGACAAGGCTAACGAGTACCTCGACAAGGTTGCTCCCGCTGGCGCTAACGGCGATCGTGGCATTAACGTGACCCTTTCCTACAACCAGGACGGTGGCCACAAGGAGATTATGGAGTCCATCATTGGCGACCTCGCCAAGGTTGGCGTTACCGCCGTCTCCGATACCCCCGAGTGGTCTGCCCTGCTCGAGCAGTACCAGAACTTTGACTATCAGTTCGGTCGTCTGGGCTGGATTGCCGACTACCCGATCATGGACAACTTCCTGTATCCGCTGTTCCACTCCGACTCCCTCGGTGGCGACAACCGTTCTGGTTACAACAACCCCGAGTTCGACGCCAAGGTCAACGAGGCTCGCACTACGGTTGACGACGAGGAGCGTGTCGCTAAGATGCAGGAGGCCGACGCAATGGTCGCTGCCGACTGCCCGGTCATCCCGGTGATGTTCTACACGCACACCATCGCTGGCTCCGATCGCATCAAGCACCTCTATGTCGATCCGCAGAAGCATGCCGAGCTGGGTACCGCTGAGCTCGCCTAAGAGTTTGCAGCTTCCGTGAGGGTCAAGTATTTACGTAGACCTCATGGGAAACATACAGTTCTCCCTAACCTGGGGTAAACTGGCTGATGGTAATTTTGGGATGCCGGTCTGGCGATCGGCATCCCATTTAGGTTAATCCCTAGATAGGGGAGTGGTATGGGTAAGTACATCGTTAAACGTGTGCTTCAGTTCATCCCGGTGTTTTTGGGCGTTACGCTGATTCTGTTCGCCCTCCAGAATATCGTGCCGGGAGACCCGATCAAGCTGATCGGTGGAGACAAGGCTCTGTCCCCCGAGGTGGAGCTTCAGCTTCGCGTTCGCTATCACCTGGTCCAGTCGGACGAGGACGGCAACGCGATCCTTGACGAGAACGGCGACCCCGTTCAAACGTCGCTCGTAGACCGTTACTTGTATTACATGGACGGCCTGCTTCATGGCGATCTGGGCAATTCGTATCAGCGCAAGCTGCCGGTTACGGAAATCTTTGCCCAGAAGTATCCGTATACGGTCAAACTCGCCGCGTGCGCCATCGTGCTCGAGGCAATCATGGGTATCGGTGCGGGTATCATTTCGGCGGTTAAGCGTTATTCCTTCTGGGATATTTTGGTAACGCTCACCACGTCGATTCTCGTTGCCGTCCCGGCTTTCTGGCTCGGTATGTTGCTGCAGCTGTTCTTTGGCGTCATTCTCAAGGACGCCACGGGCGGTGCATTCTCCATGCCGATCTCGGGTGCCGGTGGTTCCAGCTCTCAGTATCAGGATTGGATGCACTATGTGCTTCCGACCATTACGCTGGCTTCGGTTTCGACCGCTTATGCCGCCCGCATTATGCGCTCGCAGCTGCTTGACGTCATGAACCAGGATTACATCCGTACGGCAAAGGCCAAGGGCCTCTCCAATCGTGCGATCATCATCAAGCATGCGCTTAAGAATGCACTCATCCCCGTCGTTACCTATATTGGTGTCGACTTTGGCGGCATGCTTTCGGGCGCCATCCTGACCGAGACGGTCTTTAACTGGCCCGGTATCGGCTATGAGGTCTATCGCGCCATTAGCATGCGTGACTGGCCCATCGTTATGGGCGGCGTTACGCTCATCGTCGTCGTCGTCATGGTGATCAACCTGCTCGTCGACATTAGCTATGCATTCCTCGACCCGCGCATCCGCCTTGGCGGTCCGTCGGATAAGGCCTAAGGGAGGTACGTCTCATGCAGGAAACTGATTCTCAGTCTCAGGAGCAGGCTACCGCCACCAAGGCCGCATCTGCTCCCGCCAAGTCCCGCACGCTGTGGGGCGACGCTTTTAAGCGTCTTCGTAAGAACAAGCTCGCCGTTATCGGTGTCTGCTGGATCATCATTGTCGTTGTGGTTGCCCTGACCGCAGATCTGTGGGCTAAGCCCTGGCTCGGTTCGCCGACGGCTTCCGACTCGACCACCATGGCTCAGACGTCGCTGCTGGCTCCGTGTGCCGAGCACCCGTTTGGCACCGACGCCCTTGGTCGCGACATTCTTGTCCGCGTTATCTACGGTGCACGTGTTTCGCTGTCCGTCGGCATTATGGCCACCGCGATCTCCACGCTGATCGGTCTGGTCATGGGTGCTCTGGCGGGTTTCTACGGCGGCATCTGGGATACGATCATCATGCGCTGTGCGGACATCTTCCTGGCGTTCCCGTACGTGCTGTTCGTTGTCGCCATGATCGCCGTTATCGGCCGTGGTCTTCAGAACGTCTTTATCGCCATCGGTATTCTCGGCTGGCCTTCGATTGCGCGCGTCTTCCGCTCTGCAATCTTGACGGTCAAGGAAAACGACTATGTTGACGCTGCGCGCGCGATGGGTGCATCCGATGCTCGTATCGTCGTGCGTCACATCTTCCCGAACTCCGTCGCCTCTATCGTGGTCTACGCAACCATGAACATTGGTGGCGCCATTCTGACCGAGTCCGCTCTGTCCTTCCTCGGCATGGGCGTTATTCCGCCTACGCCTTCGTGGGGCTCCATGATTCAGGACGGTCAGCAGTATCTTCTGACCGCTCCCTGGATGATGATCATGCCCGGTCTGGCAATTCTCTCGACGGTGCTCGCCTTCACCCTGCTGGGTGACGGTCTGCGCGACGCCCTCGACGTCAAGATGAAGGACGCATAAGGATGAAGAAGAACAAGAACTATGTGGACCTGAAGGACCAGCCGGTTCCCGAGGGCCAGCATCTGCTCGAGGTCGATGACCTTAAGATGTATTTCCATACCGAGGATGGTGTCGTTCGCGCTGTCGACGGTGTGTCCTACACGCTCGATCGCGGCGAGACCCTGGGTGTCGTCGGTGAGTCCGGCTCCGGTAAGTCCGTGACCGCCATGACCATCATGGGCCTCATCTCGATGCCTCCGGGAAAGATTGAGGGCGGCGACGTTCGCTATCGCGGTCGTTCTATCCTCGAGATGACCGAGGAAGAGATGCAGCACATTCGCGGTAACGACATCGCGATGATCTTCCAGGATCCTATGACCTCCTTGAACCCGGTCTATAAGATCGGCAAGCAGGTGGGCGAGGGTCTTCGTCTGCACCGTGGCTACTCCAAGCAGGAGGCGCTCAAGCGCGCCACCGAGCTTTTGGACCTCGTTGGTATTCCCGAGCCCGAGAAGCGCGTCAATGAGTATCCGCACCAGTTCTCCGGCGGTATGCGTCAGCGCGTCATGATTGCCATGGCTCTTGCCTGCGATCCCGATATTCTGATTGCCGACGAGCCCACGACTGCCCTGGACGTTACCATTCAGGCTCAGATTATTGAGCTTATGCAGGAAATGCAGGAGAAGAACGGCAACGCCATCATCATGATTACCCATGACCTGGGTGTCGTCGCCGATATGGCCGACAAGATCATGGTTATGTACGCCGGCCGTCCCGTCGAGTTCGGTACTGCTGAGGAAATCTTCTACGAGAGCCGTCACCCCTATACCTGGGGTCTGATCCGCTCCATCCCGGAGCAGGCTATCGATGAGAAGAAACCGCTTACGCCGATTCACGGCAACCCGCCTTCGCTCATGAACCTGCCCGAGGGCTGCGTCTTCTCTCCTCGCTGCCCCTATGCGACGGACAAGTGCCGCAAGCAGCGCCCCGAGCGCGTTGTCACCGAGTCTGGTCATTACTCTGCGTGCCACTACTCTGGTGACCCCGAGTTCCTCAAGAACGCTCCTGAGACGTCCCGTACGCGTAAGGATTCCAAGAAGGGAGGCGAGGCGTAATGGCAGATACCAACGAGCGTACTCCGCTGCTGAAGGTTGAGCACCTCTCTAAGGAGTTTCCCGCTGAGTCCGGCATGTTCGCCAAGCGCTTCTCCAAGCGTGTCGTCTCTGCTGTGAATGACATTTCGTTCGAGATTTATCCGGGCGAGACCTTTGGCCTGGTTGGCGAGTCTGGTTGCGGTAAGTCCACCACGGGCCGCACCATCATGCGCCTGACCAAGCCGACCGCCGGTAAGGTGTTCTTCCAAGGCAAAGATGTTGCCGAGATGAGCAAACATGAGATCAAGGACATGCGTCGCGAGATGCAGTTTATCTTCCAAGATCCTTATGCTTCGCTCAACCCTCGTATGACCATCGGTGAGATTGTCTCTGAGCCCATGACCATTCACAGCGTGGGCACCAAGGAGGAGCGCATTGAGCGCGTCCGCGAGCTTCTCGACGTCGTTGGACTGAACCCCGAGCACATCAACCGTTATCCTCATGAGTTCTCCGGCGGTCAGCGTCAGCGTGTCGGCATTGCCCGTGCATTTGCGCTGAAGCCCAAGCTGATTATCTGCGACGAGCCGGTTTCCGCTCTGGATGTGTCCATTCAGGCCCAGGTTCTGAACCTGCTCAAGGAACTGCAGGACAAGTTCGGTACCGCATATCTGTTTATCGCCCACGACCTGTCCGTCGTGCAGCACATCTCCGATCGCGTTGCCGTTATGTATCTGGGTAAGATGGTCGAGGTTTCGGACTGGAAGACGCTCTACAGCGAGCCCCACCATCCGTACACGCAGTCGCTGCTGTCTGCCGTGCCGGTTCCCGATCCTGATATCCAGAAGACCCGCAAGCGCATCATCCTCGCTGGCGATCCGCCGTCGCCGCTGGATCCGCCGACCGGCTGCCGTTTCCACACGCGCTGCCCGATCGCTCAGGGCATCTGCTCCGAGAAGCTGCCTGAGTTTAAGGAAGTTGCCCCGGGCCACTGCTGTGCCTGCCACTTCGCGGAGCCGTTCCCGATCAAGGAATCGCACATCGACCTGTAGTCGGTTGTTTGTCCGGGCCCGTGCTGGACTTAGTTTTCAGAACGTCCTCGACCATGGAAACCCCCTTATACTGCTCCTTCGGAGCTGCGGATAAGGGGGTTTCCTGGTCTGCGGAATGTTCTGAAAACTAAGTCCAGCACGGGCCCTGCGGTAACTCGGCAGGGGGAGTGCGATTCCTTGATCGCTCACTTAGTTTAATAAGAAATTGAGCGAGGCCGGAGCTTTAGCTCCGGCCTCCCCATATAAGGGCTCGGCAAAGCCGAGCCACCAAATTTGCATCAGCCCCCAGAACATGTTTGAGAACTGTGCCTGAAGTACGTATTTGCAGGCCCCGTATCGGTGGTGCCTCCCGGCGCATTCCGCAGGGGGAGCGATATTTTGCAGCATGAAGTGCGTAGCAAAATATCGCTCATGCCCGAGGACGCGCTGGGAGGCAACACCGATACGGGGCCGGACATATCGATTTACCAGCGCATTTACAAATTCGTAAACTTTTTTCAAAAAAGTGCTTGCACAGTTCTCGAAACATAGGTTATTATCTTCCTCGTTGAACGCGCGGGTCCAACAAAACGAACCGTGAATCAACAACATAGCATGTCGGAGTGGCGGAATTGGCAGACGCGCTAGCTTGAGGTGCTAGTGACCGCTTTTTGGTCATGCGGGTTCAAGTCCCGCCTCCGACACCATCGCATTTGAGAAGCCTCTTCGGAGGCTTTTTTGTTACCGATAGACGGTGGGGTCCACGATGGAAACGCTTGAACGCAACGAGTGGGCAGACGTTGCCCAACTAGTCGAGATCACGAGCGATGCTGTCATCATCTGCGAACTCGACGGAACCATTCTGCATGTGAATAATCGCTTACTTGGCTTGATGTGCGAGGAACGCGCCGATGTCATCGGTGGAGACGTTAAAGACGTCCTGTACTCGTCCGCTTTTGAACGTGCGACGGAACATCGTCTGCCATTTGAAACTGATGGCTCAGAGAACGAACTGATGCTCAAGCTGAGTGATGGCTCTTTTATCCCCGTCTTGGTTCGCGCGGGCTCCGTAACGCCTCCACGCATTTTTGGGCGCCGCGCACCACGTGTCCTAGTGGCGCTTCACAGTATCGAGGAACAGTATTCTCACGACCGTCAACTTAAGCGTGCGTTATCGGAGCTTAGAGTGGCGAACAAGCGTCTCTCTGGCACGCTCTCGGTCATTATGAGCACTGTGGGCTCCGATGAGTTACCCAGCCTGCTTGATACTGTTTTGAACCAGCTTGTAGGAACACTCGATGCTTCGGGTGCCGCTATCTATTTTTCTGAGAGCGGCGGTTTTAAGCTACGCGGTGTTTCCAAGGAGCTGTACGACAGCTACCTGCCCGAGTTCTTGCCGTATGGCGCTGGTATTCCGACGTATGTTCTTCGGGAGTCGCGTGCCTGTCGCTTGTCGATTCAACAGGACCTTGAGGGCGATAGGGCCGCCTCCGGTATGTTCATGGACCTGGACAATCGTTCTAAGCACCTGTTGCGCGTGCAGGATATGCCTCCGTACCGCAGCGAGATCTGTCTTCCCGTTTTTTACGGTACGCAGATCCTTGGCGTGCTGGAAGTTGGATGGAAACGCCCTCAGGCACCGCTCGCCTATGACGTTAATGTACTCGAGGTCATTTGCGATTACCTGTCTATCCAGCTGGTCGGCATGGCATCGAGCCTTCGCTCTCGTCGTACGGCCGAGCTTGGCCGCTCGCTCAATGTCTTACGTGATGAGTTGTTTACCTTTCTAGACGATTCCGCCGCGGCTACCCAGGCGGTATCTTCCGAGATCTGCAATATGCTCAACTGCCATTTTTGTCCTGTTGAGTATGACGCCAGTCTGGACTCCTACGTCATAGATTTTGAAGGCGGCAGTCGCGTTGCTTTGCCGGACGATCCCGAGAAGCTTTTCTTTTCCACGACGGCGCCGGCGGCACGTCTGGGGGCTGGCCCTGATGGCTTTGAGGCATCTGCTTTGGGCGGCACGAGTGCCGAGGACCTTAAACACGTCCGTATAACTCGCGTTGACGAATCGATGCCTATGGGAGGCTGGCTTAGGGCGCATGGTCTGCCTTGTCAAGGTCTCTACGTCGACTCCGGCATCGAGGCGGGGCGTCCGCGCTCTGAGGGTGATGGCAAGCACAGTAACGACGCGATTGTTCCTGCTTCTGTTGCGAAGAGCCCGACTACGCGCGCGCTGCTGCTTCGTGATGGTAGCCAAGAGCCGATTGATGACCTTGAATATGACTACTTGGTGCACTTAGCGCATGATTTTGAACTGATCTACGAAGGCGAATCTCAAAAGCGCGAGGAGCGCCATATCGCTCAGACCCTCCAGATCGGCATGAGAAATTCCCTGGGGGATGTTCCGGGTATCGCAACCGATTCGGTGTACCTGTCGGCCACGAACTCGGCGTTGGTCGGCGGCGATTTCTATACGCTCATCCGTCTTCCCGACGACTGCGCCGTCATGATTCTGGGTGATGTGTCTGGCAAAGGCATTGAGGCCGCATCGATGTCCGCGCTCGTCAAGACGGCCCTGACGGCATATGCTTGGGAGGGCGCTGGACCGGCCCGCATGGCACGCTCCCTTAACAGCATGCTCATGGGCTTTTCGAGGGTCGAGACGTTCGTGACGGCCTTTATCGCCAAGATTGACCTTAAAGCTGGACGCGCAACGTATTGTTCGGCGGGCCATCCTCCGACCATGGTCATCAGGCCAGAGTCGATGCCGCTGGGTGGCGGCGAGGCTCGTGGGGGAGAGGTCGAGCTGCTTGGATGCCAATCGGGTGTAATCGGTGCCTTTGAGAGCATGGTGTACGAGACAGGCGTGTTTACGTTCGCCCCCGGCGACATGCTCTTCATGTATACGGATGGAACGATTGAGGCCCGCGACCGCACCGGAGTGTTCTTTGGCGAGCAGCGCTTGCGCGACCTTCTGCTTTCTGTTTCGGGGGAGGGCGTGTCGGGCATTTGCGGCAAGGTCTTGGGCGAGCTTGACCGATTTACCGAATCGGCGCTGGACGATGACATTGCATTGGTGTCCCTTGAGTTTTTACGGGGTCGTTCATAGACGACGCTGGGCGGGCTGAATCCGTACGGTTAGGGAAACGAATGCATTGAGTGGGCTTTTTTGGGGAACCATGGTCGTATGAATGAGTGGAATGACATAGCGGTTTTGACGCCACCAGGCGATATCGACATCGCCACGGTGCCTGCGCTGCGTCGGCGGTTGGATTCTTTGATTGGCCGCGGCGTGCGTCGTGTCGTCATCAACTGTCAGGCTGTTAGCTTTATCGATTCGACGGGCTTGGCATTCCTGCTTACACGCGCTCGTGAGCTCATGAGGCGAGAAGGCCTGCTTTCGCTCGTCAATGCATCGGGTGAAGTTGTTCGCTTTTTGGAGATTGCTCGTCTTGTCGATATCCTTCATGTCGCGGGGCCGGCACGGGAGTCTATTCCCGCTATTCCGGTGGGGGAGCTGCCTCGCTGGAGTAAGAGCGTCGAGGTCCGTCAGGGTATCGAGAATCTTCCATACTACCGACATCGCATCGCCGAACTCCTTGAATCGCTTCCGTTGCGCCGTGACGAGCGCTACGATGTCGCATTGGCGTCGGGGGAGGCGCTGGGTAATGCCTATGACCATGCGGGCGGTATCGGGTGCGTCCTGACGGTTCAAGCCTATGGCGATCGCGTTGTGGTTGAGGTGCTTGATCGAGGTGCCGGCTATTCTATCGATGAAACGAGCGAGCCGGTTGCATCTGAGGAACGCGGCCGTGGTATCAAGCTTATGCGTATGCTCGTCGATAACGTGGAGGTTGCTCGTCGTACGGACGGCGCCGGCACGCGCGTGCAGATGGTGAAGCTGTTTAGCGGAGCGCTGGAATCGTGTGCCTAGCCAATCGCTTTAGCGCGTTTGGCTACTAAGAACATGCGTCAGACAAGTTTTTTGAAAAAAGTACTTGCGTCTTTTGGACAACTCGCGTAAATTAATAACCCGCAAGCGGACATGGCTCAGTTGGTAGAGCACAACCTTGCCAAGGTTGGGGTCGCGGGTTCGAGCCCCGTTGTCCGCTCCATTGCATTTCCGGACCGTTTAGGCGGTCCTTTTTCGGCGAAGTGGCCAAGTGGTAAGGCAGAGGCCTGCAAAGCCTTTACCCCCGGTTCGAATCCGGGCTTCGCCTCCAGGCAACATCCGGGCGCTCCGGCGCCCGTTTTGTTTTACATATGCGGACATGGCTCAGTTGGTAGAGCACAACCTTGCCAAGGTTGGGGTCGCGGGTTCGAGCCCCGTTGTCCGCTCCAAACGCAGCAGCCCGACTACTACGGTAGCCGGGCTTTTTCGTACCCATCGCATGGGCTCGAACCCGAGAGGGAGCGAGTGTTAAGCAAACGCGGAGCGTTTGTAGCGAGCTGGCGAGGTCGCCGGCAGGCGGCCGAAGCCGGTGCGAATCCGCGAAGCGGATACGCGGACGCCCCGTTGTCCGCTCCAACTATCTTACGCGGTTCTAACGAACCGCGTTTTTTTGTTGACGCTGCGCGAGCCCCGGGCACCCCATCTTGCCCCTCAATCGTCGGTCGCGTACATAAAGTACGCTTCCCTCCTCTTTCGCGGCAACCTGGGGCACCCGGAGCCCGCTCGCTGTCGTGGCCGGGGGAGTGGGTCTTCCGTTCTTTTCACTAATCGGTCGATTCGTCCCGGGTGGCTCGAACCCGAGAGGGAGCGAGCGTTTTGGGTCGTGGCTGTGGCGCTGTTCGCCGCGAATGTCCACTTTGGGCGTATCATCGTGGGCATCTCGCATAACCTCGTTGCAAGGGAGATACGCCCCATGGCTACAGAAAAGTCTTCTTCGCGTTCATGGATGTCCGACGCCGCGATCTATCAGATCTACCCGCGCTCGTTTAAGGATTCGACTGGTTCGGGTCTGGGCGATATCGCGGGCATTACCCAGCAGATGGACTATCTTGAGCAGCTGGGTATCGAGGCCATCTGGCTGAGCCCGTTTTACCCATCGCCTCTTGTCGATGGTGGCTATGATGTGGCGGACTACTGCGATGTCGACCCACGTCTCGGCTCGCTTGACGACTTCGATGACATGATCGCTGCGGCTCACGCGCGCGGCATCAAGGTCATCGTCGACATCGTGCCTAACCATTCATCCAACCAGCACCCCTGGTTCAAAGCCGCTCTTGCCGCCGGCCCCGGATCGCCCGAGCGCGCCCGTTATATCTTTCGCGATGGTCGCGGCGAACATGGCGAGCTGCCTCCCACCAATTGGAATGCCAACTTTGGCGGCCCCGCCTGGACGCGTGTTGCGGACGGTCAGTGGTATCTGCACATGTTTACGCCCGAGCAGCCGGACTTTGACTGGTCGTGCCCCGAGGTTCATGCGTTCTTTTGCGACGTCCTGGCGTTTTGGAGCGATCGAGGCGTCGATGGCTTTCGCATTGATGTGGCGCACGGTCTCGCCAAGGACCTCGACCGCGATGACCTCGACCGGTGGCATCTTGCCGAGGGCGATGACATGGTTGACGACGGCACCCATCCGCTGTGGGACCGCAACGAGGTCCACGAGATCTATCGCGAGTGGCGCCGCGTGTTCGACCGCTATAACCCGCCGCGCAGCGCCGTTGCCGAGGCGTGGGTGCTGCCCGAGCGCCAGTATCTTTACGCGCGCCCCAGCGAGCTTGGCCAGACATTCAACTTTGAGTTCGCCAAGGCCATTTGGACCTATGATGACATGCACGCTGCAATCGAGGAGGGCTTGAAGGCGGCCATCGAATCCGATTCCGCCTCGACCTGGGTACTCTCCAACCATGACGTGCCGCGCGTGGCGACACGCTATGCCCTGCCGCAAATCAAGGCGACGCGCTACCATCAGATTGCGCTCGACTGGCTCTTACGCGACGGGTCGTCTTATGACGAGGACCGTGAACTCGGCGAGCGCCGCGCGCGGGCGGCCCTTTTGCTTGAACTGGCGCTTCCGGGCTCGGCATACGTGTATCAGGGTGAGGAACTCGGCCTTTTTGAGGTGGCTGACATTCCGTGGGCTGCACTCGAAGATCCCACTGCGACCAATACGCACGGACCGAAGCGCGAGAAGGGGCGCGACGGCTGCCGTGTGCCCCTGCCGTGGGTGGCAGCGGACGATCCCGCACAGGGCGGATCGTTTGGGTTTTCACCGGCCGACGCCGATGCGGCGCCCCATCTGCCGCAGCCTGCATGGTTTTCCGATTACGCTGCCGATAGAGAAGAAGCGGACCCGACATCGATGCTTGCGCTCTATCGTGACGCCCTCTGGCTGCGGCGCAAGCTGCACGGGTGCGCCAACGATCTTGCGTGGCTCGATCTTGACGGGCGCACCGGCCTTGCGGATGGTGCCGAGGGCGCTGAGGGCGGCGTCATCGTCTATCGCCGCGACAACGGCTGGGCGTGTGTGACGAACTTCGGTGCAGCACCCGTGGAGCTGCCGGCGGGCAGGGTCCTGCTCACCTCATCACCGCTTGCAGACGGCAGGCTCGCGCAGGACAGCTCCGCCTGGATCATGCTCGGTGAGATATAGGAGCCTCTTGCGGCGAGTTTGCGTTTGTCTGCGCCTTCCGTGGCGGCTGATGTCTTCGCGAGGTTCGCGAGGGCGTCGCAAATCTTTTCAAAAAAAGTTCTTGCATAGGATGCGGTCATCACGTAAGATTAATCCTCGTAAGCGGACATGGCTCAGTTGGTAGAGCACAACCTTGCCAAGGTTGGGGTCGCGGGTTCGAGCCCCGTTGTCCGCTCCATTTGGGCGTTTAGCTCAGGGGGAGAGCGCTTCCCTGACACGGAAGAGGTCAGAAGTTCAAATCTTCTAACGCCCACCAAATGTTCGCAGCTCAGAGGCTACGTCCTCTGGGCTGTTTTGTTTTGCTACCAAGCACGCCGCCAAATAAGCCACCAAATATTGATCCAAGGTCCGTACGCGATGGTCTTCGCATCCCGTAGAGGTGCCGGCAGATTGCATACGTCCTGGCCGATCGTGACCGCAACATGTTGGTCAAGCATAATCTTTTGGATTCTTTTGGCGTGAGCGGCTTGGTTTTGGTAGGATTTGTCAGCGGCTTGACTAAGGGGGTTTTATAACTGCCATGCAGGTAGCCGTGTTGGTAACGTTTTACCGACTTGCCAAGAATCCCTCATAATTAATGCGTCTGCAAAATGACTAATTGCTTTGACCTGCTGAAACACTATATGTTGTGTTTGACCTAAAAAAAGAATACAGGATATAGATGCCTCTTTGTCGTATGATAGATGGCGGACAGAGAACGAGAACCTTATTCGCCCCATTTGGATAGATCTTTGAGCCCCTTGATTGGCTGCGAGGATTGTCCGCATGAGGGACTATGGTTATCGAGAACACAGATTGCGCGACGGCGCCGCAAGACAGGGGCACGCCCTGCCGGGCATCGTTTGGCTCTGAAGCGCAATGAGACTACGACGCGAAAGAGGCAAGAGGATGAAGATCATCAAGCGCAGCGGCACCGAGGTTGTCTTTGACATCGATAAGATCGTCAATGCCATCCGTGCCGCAAACTTGGAGGTCGAGGAGAGCTCTCGTCTTACCGACCGCCAGGTGGTTTACGCGGCGCAAAACGTCGCCGAGGCATGCGAGAACGCGGGCCACACTGTTTCGGTCGAGGAGATTCAGGATTTGGTCGAGGACGAGATTATGCGTCTCGACTGCTACGAGGTTGCCCGCCACTACATCATCTATCGCTATGTTCAGAGCCTGAAGCGTCAGAAGAACACGACCGATGACAAGATCCTGTCGCTGATCGAGTGCAACAACGAAGAGGTTAAGCAGGAGAACTCCAACAAGAACCCGACCGTCAATTCCGTTCAGCGTGACTACATGGCCGGCGAGATCTCCAAGGACCTGACTCAGCGTGTGCTGCTGCCCCAAGAGATCGTGGATGCCCATAATGAGGGCCTGATCCATTTCCACGATTCGGATTACTTTGCCCAGCACATGCACAACTGCGACCTGGTGAACCTGGAGGACATGCTCCAGAACGGCACCGTTATCTCGGGCACGCTGATCGAGAAGCCGCACAGCTTCTCGACCGCCTGCAACATCGCGACGCAGATTATCGCTCAGGTTGCTTCCTCCCAGTACGGCGGCCAGTCGATTTCGCTGACCCATCTTGCTCCGTTTGTTGAGGTGAGCCGTCAAAAGATTCGCGGCGAGGTCGCCCGCGAGCTCGAGGAGCTCGGCGTTTCCGCATCTCCCGAAAAGGTCCGCGAGGTTGTTGAGGACCGCCTGCGTGACGAGATCCGTCGCGGCGTTCAGACGATTCAGTATCAGGTCGTGACCCTTATGACCACCAACGGCCAGGCGCCGTTCGTGACGGTCTTTATGTATCTCAATGAGGCCCGTACGCCTCAGGAGAAGCACGACCTTGCCATGATCGTGGAGGAGACGCTTCGCCAGCGCTACGAGGGCGTTAAGAACGAGGCCGGCGTGTGGATTACCCCGGCATTCCCCAAGCTCATCTATGTACTCGAGGACGATAACGTTCACGAGAATTCCCCGTACTTCTACCTGACCCAGCTGGCTGCTAAGTGCACCGCCAAGCGCATGGTGCCCGACTACATCTCCGAGAAGAAGATGCGCGAGCTCAAGCTGTCGAAGGGCGAGACCGCGGGCAACGGCGACTGCTATACCTGCATGGGTTGCCGCAGCTTCCTGACGCCCGACCGCTCCGGTAACGGATTTAACAACGTGGCCAACGCGCTGAACTATGACCCGAACAAGCCCAAGTACTACGGTCGCTTTAACCAGGGCGTTGTGACCATCAACCTGCCCGATGTCGCGCTGAGCTCGCATCAGGACATGGACAAGTTCTGGAAGATCTTCGACGAGCGCCTTGAGCTGTGCCACCGCGCCCTGCTGTGCCGTCATGAGCGTCTGATGGGTACGCTTTCGGATGCCGCACCGATTCTTTGGCAGTACGGCGCCCTCGCCCGCCTGAAGAAGGGCGAGACGATCGACAAGCTGCTCGTGGGCGGTTACTCCACCATTAGTCTGGGTTATGCCGGCCTGTACGAGTGCGTCAAGTACATGACGGGCCACAGCCACACCGAGAAGGAGGGCACGCCCTTTGCCATGGCCGTCATGCAGCGCATGAACGACAAGTGCGCCGAGTGGAAGGCCGAAAGCGATATTGACTTCTCGCTGTACGGTACCCCGCTTGAGTCGACGACCTACAAGTTCGCCAAGTGCCTGCAGCGTCGTTTTGGCATCATCCCGGGCGTGACGGACAAGGGCTACATCACCAACAGCTACCACGTCCATGTGTCCGAGGAGATCGATGCCTTCGACAAGCTTAAGTTTGAGGGCATGTTCCAGCAGCTTTCGCCGGGCGGTGCCATCTCCTACGTCGAGGTTCCCAACATGCAGGACAACCTCAAGGCTGTCATTCGCGTGATGCAGTACATCTACGACAACATCATGTACGCTGAGCTCAACACCAAGAGCGACTACTGCCAGGTGTGCGGCTACGACGGTGAGATCAAGATTGTCGAGGATGACGGCAAGCTGGTGTGGGAGTGCCCCAACTGCGGCAACCGCGATCAGGAGAAGATGAATGTCGCCCGTCGTACGTGCGGCTACATCGGTACCCAATTCTGGAACCAGGGCCGAACCGAGGAGATCCGCGACCGCGTGCTGCATCTCTAATACCGCTCCGGGGCTGAGCCGGGAGGGCCGCTTGGGCATTTGCTCGCTATTTCGGACAGTCCTGGCTCACGACGGAGGCGCCACTGGCGCCTCCTGTTCGTGTGGAACTCATATCGAGCAAAGGTCCGGGGCCTCGCTACGGGGCAGCCAAGTTGACGTAGCGGAGATGCAGCTCGCGGTCTGCTCACTCCTCGAAGTTCTTAGCGGAAATGAGTTGACTTACAACAACGCTTTGCTTGTGATGGCGGTTGAGCTGCAACAAAGTTTTTATTGGACCTCGAACCCTATACTCGATGTTCGCTTCGTTCATTGAGTTACCCTTTGCATGAGGCCGGGACATATCGTCCCGCCCGCAGTTTCGCAGGCCGAAGGCCGAGAATGTTTGAGGACGGGATGATATGTCCCGGCCTCCCGGGAGAGTTACCTATGAACTACGCGAACATTAAGTATTTCGACATTGCTGATGGAGAAGGCGTTCGTACTTCTCTGTTTGTGAGCGGGTGCCGTCGTGGGTGCAAGAACTGCTTTAACTCTGTCGCGTGGGACTTTGCTGCGGGCGAGCCCTTTAATCGTGCCGTCGAGGACAAAATTATCGAGAGTCTCGACCATCCCTTTATCGATGGCCTGACGATTCTGGGCGGCGAGCCTATGGAACCCGAGAATCAGGCGGGGCTCGTTGAGTTTATCGAGCGTGTTCGCGCGGCCTATCCAGCGGGGTCAGGAAAGACCATTTGGTGTTTTACCGGCGACGTGCTCGAGGAGCTTATGCCGGGTGGTCGTCACCATACCGAGGTGACGGACCGTATCCTTGCCTGCCTCGATATGTTGGTGGATGGCCCGTTTGTTCAGGATCTGTACGATATCTCATTGCGCTTTAGGGGCTCGAGTAACCAGCGTGTGATCGATATGAACGCTACGCGCGACCGCGCTGTGCGTGAGGGTGTTGCGCTTTGCGACGCTGTGGAGCTTTGGCGGGACGATCCAGTCTATTCGACCCATACTATGTAGCTTGTGGTCGATGCCGAAGGACGTGGTACCATAGCGCGAACGTGAAATCGGAAAAGTGAGGCCCAGATGGTCGATCAGGAAAAAGTCGAGGCCGCCATTAAGCTGTTGCTTGAAGGTATAGGCGAGGACCCAACTCGCGAGGGCCTGCTGGAGACCCCGGCGCGCGTTGCCCGTATGTATGGTGAGATCGCCGGCGGTATGGACCAGAGTGCCGAGGAGCACCTGTCCAAAACCTTTGCCGTCGCTTCGAACGATTTGGTTATCGAGCGCGACATCACGTTCTACTCGCTGTGTGAACATCATCTGCTGCCGTTTTATGGCAAGGCTGCGATCGGCTATATCCCTAACGGTCGCGTGGCGGGTCTGTCTAAGCTCGCTCGCACGGTTGAGGTCTATGCCCGTCGTCTGCAGCTGCAGGAGCAGCTGTGTGCGCAGGTTGCCGACGCTCTCATGGATTATCTCGCTCCCCAGGGAGCGATTGTGCTCATGGAAGCCGAGCATATGTGCATGACCATGCGCGGCGTGCAAAAGCCTGGCACCAAGACCGTGACGCTCGCTCGCCGCGGCGTCTTTGAGACCGATCCCGCGCTCGAGGAGCGTTTCTTTAGGATGCTGGGCCGCTAACCATGAGAGTCGTCAACGACTTTACATCGAAGACCGATGAGGGGACGTCGCGTCGCGGCTTTATGGCTTCGGGCCTGACTCCCTTTGGTGCCATGCCTCGCATTGATTACATTTGTGCCAACGGGCTGTTCCGGCGGCACCTGGGCAACATTGCACAGTTGGAATCGGGGCGCATCTTCTGCCGCCACGGTATTGACCATCTGCTCGATGTCGCTCGCATTATGTGGATCAAGAATCTCGAGGAACAGCTCGAATTTGACCGCGAGGTCGTCTACGCCACGGCACTTCTTCACGATATCGGCAAAGATGAACAGTATGAATCGGGTATATCCCATGATGTTGCGAGCGAACGCGTCGCTGATGCGATTCTCGGCGGTATGCCCGATGACGTGGCGTTTGAGCCGGCCGATGCCGCAGCCATTAAGACGGCCATTCTGGGCCATCGAAAGCTGCGCGTGAACAGCCAACCGCTTGAGCGTCTGCTCTATGCGGCCGACAAAGTGTCGCGCGCCTGCTTTGCATGCCCCGCGCGCAATGCTTGCAACTGGAGCGATGATAAAAAGAACCTGTCGATTCGCGTGTAGTTAGTTTGCGCGGCCGGGGTTCTAAACGAAGGAGACGATCGCGATGAGCAACAAGAAACTGCCCGAGAATGCAACCAAGACTGAAGGCGCCGAGCTCGCCCGCCGTGGAAGGGGCGAAATATCCACCGCAACGGCGGTACCTCACGTGAGCTATGACGACCTGCGCCATGCCGATCGTATTGTCATCGATGGCCTTGAGGTCTTTGCCAACCACGGCGTATATCCCGAGGAGAACGCGCTGGGCCAGAAGTTCATCGTGTCTCTGGTGCTCTATGCCGACCTGCGTGCAGCGGGGGAGCACGATAACCTGGACGCCTCGATTGACTACGGCTCGGTGTGCCACGATGTCGATGGCTATCTGCGCGAGCATACGTTTAAGCTCATCGAGGCTGCAGCCGAGGGTGTGGCCCAGATGCTGCTACGTCGTTACCCCCTGCTGCTTGGCGTGCACGTTAAGCTCGATAAGCCTTGGGCGCCCGTTGGTCTTCCCCTGGCAAGCTGCGGTGTCGAGATCGAGCGCGTGCGCTAACCGGTTCTAATATGTCTCTATGGGTGGCTGCTTGAGCCGCTGGGACAGTGCTCTATTGTTGGGGCAGTATGTGTCGAGCAGGACGTGGAACCGCTGGTTGTGGCTTGGCTCGAGCAAGTGGACGAGCTCGTGGGCGACAACCATGTCGAGACATTCGATGGGATAGGCGGCAAGTTCGCGTGCGATGCGAATGGCTCCGGTCTTGGGCGTGCATGATCCCCAGCGCGTTTTCATGCCGCGCACGGAAACGCGGGATACGGCGACACCCATTGTGATTTCGTATGCGTGCACCATATCACGCAGCGCCGATGTGACTTCGGACGTATAGAGCTGGTCGATGTGGGCTTGGAGCTCATCGGACGTTAGGCCGTCGAGGATTGCGCGCCGCTTGGCCTGTGGGCCTTCGTCCGATTCATCGGTACCCATAAAACTTGCGAAGGTGGCCTGTTTGGGTCGCGGTGCGGGTGATGCAAAGTTGTGATCGAGTGCATCCTGTACCGTGATGGGCTTGCCCCAAAGTGCAATGATGGACGAGGGACTGAGCGGCTCTCGCGCCGTCGCCTGACGTCGCTCACGCTGGGCAAGTCGGCTGATAATCCAGGCGCTGTTGCGCTTCACAAACGCTTCGATACGCTCGCGGGTGGCGCCGAGCGGTGCGCTGGCGTGGACCTCACCGCTCGATGTGACGCGTAGGTTGAAGTTTTTGACGCGCTTTTTGGTAACGACGACGGGGAAGGGCGTCCCATCCGGTCGGGATACGGAAATCGTAAACTGCTGCGTCAAAAGTGGTCCTTCAGATTGGGGGCGGGCCGGTATGCCGACCCGCTCAAGGGATGTGAAATTAATAACGCTCGAAGAAGTCAAGCGCGTTGTCGCTGCAGAGCTTTTGCATCACGGTCTTGCCAAAATGCTTGGAAAGCATGTTCTGGAACTCGGGCATCTTGCTGGCATCGGAGAGGAAAGCGGGCACAGTGGCGCCGTCCCAGTCGCCGCCGAGCGCGATGACGTCCTCGCCGCCCAGGTCGAGCCAGTGCTCGATATGTGCCGCCAGCTGGTCGAAGGTGACGTCTGCGGCGGTCTTGTCGGTTGCGTCGTTGGAAAGGAACTCGCTGCAGTAGTTGAGGCCGACGATACCACCCATGTCGCGAATGGTGCGGAACTGGTCGTCGGTGAGGTTGCGCTTGACGCCGCAAACCGCACGGGAGTTGGAGTGGCTGGCGACGAAGGGACGTGTGGCACGGGCGGCGACCTCGTCAAAGCACTCATCGTTGAGGTGGGAGACGTCGAGTACCATGCCGGCATGCTCCATCTGCGTAAGTGCCTCGATGCCGGCGGCGGTGAGGCCGGCGTGGGTGTCGTGGCCGCTCGCGAGCGGTCCCTGCGCGTTCCAGCTGAGTGACGACATAAGCACGCCCAGGTTCTTAAGCACCTCGATCAGCGCGGGGTCCTCGGCAAAGAACGTGGCGTTTTCGATGGTGTGGATGCAGGCGACCTTGCCGTCTTTGAGCGCAGGGCGAATGTCTGCCGCGCTGTGTACGTTGACCATGCGGTCGTGGTTGAGCATTGCCTGGCCGCTCATGTGCGCCATGATCTGCGCCTGGAAGCGCGCGGCGTGGGCGGTGGGAATCTCATCGGGGACAAACGTGGCGAAGCACTGTGCCCACGGCGTGTTGCCGATCTTTGCGAGCGAGATGGCGCAGGCGTTGCCCTCGATGAGGTCGAAATCTTGCGGATGCGTTTCGTCGCCGGGGAAATAACCGTCGGTGCCGGCGGTAAAGCGCAGGTCGAGATCGAGCGTGGCCCAGCCGATGCGGTCGGCGGTGTCGCAGTGTAGGTCAAATACGGGATATGCCATGGTTCCTCCGGTTGCAGCGTTTCTTTGCAAACTGTCTTTGAATTGTATGACTAGGGTATAGTTAGCGCCATATGTTCACGGCGGCCCGCGTTGTGCGCCGCCCTTATCACGGAGGTTACCATGTCCAACCAGGGCAAGAAGGTCAAGACTCATTATCGCGGCACGCTCGACGACGGCACGCAGTTCGATAGCTCCTACGATCGCGGCGAGCCACTGGAGTTCACCTGCGGCGCCGGTCAGATGATCAAGGGCTTTGACGCCGCCGTGGTCGACATGCAAGTGGGCGAGAAGAAGACCGTGCACATCCCGGCTGCCGATGCCTACGGCGAGCACAATCCCGAGATGGTCCTGACCTTCCCGGCCGAGCAGGTTCCCAACATCGAGCAGATCGAGAAGGGCATGAAGCTCTTCCTGTCCACGCCGAGCGGCATGCCCGTCCCTGCTGTGGTCATCGATGTAACGCCCGAGGCCGTGACGCTCGACGCCAACCACGAGCTGGCCGGCAAGGATCTCAACTTCGATATCGAACTCGTCGAGGTCGAGGACTAGTTGATGCCCGCGGACCTGGTATCTACGGAACGCTTGGGAAATCTCAACGACCCGTCCTATGAGCTTTTGCTTCGCCGGGAGCTGGGCGGCATCTTTGAGATTGATGAGTTGTTGCTCGATTGGGACCAGGCTGATGCGCGCACGCTTGTGGGCGCGACGGAGCTGGGGCGCACAGTCGATGTTCGGCTGGATGGCGCTGGCGGAGAACGTCTCACCGACGGTGATGTACTTGCCGTCGATTGCTCCGGTACGCTGCCAGTGGCGGTTGTCGTACGTCTGCGCAGTGCCGAGGTCTATCTGGTCGAAGTCGACCGTATGGATCCAATCGCGCTCGCGTTTGTGTGCTGGGAGATCGGCAACGTCCATGCGCCGCTCTTTCGGGGTGACTCGGATGATCATATCGTGCGCATGTATACGCCGATGCAGCCGGTTTTGGGCCGCATGCTTCGGGGCATCGAGGGCGTGCGACTCTCGGTGGTCACCCGCGAACTCGATGCGGGCCGACGCTTTGCATCGAGCGCGGCGGATGTCGTTGTGAGTATGGCTCCAGACTTTACCATCGTAAAAAAGACGCGCGGTTAACGTGCGTATGCGCAAGACGGACTTTGAGGGGCAACCATTCAAAGTCCGTCTTGCTGCTGACGAGATGCTTTGGGGGAAGCGTATGAATCTTGAGGGAATCAAACTGATCGCCTGCGATTTGGATGGCACGCTGCTGCATCCGGGAGAGCGCGAGCCGCGTCCCGAGGCATTTGAGCTCATCGATGAACTGCATCGTCGCGGTATCGTGTTTATGCCGGCGAGCGGTCGCCAATATGCGAGCTTGCGTTACCTCTTTGCCCCGGTGGCCGATGAGCTCGCCTATGTATGCGAAAACGGAGCCCTGGTGATGAGCGAGGGGCGTGCCGTTGTCAAGCGTTCCATGGAGCGTAGCCTTGCTATGGATATCGCGAATGCCGTGGTTGCGTATCCCCATGCCGACGTGACCCTTTCGTGTGAGGGGCACCTCTACACCATGAGCGGCAACGATGCGTTCGTCGATCATTTGCGCTATGAGGTCCACTGCGATGTGGCGGTGGTCGACCGTCCCGAGGACATCGAAGAGGACGTCATTAAGATTGCCTTCCAGACGCCCGAGGTGAATCAGCCGGCGGCCCTGGAGTATTTTGAGCGCCTCTTTAGCGACCGTGCCGACGTGATGACGTCGGGAACCGAGTGGACGGACTTTATCGGCTTTGGTTCGGGCAAGGGTTCCGCGCTTGCCGATTACGGTCGTGCCCTGGGAATTTCGCCCGACGAGATGATGGCGTTTGGCGATAACGAAAACGACCGCGACATGCTCAACGTCGTGGGCCATCCTTATCTAATGGAGAGCTGCAATCCCTCTATGCGTGGCATCAACGACCGCGTCCGCTACGTGCGTACGGTCGAAGAAGAACTGCGCCGCCTGCTCGCCGAGTAGGCATGTCCCAAACATCTACCGGCAGTCGGGGCAGAGACCCTCGAAGATGGTGTAGTGCGACGTGACGTGCCAGCCGATTTGCTCGGACGCTTTGGCGTCGAGCTGGGCATCGAAGGGGAGCGGTACGTCGATGACGCGGCTGCATGAGGTGCAGATGATATGCGCATGCGGCTCGATCGTGCGATCGAAGCGGCTGCCGCCCGGCGTCTTGATGGAGAGAATCTCGCCGGCGTCGGCCAAGAGATTGAGGTTGCGGTAGACCGTGCCGCGGCTGATCTTGTCATCCTGTTCGCGCACGGCGTTGTAGATTTCGTCGGCGGTGGGATGGTTATAGCTTTGGCGCACGGCGTCAAGAACCAGCTTTCGCTGCTTGGTATTCCTTCTTTGCACCGCCATGCGCCTCGCCTCTTTTCTATCAACGGTCGTAGGTAAATGATACCGTATTTAGCACACAATACTAATAACGAGGCGTGAAACCGTCTTCATTGGTAAGTGGGGCTCGGGCCTGGGCGTCTACGAGGCGAAAACGCGTTCCCATGCGCTCGTAGGAGGCATGAAGCGCCTCGAGATGAGATAGGATATTTGCCGGAGCTCCCTGTATCTCCATCTCGACTGAGCCGTCTTCCATGTTACGCACCCAGCCGGTGAGCGCGCGTGCCTGCGCGAGGTTGGTGTTGGTAAAGCGAAAGCCAACGCCCTGGACTTGCCCCGCCCAGCGCAGGAAATAGCGCAGGGGAGTGTCTTGAGTGGCCCCGTCGCTTGCGAGCACAGTAAGCCTGCGGCGCAGCTCGAGCTCGACGTTTGATGGTTTTTGAGGCTCTCGACTGCCGCCGGTGACACTGGAGAAGAACGTATCGAAGAGGCCCATCGCTATGCCTGCTTGCCTGCGTCGGCCGGGAAGGTTATGCCGGCCTGCTGGCGCACGGCATCCATGATGCGCAGTGAGACGAGTGTGACATCGCGGTAGTGGCCAAGCTCGTGGCGTCCCGCCGGGGTCTCCCAAATCTCTTCCTTAACGTTATCGATGCCGCCGATGGCGGTGATAAAGTCTGTGAGTTCGTATTCCATAGTGTTGCTCGATTTGGGCAGGTCGAGCACGCGGCCGTTCTCGCCCTGTTCGCGCGGTGCCTCGGTCGCCGAGCCGCGTACGACGTCGCCGCGATAGTCGATGCGGACGTTGCGGGGCGTGGACAGATGGTCGATCTGGATAGTGCCACGCTCGCCTTCGATCTGCGAGGGCAGCAGGTCATTCGTAATTTTGGAGTGCGCGAGCTCGACGGAGATACGGCCACCGCCGTAGCTGGCGAGGATGGAACCGCAGCCGTCGATGGGGCCGTGCGTGAGCTGTCGCGTGGCGGGGTCGAGCAGAGTAGCCATGCTCGTAAGGCCGGAGGGCATGCCGAAAATCTCGACCATGGGCTCGACGGTGTAGACGCCAATGTCCATGAGGGAACCCGATGCCATATTGCAGTCGAAGATATTGGTGGCGCGTCCCGCGAGAATCTCGTTGTAGCGCGAGGAATATTTGCCAAAGCGCAATGAGGCGCGGCGGATGGGGGCGATCTCGCCCAGGGCGTCCTCGATGGCGTGGAAGGCGGGGTCGTGGAGGGGACGCATGGCCTCGAGGGCCACGACACCTGCTGCCTCGGCAGCGCGGAAGACTTCCAGCGCCTGCGCTTCGGTGGCGCAGAAGGGCTTCTCGACGATGACGTGCTTGCCACCGGCGATGCAGGCAAGGGCCTGCTCGTAGTGAAGCGCGTTAGGGCTGCCGATATAGACGGCGTCGACGTCGGCGGCTGCCGCGAGCTCATCGAGTGAAGTAAAGTTTCGCTCGCCACCGCGCTCGGCGGTAAAGGCGGCACCGCGATTGGCATCGCGTGAAAGCGTGCCCACAAACGCGGCTTGGTCGTTGGCGTTGACAACTTGGATAAAGTCGTCGGTGATCATGGATGTGCCGATGGTCGCGATGCGCAGCATACGTCCCCCTTGCGTTGTTTGGTCTACAGGATGAGTGTAGCGCGTGGGGATATAAAGCTGCGCGAAAACGCTATTACAGGTCGCTCTCGTTAAAGCCGGCGTCGATATCGAGGCTGCTGCCGTCGGCCGCCGTGGTGGCGAGCTCATCGCAGCGCTCGTTGAGCTCGTGACCGGCGTGACCCTTAACCCAGATGAACTCAACCTTGTGCTTGCTTTTGGCGGTGAGTAGGCGCTCCCACAGGTCGCGGTTCTTGACGGGTTGCTTGTTGGCGGTTTTCCATCCGCGCTTTTTCCAGCCGTCGATCCAGTGCTTGTTAAAGGCGTTGACGACATACTGCGAATCGGAATGGACTTCGACCTCGCAAGGGCGGTTGAGCGCCTCGAGCGCCACGATGACCGCCATGAGTTCCATGCGGTTGTTGGTGGTCTTGGCATAGCCGCGCGAAAGCTCGGAGGTGAAGGTCTTGCCGGCGGGGTTGGTGTATTTGAGCACGGCGCCGTAGCCGCCGCGTCCCGGATTTGATCGGGCCGAGCCGTCGGTATAGATGATGACCTTCACGGGCTTCCTTTCGTTGGGTACGTTTCGTGTGAGTGACCATTGTAGCGCCATGCCCGCCGGGGGCCAGCAATCTACGATTTCTACCCCGTCTTCGGACTGTTAGTTGGCATGGATGATGCGGTTGAGCTCGTCGAGGTATTGCTGCAAGAGGAGAGAGGGCTTGCGCTCGTCGTGCATGATGTAGCCAACGTGCATCGTTGGGGCGTCTGCTAGCGGGATCGATGCCATGCCCCATTGCATTTCATTGGAGAGGACACCGGTCGACAGGGTGTAACCGTTCGACGTGATAAGTAAGTTAGTAAGTGTTCCGCGGTCCGAGATTCGTATGTTGCGGTCGCAAGGGATATAGCTAAAAGGTTCCTCGGCGTAATAGAAGGAGTTTGAGGTTCCCTGCTCAAAGCTGTAGCGCGTATAGGGCGTGAGGTCGGCAAGGGACAGCTGAGGGCGGCGGGCGAGCGGGTGGCGCTCGCTAACGAAGACGTGGACCGTCGCGTCGAATAGGGGATGGAAGCTTGCACGGGCATCGGCGAAGGCCTTCTGCAGAACGCGGGCGTTAAAGTCATCCAGATACAGAATGCCGATATCGCTGCGAAACGCACGGACGTCATCGATGATCTGCGATGTGGTGGTCTCGCGCATGATGAACTCGAACTTGCTGTCGCGGCAGCGCTCGACCACGTTGACAAAGGCCTCGACCGAAAAGGCGTAGTGCTGGGCGGAAATGGCGAGGCGGGCTTGCGGGGTGCCGCCGTCCTCGTAGCGCGCCTCGAGCATGTCGGCCTGCTCTACGACCTGGCGCGCATAGCCCAAAAGCTCGGTGCCGTCGTTGGTGAGCGTGACGCCGCGGCTGGAGCGCGTAAAGATCTCCAGATGGAGCTCCTGTTCCAGGCTTTTGACGGCATTGGAGATATTGGACTGAGCGGTATAGAGGCGCTGAGCTGCGGCGTTGATTGAGCCGGACTCTGCCACGGCGATAAGAAAACGAAGCTGCTGGAGGGTCATCGGTGCCCGTCCTTTCGATAGCTATCTAAAAAACCGATAACAGGTTAGCGCTTTTAAGTGATTGACCGAGCGAAACAATGCTCGTACTATTCAAAACACACAAAGGCGGTAGGTAATTAAGCCGACCACGGAACCGGGATGTCAAAAGGAGGACCGCATATGAACTGCTTGCCAAGACGAATGCCGGGCTCCTGTTTGCGCCCGTTGGCGTGATCAGGAGACAGCGACTTACTTTTCTCTTATTTATTTACTTTCGTTCGATCAAGGAGATCATCATGAGCCAGTTCATCAACAACCCCGAGCACACCTTTGGTTTCGATACCCTGCAGCTTCATGTTGGCCAGGAGAGCGCCGACCCCGCATCCGACTCCCGCGCCGTGCCTATCTACCAGACCACGAGCTATGTGTTCCGCAACTCCCAGCACGCCGCCGACCGCTTTGGTCTTGCCGACGCCGGTAACATCTACGGCCGTCTGACCAACTCCACCCAGGGCGTCTTTGAGGACCGTATCGCCGCGCTCGAGGGTGGCGTGGCCGGTCTTGCCGTCGCCTCCGGTGCCGCTGCCATCACCTATACCCTGCAGGCTCTTGCCCAGGCCGGTGACCACGTGGTGGCTCAGAAGACCATCTACGGTGGCTCCTACAACCTGCTGGAGCATACGCTCTCCCAGTTTGGCGTCGAGACCACGTTTGTCGATGCTCATAACCTGGAAGAGGTTGAGGGTGCCATCAAGGACAACACTACGGTCATCTACCTCGAGACGCTCGGCAACCCCAATTCCGACATTCCCAACATCGACGCTATCTCCGAGGTCGCCAAGAAGCACGGTCTTCCGGTCGTCGTCGATAACACCTTCGGCACCCCGTATCTGTTCCGTCCGCTGGAGCACGGCGCCAACATCGTCGTTCACTCCGCAACTAAGTTCATCGGCGGCCACGGTACCTCGCTGGGCGGTGTGATCGTCGACGGCGGTAACTTCGATTGGAAGGCGAGTGGCAAGTACGCCCAGATCGCTGAGCCCAACCCCTCCTACCATGGCGTCTCGTTTGCCGAGGCTGCCGGTCCCGCTGCCTTCGCGACCTATGTCCGCGCCATCTTGCTGCGCGACGAGGGCGCCTGCATCAGCCCGTTCAACGCCTGGGTCCTGCTCCAGGGCACCGAGACTCTGTCGCTGCGCGTCGACCGTCATGTCGAGAACACCAAGAAGGTCGTTGAGTTCCTGGCTGGTGACAGCCATGTCGCCAAGGTGAACCACCCGAGCCTGTCTGAGCACCCCGATCACGAGCTCTATCAGAAGTACTTCCCCAACGGTGGCGCGTCGATCTTCACCTTTGAGATTAAGGGTGGCCAGGAGGCAGCTTGGAAGTTCATCGATCATCTGCAGGTGTTCTCGCTGCTCGCCAACGTGGCCGACGTCAAGTCGCTCGTCGTGCACCCGGCTACCACCACGCACTCCCAGCTCTCTGCCGAGGAGCTCGCCGAGCAGAACATCACGCCCTCCACGATCCGTCTTTCCATCGGTACCGAGAACGCCGAGGACATCATTTGGGATCTGAAGCAGGCCTTCGCCGCGCTGGACGAGTAAGGCGACTTGTGCAAGGACCCCTTGCGACTCGATAGGTATAACTGCATAAAATGCCTGCTCAAGGCGCCTGCGCAAGCAATGGTTGCGCAGGCGCCTTTTTTGCATAGGAAGGGCGCTATTACAGGGTTTTTGGCATGCTTTATGCATTCGAGTTGTGGAAAACTCCTGTTGAGAGGATGTGAGTTTTACGCAATTGACGTGCGCCTTTTGAGTAAAACCGCAGGTCGCGATTTGCTCGAGGTACTATGCAGCGCGATCGAATCACACGCAGCTCAAACGCAGCAAAAACGCACTACGGAGGTTTCCAGCTACATGAGGATCGATTCACGAAAACCGAAAGCCGCCGCCCTTTCCGCCGCTCTGACCGTGGCGCTTTTGGCGGGCGCCGGCGCAACTGATGCCCACGCGGCAACACTGTCCGATACGGTTGGATCTACGCCGTCCGAGACGACGCTGGTACAGCCCGTTGATTATCGCGGCGATGGTTATGGTTCCATGCAGGAGTGGAACGCCTCGATGGAGGCCAAGCGCGATTCCCTTGAGATGCGCGCTCAGATTATCCTAAACATGTATGGTGACTATGCCACCGATGACGAGCGCGCTGTGCTGCAGGGTTGTATCGATGGTGCGGGCAGCCTTTTGACGATGGGGGAGGTCGACGCGAAGTCGACCGAGCTCGATGAGCTGCGCACTGCGCTTGAGAATGCCAAGCGCGAAGCGCTCGAGGCCGCTGCCGCCGAGGCAGAGGCTGCCGAGGCCGCCCAGGCTTCGTACTACAACGCCGGCTACACTCCGTCCTACGCGTCTGCCGCGTCCTACGCGAACGGATCGGGCCTGACGCGCTCTGCGGGTGTCAATAACTACAACGGGCGCCGCGAGACCTATTACAGCAGCAATGTGCTTTATCACTATCGCACGGGCGAATGGACTCAGGATTCTGAGGGCTTCTGGCGCGATTCCGACGGCTATTACGTTGTTGCCGCGGGCGATATGGCCCAGGGCTCGACCTTTACGGGCTCCAAGGGTGATTGCAAGGTCTATGACTCCGGCTGCGCCGCCGGAACCACCGACTACTACACCGGTTGGTAATCTGCCATCAGAGCAAAATAGGCACATGATGGGCGGGCGTCTTTACTGAGCTTTTAGGCAACGTAAAGCCGCCCTTTCTTTATGTGCGTTTGAGTTAACAGAGCCCTTACCGTGGCGGTACGCTGGGCGTATGCATGCGGGGCACACTGGTTCATGAGAAATAGGGTCTTTCTCTTGGAGGAAGTGATCTTGTGAATGCTCGAGATATTGCCGTTGCCGCCGTCGCGTTGATGCTTGGCTGCCTTGGTCCCACGGCCGCGCTCGTCGCGGGCATGCAGGGGACATGCGGGGCTGCTCCTATCGTGGTCGGCGCGCTGATCGCGGCCGCGCTGCTGGGAAGTGCGGGCGTGGTTCTTTGCCGCGACGATGAGGACGAGGTGCCGGGGTCGCAACGCTAACTGTTGTGAGATCGGCCGCCGGTCATAGACGAAGATGAAGGCCGCCGCAGGGGAAAGGTTCCCTTGCGGCGGTTTTGCTGTTAAGGCTGTTGAATGCGGCGCGTCGGCGCTACCAGCTTTTCTCGATATCGCGGATGCGCCGATAGAGCCACTCGTTTTGCGGTGCCTGGATATCGTGTTTGGCTGCGAGGCGGCAGATGGTGCCCGCGAACTCATCAACCTCGGTTTTGCGCCTTGCGATGCGGTCTTGAGCCATCGAGGGCATACCGGCGGGGTCGATTCCCTCGATGAGGTGCACCATTTGCGTCAGGTCTGCCTCGGTCAGTTCAACGCCCTCGGCGTTGGCGACCGCAAGCGTTTCGCGCATGGCGGAAACAAAGCAGCGACGCTGCTCGGAGCCCGGCTCCGTGGCGCTTCCGTAGGTCCCGCCGTAGGCCATGCAGGTCTGGTTGATGCCGTCGTTGAGCATGAGTTTGGCCCACATGCGGTGGGCGATGTCGTCCTCGACGGTATGGGCGATGCCGCAGCGCGTATAGAGCTCGTCGATTGCGGTGATGGTTGCGGGGTTCGTGCCGGCCGCCGCGCCAAAGCGGATTTCGCCCGCATTGGTAAAGGTGAGCGCGCCGTTGAGAAACACGGCGTCCATGCCCTGGCAGATACCAAGAACGGTATGCTCCCAGCCAAAGCGTTCGGCAATCTTTTGCTCGCTCGTAATGCCGTTGCACAGCGAGGCGATGAGCGTGTTGGGTCCCACGACGCGCTCCATAGTCTTGAGTGCTTGGTCGAGACCGGTGGTCTTGACTGTCAGGATGACCAGATCGGCGGGCGTCGCCTCGCTGGCACGGACGGACGTGAGATCGCAGGGCTTGCCGTTGACGGTGAGCGCGTCGTTCGCGTGACGCTCAAAACGGGTGTCATCCATAACGTATTCGACGGCGTCATTGCCGAGGGCCTTGGCAATCATGCTGCCGTAGAGCAAGCCGACGCCGCCCTTGCCGATAAAGGCGACCTTGTTGATCTGCATGTGAATCATCTCCCCATGTAAAAGGCGCCCGCGTAAGGGGCGCCTGATGGATTGTATGCTGCCAGGGTGATTGGTGGGTGCGCGGGGCGGCTGTTATAAAAAAGAAACGTTTGCCTGGACGCTACGCTGCAGGGCAGACCGCAAAGACATGCGCGTGGTCATGCCCGGCTCCTTTCATCGGGCTTTTTGCTGATGTTAAAGCGGTGCCGTGACGGCTCGATTTCTGCTGCGTTACGATACGTTCTCGATTGCGATTCCACGATGTTTCGGCTGCGTGACCATTGTGTTTCGCCTTGCCGGGGCGCTGATGGCGAAGGGAGGGGCCGTGCAATACCGTGTTGACCCCAAAAGTGGTAACCGAATATCCGCTCTGGGTCTGGGCTGCATGAGGTTTCCCGGTGCGCCGGGACACCCCGATGCGAAGACGGCCGATGCCATCATCTCCCGCGCGGTGGAGCAGGGGATTAACTACCTGGACACGGCCTATCTCTATCCCGGCAACGAGGCGTGCGTGGGTGCGTCGCTTGAGCGCCTGGGCTTGCGCGACCAGGTTTTGCTCGCAACCAAGCTGCCGCATGCTTCGTGCAAATGCGCGGAGGATTTCGACCGGTTCTTCGACGAGCAACTGCGCCGCCTACGGACCGACCATATCGACTATTACCTCATGCATAACATTACCTCGCCCGCCCAGTGGGAACGTGTGGTGGCGTTGGGCATTGAGGACTGGATCGCGTGTCAAAAGGCGGCGGGGCGCATTCGCCAGATTGGTTTTTCGTACCACGGCAGCGCAGCGGACTTTCTGACAATGCTCGATGCATATGAGTGGGACTTTTGCCAGATCCAGTACAATTACGCTGGAGAGCGATATCAGGCGGGAACAGCGGGGCTCATGGCCGCCGCCGAGCGAGGCCTCGCGGTGTTTGTGATGGAGCCGCTGCTGGGCGGGCGTTTAGCGGGCAAGCTGCCGCCACGGGCCCGCGCTGTGCTCGATAGTGCCCGTGACCCGCATTTGCTCACTCCTGCCGCCTGGGGTCTTTCGTGGGTGTGGAATCATCCTCAGGTGACGATGCTGCTTTCGGGTATGACCGATACCGCGCAGGTGGATGAGAATTCGTCACTGGCAGACCTCGCGTTGCCGAATTCGATGACTGCCAACCAGCTCGACACGATCGCGCACGTGCTGGATGAGTTTGAAAAATCGAATCGCGTGCCCTGCACGGGATGCGGCTATTGCATGCCGTGCCCTAAAGGCATCAATATCCCTGGATGTTTTGCCGCCTACAACGCAAGCTATGCGCACAGCTGGTTTACGGGGCTGTCTCAATACTTTACGGCGAGCGCGGTGCGCACAAGCGAGCCCAAGTTGGTGAGCAATTGCGTCAAATGCGGCAAATGCGCGCGGCACTGCCCACAGCACATCGATATTCCCGAGTGTCTCGACGATGTGCGCCGACGTTTCCAGCCTGGTCCCGTGACGGCGGTGCTTAAGGCCTTCGGCAAAACACGCTCCTCATGACCCTTTTATATCTTGTGATGGAATAGTTCCTGTTTGCGGCAGAATAGGGCGATAGCAGGAACTATTTCGCCGCAACTGATGGGAGGCTATCGTGGGTGACCGAGGTTTACGTAATGATTCGCGTGAGGTTCGTTGGGGCATTTTGGGCGCTGGGCACATTTCTCATCGATTTGCATCGTCGCTCAAGAAGGTCGACGGGGCACGGCTGGTGGCTGCGGCCGGCCGCACTCCTGCGCATGTCGAGGAATTTTCCCGAGCGTTTTCGATCGATGCTGCGCATAGCCATGCCTCGGCCGATGATAACGGCGATGCGGCTTATGACGCGCTGATTGCCGACCCCGATGTCGACGCAATCTACTTGGCTCTTCCGCATGGCATGCATACGCGTTGGGCCTGTCGCGCGCTGCGCGCCGGAAAGGCCGTGCTGTGCGAAAAGCCGGCCGTTTTGAGTGAGGAAGAGGCTCTCTCGATTGCTTCCACCTCTCGCGAGCGCGGCGTGCTGTTTATGGAGGCGATGAAGAATCGGTTTTGCCCGATGCGCACTCGCGTGAAGGACTTGCTTGCGTCGGGTGAGCTTGGCCGTATTGTCTCGATTGAAAGCGTGCAAAAGCTCGATTACGGCGAGCCTCCTTCGGGCTATCTGCTTGATCCGTTGCAGGGCGGCTGTCTATATGATATGGGCTGCTATGCAGTCGGTTGGTTTGAGGATTTGCTCGCGGGCGCGTGCGAGGTTTCTTCCCGTGAAGTTCGCTGGCGTGACGTATCGGGCGGCCGCGTCGATTGGGCCGACGAGATCCATATGAGCGTCGGCGGTATACCCATTCATATGGTGTGCGACGGCAAAGCAACATATGAAAGCCGCTTAACGATTGCCTGTGAGCGGGGCTCGTTGGAAATCGAGCGGCTCCATCGCCCCGAGCTCGCTCATGTGAAGTATTCCGACGGTCGAACGCTAGAAATAAATGCCCCGTTTGAGATCGATGATTTCTACGGCGAAATCCAGCATGCGACGCAGCTTATTCAGGCGGGGAAACTCGAGAGTCCCGTCATGCCCCTTGCCGCCACGCAGCGCTGTGCACACATCATCGATGCGATTCGCTTGAAACTTTAGGGCGTGGGGGCATGGCGCCAGCGCTTGGAATGCCTGGAGGCCTTTGCTCTTGATGCCCCTTTTATAACTTGCGGTGGAATACGGTCTGTTTGCGCCAAAATAAGGCACCAATAGACCGTATTTTTCCGCAACTGATGAGGAGGGAGCTGGAGATGCTGACGATCGGGTGCCATCTTTCGACGACGAAGGGCTATCGGGCAATGGGGGAGACAGCGTTGTCCATTGGCGCCAATACCTTTGCATTCTTTACGCGCAACCCGCGCGGCGGCAAGGCGAAAGACCTTGACATGGATGACGTGGCGGCCCTGCGCGAGCTTATGGAGCAAAACGACTTTGGCCCGCTCGTGGCTCATGCCCCGTATACCTATAACCCCTGCTCAGCCAAAGAGCGGGCGCGCGAGTTTGCCCTGGAGGCCATGGCAGAGGACCTGCGGCGCATGGAGGCGCTGCCCGGCAACTACTACAACTTCCATCCCGGTGCGCATGTGGGGCAGGGCTCCGACGCCGGCATTCAGATGATTGTCGACGCCCTGTGCCAGGTGATGTTTGAGGGCCAGCAGACGACGGTGCTGCTCGAGACCATGGCCGGCAAGGGTACCGAGGTGGGCCGCAGCTTTGAGGAGCTGGCGTGCATTATCGAGGGCGTTGCCGCCAAGTGCCCAGAGCTGTCCGATAAGCTGGGCGTTTGTTTGGACACCTGCCATGTGAGCGATGCCGGCTACGACATCATCCATGATCTGGACGGCGTACTCGACGAGTTCGACCGCGTGGTGGGTATCGATCGCTTGCATGCCGTACACATCAACGATTCGAAGAACCCTTGTGGCGCCCATAAAGATCGTCACGAGTGCATCGGCAAGGGATACCTTGGCAGCGAGGAATTTGGTGGCGGTATGCAGGTTATGCAGAATATTGTATCGAATGGCCACTTGCGTTCGCTGCCGTTTATTTTGGAGACTCCGAACGAACTTGCAGGTTATGCAGCTGAAATTAGACTATTAAGGTCATTGCAGCAGTAATGACTGTCACAAAGTAGAGTATTCCATTCACGTTATGGGTTTGTTTCAATCAGTTTTCTCATTGCAGATTCGTAATTCCGGGTGCATAATAGCCAACAGTTTTTGCAGACCTCTGAATCAAACGAGGTCACCGGAAGGAGACTGATTATGAAGCTGAAGAAGCTTGGCGCATTTGCCGCCACGGGTGCTATGGCACTCGCCCTTGCTCTGACGGGCTGCGGTTCGTCCAACGCCACCTCTGGTTCTGATGCCGGTTCCAGCAGCTCTGACGACGCTAAGGTCGAGAAGGTCGACGGCTCCAAGGAGTACGCGCTCGTCAAGGACGGCACGCTGACCGTCGGCACCTCTGCCGAGTACGCGCCGTTTGAGTACAAGGATGACAACGGCGACTACCAGGGCTTTGACCTTGAGCTCATCAAGGCTATCGGTGACAAGCTGGGTCTGGATGTCGAGTACGTCAACAATGACTTTGACACGCTGGTTCCGGGCGTCGCTTCGGGCGCCAAGTATGACGTTTCCATCGCGGCTATCACCGACACGCCCGAGCGTGAGAAGGAAGTCACTTTCTCTGATTCCTACTACATGGACGATCAGGCTATCGTGACCAAGGTCGATAACACCGACATCACGGCCGACAACTACAGCGAGAAGCTCAACAACGCCGACGCTACCATCATCGTCCAGTCTGGCTCGACCGCCGAGGCCTTTGCCCAGGAGAACTTCCCCAAGGCCAAGATCGTCCCCTACAAGGACGCCACCGAGTGCTTCAGCGCCCTGCAGTCCGATAAGGGCGACGCCGTAGTCACCAACCGCTCCGTTGCCAGCCAGCTGACCGCCGAGCAGTTCAACACCTGCCAGACCATCAAGCAGATCAGCACCGGCGAGGAGTACGCCATCGCCATCAACCAGGGCAACACCAAGCTCAAGGACGACATCAACCAGGCTATCAAGGACCTGACCGACGACGGTACCGTCGACGCCCTCATGGCTAAGTACAATATCAAGTAAAATAACTACTTGATTGCGCGCGGGCCCTTTCCGTTTTGGCGGAAAGGGCCTTTGCGCTTCTCTTGACGGAGAGCGTTTCCGTCTCGTTTTGCCGGCAACTTCTACGATAGGAGCCACCTTGTCTCGACTGAACAAAGGGGCCGCGGAGCAGCGTTTTCCACTGCCCTCGATGCTCCAAAAGCTGGCCTGTGCCCTGGCTGTGGCGCTCGCCCTGGTATGCGCGGGGGCCTGCGTGCCCACGACCGCCCAGGCGCTTGAGACCGCAAAGATTACCGCCCGACCCAATACCGGTTCGGGTAGCGATGTGGTCGGCGGCACCGAGACGCGCATCACTTGGGAAGTTCAGGCCGATGCCGACGAGGAGCTGAGCGGTCTTTCTTTGACGTTTGTCGACGGTACGACGTTTGGTACCGATGACACTCGATTGACGATGCTCTCGGGCGAGGACCTCATGGATCGTACGCCCATGAAGCCCACGTGCAAGGCTGACGGCCAGACGCTCAAGATTGACTTTGGTGAGACGGCGCCTGCCGGCGGCTATTTCCGCGTCGAGGTTTACGGCGTGACCTTCCCCGTCGAGGGCGGCGATGAGGCCTTTAGCGGCACCTGCACTTTGGCCGATGGCTCGACCAAGAAGATCTCCAAGATTCCTTCCGTCGAGATTAAGGGCGTGACGGCATTCGATAACTTCCTGGCCGACCTTAAGGAGCAGCCGTGGGTCGAGGCGTGGAACTCCAATATGTTCCTGCGCCTGTTCCTGAACCCGGTCATTTTGGTCCAGAGCCTGCCGATCGTCTTCAAGGGCTTCCTCATGTCGCTTTCGATCGTGCTTGTGGCGTTTCCGCTGGCAATTCCCTTCGGTTTCGCCCTGTCGCTCATGCGCATCTCCAAGTCGCGCATCCTGCGCTGCCTCGCCGGCATCTACGTGAATATCATTCGCGGTACGCCGGCGTTCCTGCAGATCTATATCGCGTTCTTCGGTCTGCCGTTGGCCGGCGTCAAGGTTGATGACTACGTGCTCGGCGTCATCGTCATGGCCATGAATTCGTCTGCCTATCTGTGTGAGATCTTCCGCGCCGGTATTCAATCGATCCCCAAGGGCCAAAACGAGGCTGCTCGCTCTCTGGGCATGAATGCCTTCCAGACGCTGCTCTACGTTATGATTCCGCAGACGTTCCGCAATGTTTTGCCTACGCTGACCAGCGAGTTTATCTTGCTTTACAAGGATACGTCGCTGCTTGCCGCCGTGGGTGTGGTCGAGATCGTCATGAACGCCCGTACCATCGTGGCCACGACGGGCTCCATTACACCGTACGTGGTTGCCGCCCTGTTCTATCTGGTCATCACCCTGCCGCTCGCTCGCTTGGTGAGCGGTCTTGAGGCGAGGCTTTTGGGCACGACCGAGACCAAGAAGAAGCGTCCCGCCAAGAGCGCCGGACAGGTTGTCGCGACGCCCGCCGATCACATCGCCGGTCTGTAAGGAGGTCCTATCATGAGCGAAACCAATAACTCGAACGAGGTCGTCGTCAGCATCAAGAACCTCCAGAAGGCCTTTGGCGATAACGTGGTCCTGCGCGATATCGATCTGGATGTGCATAAGGGCGAGGTCGTCGTAGTTCTGGGTCCTTCGGGCTCGGGCAAGTCGACGATGCTTCGCTGCATCAATCGTCTGGAGCATCCCACGAGCGGCTCGATTATCGTTGAGGGCGTGGATGTGTGCGCCAAGGGTGTCGACCTCAACAAAGTGCGCACGCACCTGGGCATGGTGTTTCAGCAGTTCAACCTGTTCCCGCACCTGTCGGTCAAAAAGAACGTCATGCTTGCGCAGCAAAAGGTGCTCAAGCGCAGCAAGGAAGAGGCCGAGAAGATTGCCATCGAGGAGCTGACCAAGGTCGGCCTGGCCGAGCGCATCGACTTTATGCCGAGTCAGCTTTCGGGCGGCCAGCAGCAGCGCGTCGCCATCGCCCGCGCCCTGTCGATGAACCCGCACGTCATGCTCTTTGACGAGGCCACGTCGGCGCTCGATCCCGAGCTTGTCCGCGACGTGTTGGGGGTCATGCGCGACCTGGCACGCGACGGCATGACCATGATCGTCGTGACGCACGAGATGGGCTTTGCCCGCGACGTTGCCGACCGCGTTGTCTTTATGGACGGCGGCGTTATCGTGGAAGAGGGTACGCCGAGCGAGGTCTTCGACCACCCCAAGAGCGAGCGCACCAAGGCGTTCTTGGGCAACATCTCGTAGCCGCTTTATATGACTGACATAGCAGAAAACGGGAGCCGGATGTGATCCGGCTCCCGTTTTTGTTGGGACGCGAATGTGTTTTGTTGCAATGCGCGTTGCGGGCGGAGCTCATTGCCGCTAGGCGAGCTCGGCTCCAAGGGCGCGGCAGGCCGCTTCGCTCTCATCATCGGGGGCGTCGTAGCAGATGACGGAATCGACGACGTTGACGCCCTCCTCGTCGGCGTCCGCCTTCCAGTTGTCCATCCATTCGCCCTCGGCCCACGAATAAGAGCCAAAGAGGACGACCTTCTTGTCGCCGAGGGTCTCCTTGACCTCATCCCACATGGGCTGGAACTCATCATATTCAAGCTCCTCGGAACCCATGGCGGGGCAGCCGAAGGCGATAGCGTCATAGCCAGCGGCCTTGTCTGCGGAGAAGTCGGCGCAGGAGATGACCTCTGCCTCGGCGCCGGCATCGGTTGCACCTTCGGCAACGAGGTTTGCCATGGCCTCGGTGTTGCCCGTGCCGCTCCAGTAGACGACGGCGATCTTGCTCATGTTGAGTCCTTTCAGTTGTGCGGCAGGTTGCCACGGCTTCTATGTTCTATCGGGTTGCCTGGGCAAGTTGCGCCAAGCTGTAGCCCTGCTGATAGACAAAGGTGAAGTATTGGGCGCAGGCGCGGTAGGCATCAAACGTCGCAAGTGCCTGCTCGACATTTGCGTAGACCTTCCAGGCCCCAAAGACCTTATAGTTCTCGCCGCGCTGGACGATAAACTGATGGACATCTTCGTAGGGATAGCCCAAAAAATAGCCAATTTCGTGGGGGAACTCGCACATGCACCCCGTATCGCAGTGCCTATTTCGCGCGAGTGCGCAGACACTGCCGTCATAGGCACTTTCTGCGGCATTGCTGCTTGCCAGCGTGATGCGCGCGGCGAGATGCACCAGGGATGCGGGCAGGTTATGGACATCGTAGCCTTCGGCGGCAAGCGCCGTCGTGGCGCGGGGGTCGGAGAGGTATCGCATGAGGTCCGCAGGGCGGTACACATAGATGAGCGCTCCGCAGGGGCGCCAGACCAAAATGCTCATATGGATCCCGAGTGGCTGGAGCTCGCGGTTGCATTGGGCTATGACGGCAAGCAGGCGAGAGCGTCGCTCTTCGATATGGGCGGCGCCGGGTATTCCGTTTTGGTTGGCGTAAACGCCGGGATAGGTGAAGAGCGAAGCCGGCTTGATACCTGCGAGCGTAGGGGAGCAGTTGCGCACGACGGCCGTTTGGTATGTTGGGATGTCAATGGTTCGAGTCACGTTGCCCCTTTCGAGCCCTTACTTATTAGCCTAGGAAAACTTATACACGAAAGTAATCCATGGTCAACAAAAAAGTTTGAAGAGGAAAACTAATTGACCGAACGGACATGATTTTGGGTTAAGATGGGGACACCCCATGGGGGTATCTAGATAGTGCTACTGAAAGGGGAACGCATGAGTGACTTGCTCAACCCTGCGAATCTCATCGTGCTGACCGTCATTGCCGTCGGCATGTTTTTTGGACTGCGTCGCATTGCCGCTTCGACACACGGGAAGAGTTGCTGCAGCGATGGTGCGAGCGGCAAGAAGGCCAAAAAGGTTGTGGTGGCAGACACCGACGAGTCCCACTACCCCTATCGTGAGGAACTCCTTATCGGCGGCATGAGTTGCGACGGCTGCGCCCGGAATGTGACGAATGCCCTCAATGCGCTTGATGGCGTGTGGGCTACGGTAACGTACGCGGACCACACGGCACGCGTGCGCTCGAAGCGCCCGGTTGATCGCGACACACTCGAGACGGCAGTGAGGGGTGCGGGCTATTACGTTATGAAAATGTAGGGGTTGCCCTCTCCGGTGGGTACCAGCCTCCTGCCCATTGTGACTATCGGCATCCAAAAATTTGCGCAAAAATAACCTTTAAATGCGGCAAAAGTGGAGTTTGGTGACGGTTTGCGCGGAATTCGCTACCAATCGAGCATCTATGAACCCGTCCAAAAAATTACAGGTGTATATTTATACACTGATTATTGCTGTGCTCAGATTGCAATTAACCGTGGACAGAAATGAAGAATGCTAAAACTGGGCTTTAGGACAGGGGAGGCTATAACCTTATGAGACGAGTGGGAACACTTGGCTTGGTGGCAGCGCTTGCCGCTATCTTGGTATCGCCGCTGCCGGCGCACGCCGAAGACGCATCGGGTGCCGTTACCTACAATGCGGGAAATGGGTATTCCTTTGAGAAGCTCTCGCATCCTACGGTAGGAACGTCGCAGCCGGATGGCATCGTCGACTACCAGGGTAACGGTGCCGTTGCCGTTCCGGGCGCCGATGGTAATACGGCCAACAACGAAGGCGATCGCGGCCAGAGCTACACTTGGGCGGCTGCGAGCTATGGTGACTGGCTTTATGTGGGCACCTGCTATGCGGCGATGGGCAACACGCTGACGCTCATGAACAGCACGCTGGGCGATTCCTTTGATGTCGAAACCATGCGCCTGACGCTGGAGGCCATGTTTAACGGTACCTTCTTCTATGGACAGCAGAAGGAGGACGGCACGGCCGACAAGGACAGCGGCGGCATCTTGGTCAAGATCAATACCAAGACCGGTGAGACCAAGCTGCTACTCTCTGAATCGCTCAACGGCGTCGCTCCTTTGTTCCGCAATGCCGTGAGCTATAAGGGTAAGCTCTATTTCTGCGGCAGCGTCAGGACCAATGACGGCAAAGGCGGCCTGCCTGCTGTATACGAGATCGATCCTAAGACGGATGAGTACAAAGTTGTCTATCAGGGCCTTTCGAGCATGCAGGATTACGGTGCTGCCTACAAGCAGGGCATTTCTACCGGTATCCGCGGCATGTGCGTCCATGATGGCCAGCTCGTCATCAGTAATGTGGGTAAAGACGCGAACGGTAATTTTGTGTCGACAATCCTGACGTCGTCTGACCCCTCGAAGGGCCAGGACAGCTTCACCGAGATTGCCAACTCGGAGACGCTGTTTGGCTATCCGGCGATTCGCTATCAGGACAGCATCTACGGCGGCGCCATTTGGGATATGGTCTCGTACAATGGCCATCTCTATGCGACCATCTGCACCGGTACGCCCGAGAACGCTCCCGATGATAATTCCATGCAGTCGTTTGCCATGGTCCGTGGCGACAAGAATGCCGACGGCAGCTATTCGTGGACTCCCATTGTCGGCGATCAGAAGACGGACGGTGCAAAGTACTGCTTTGGCATCGATCCTGCCCGTACCCGTTCTGGCGCTGCCAACCTCATCGTCTACAACGACTACCTCTATATCGGTGAATACAACGACGAGGAGATTGCCCTCGAGCGCATCCTGTTCAACAAATCCAACACCGAAGAGGGCGGCAAGAGCAGCATGGGTGGCGTTGACTGCTCGTTTGTGAATGCCAATCTTGAGCAGTCGGTTAACATCTATCGCATGGACAAGGACGAGAACATGGAGCTCGTCGTTGGCGATCGCACCGACATGTTCCCCGAGGGCGGTATTTCCGGCCTGACTTCGGGCTTTGGCCGAAACGAGAACCAGTACATTTGGCGCATGCAGAAGTTCGACGGCAAGCTGTATATCGGTACCTTTGATACCGCGAGCCTGCTTGAGCCGATCGGCCAGTTCTCCAATGGCGACATTATCGATATGACGCCCGAGGAGTGGGACTCTCAGGTTCAGCGCCTTAGGGACCTGCTCGATCACCTGCTCGACAAGAAATCGCCTGACGACCCCATCGTTCCCGTGAACACGCTTGCGGACGATGATTCAAACGAGGCCGTCGAGGTCGATGATTCGAACGAAGCTGCTGAGGTTGATGATTCAAACAAGGCCGTCGATGTCGATGACGAGAAGACCGAGGTTGCTAAGGGCTTTGGCGATCTGAGCGATGCGCTGGAGGATGCCGCGGGCGGTCTTTGCGATCAGGCCGCGACGATGTCCCAGGACTTTGAGGACGACGCCGCTTATGTCCAGAAGATCGATGGCGAGATCGCGTACTTCAAGTCCTTTGCCGACCAGTATCAGGACATGCTCGATAGCTATGAGAGCCTTAAGCAGCAGTACGAGGATGCCTATGGCACCGAGCTGCCGAGCGATATTCAGGATGCGCTCGATAAGCTGCTGAGCGAGGAGAACCTCAAGAAGTTGCAGAGTGTCCTTACGTGCATGTGTTACCTGCGCGATGCCGAGCGCGGCTTTGATATGTATGTGACCGAGGACGGCGTGAACTTTACGACGCTGACGACCAATGGCTTTAACGATCCGTATAACCATGGTCTGCGCACCTTTGCGGTGACCAACCAGGGTCTGTGCCTTGGTACCGCCAACCCGTTCTATGGTTGCCAGGTCTGGATCCAGCGCAAGGAGAATTCGGAGAATCCGGTTGATCCCGGTACTCCGGATCCGACGGAACCCACCGATCCTTCGCAGCCGGGTGGCGGCGATCAGCCTGGCGGCAGCCAGACGGGTGGCAACGACCAGTCGAGCAGCACCACGACCACCGTCACGACGACCGCTAAGAAGACTCCGAAGGACGGCTCGCTGCCTCGCGCTGGCGACTCGACCCTCACGCTGGTCTTGGGATTGCTGGTTGCAGCTGCCGCAGTGCTTGGCATTGCTCTCGTCTTGCGCAAGCGTTCTCGTCGCTAGGCTCGTCCGCGTAGCTCAATGTCCTGGATATCGTCGAAGTTGATGGCGATATCCCTGAGTTTGAGCAGCTTGAATGCGGGTAACGCTTCGTCGAGAATGCCCGTGCGGCTACGATAGCCGTACGTATCGTAATAGGTGACGCGCACCAAGTCGCCGCGTTTGAGGCCCTCGAGCTTTTGCGAAAGCTCGAGGGCTTTTTCTTCCGTGAGCTCACGTTTTTGCTCGACGGTGATTTCCTGCTTGCGCACGAGTTCGTAGTATCCCGTGAGGGCGGCAAAGGGCATAAACTGTGCGGCGCGGTTGGCGCGCACGGCACCGTTGGCAGTGAGGTTGGGGTCGGCTGCGCGGCGTCTGCCCTCGGGGTCCGCCAGGCGCTCGAAGGCGGTCGGCGGGCGCATGGGCTGTTGTTTGGGTTTAGGCACGGTGTCCTCCAACTTGATCGTTGCGCTCGCGCGCGGTGGCGCCGGCGGTAAAGCTTAATCCCTTGACGAGCGCGTTCTTGCCGTACTTGCCCTTTACGGCCAGGACGGCGCGCGCCAGGTCGCGCTCGCGCTCATCCGCCTCGATATCGCTGAACAGATCGATGGTGACAAATTCCTCAGGCATGAGGTTGCCAAAGCCCAAGTTGATGCGTTTGACCGGTCGTTTGGGATCGACAGTCTGCGCCCAGAGCTCATCGAAATAGCCCATGATCTTCTTAAACGAATTGGTGCGCTCGGGCAGCTTTCGCGAAGCGTTGGAGTGCGCAAAGAGTGCGGCATAGCCACCGCGCGGTTTGCCGCCATGCTCTCCCACAAAGATGCCATCGATTGCCTGCGCCTCGCGCACCAGGCGGCGCCGTTCGTCATCGCGCTGGACGGGCTTGGGCGCACGGGGCGCGAGCCCGGGGCCGGCGGTTGCGGTGGGTTCGATACTCGACGTGCTCGAGCGTAGGTGTCCGCATCCGTCCACATATTGCGCTGTGCCGCTGGCGTCGAGGCGGCGTATGTCGGCTCGTTCGCTCGCATAACCCACAAAGAGCGAGATGCTGTCGCACACCACGTGCTTATCGATCAAGTCCAGCACGGCGTTGTCGACCATCTCGCGCAAGACGGTGTAGGCCTGTTCATAGGCATAGCCTTTCGAGAGCACCTGTCCTGTGGTAGTTGAGGTTGCCTGCGGGCGATAGGCTTGGATATCGGCGATAGTTGTCGGCTCGCGCCCGAAGGCGTGGTCGATGAGATATTCGGCATTGACGCCGAGCTCGTCGTAAAGCAGGTTTTCGTCGAGCGCGGCGACGCCCATCAGATCGTATACCCCGTACTTTTCGAGGCGGGCTGCCACGCCGGGGCCGATGCCCCAGATGTCGGTGATGGGACGATGGGGCCAGATCTCCTTGCGAAAGGTCTCGTCGTCGAGTATGCCGATGCGGCTGGGTACGTGCTTGGCGGTAATGTCGAGCGCTACCTTGGCTTGGAATAGGTTGGGGCCGATGCCGACCGTCGCCGTGATGCCGGTGCGCGCAAGGACCTCATCGCGCAACATGCAGGCAAAGCCTTTGGCATTAGTGTGGTAGAGGTCTAGATAGGGCGTCACGTCGATAAAGCATTCGTCGATTGAATAGACGTGAATGTCTTGCGGGCTCACGTATTCCAGATAGATGCCGTAGATTTGCGCCGACACTTCCATGTAATGCTGCATGCGCGGTACGGCCTTGATGTAGTCGATGCCGTCGGGAATCTCAAATAGGCGGCAGCGGTTGTGTATCCCGAGGTCCTTCATGGCCTGTGTGATGGCGAGGCAGATGGTCGTGCGCCCGCGCGATTCGTCGGCAACGACCAGACACGTAGTGATTGGGTCGAGCCCACGATCGACGCACTCGACGCTGGCATAAAACGTCTTGAGGTCGATGCAGATGTAGGTGTGCTGTTCGTGCGCCATCCGAGCCTCCCATCAAACACATGTTCTTATCGAATATCTGTTCGATAATACCCGCTCATCCGGACATCGTCAAAACCTGCCAAAAAGGGACTGGTTTGTTTTGGTAGGTATGGTCGTGCGGCCGCATCGGGTTTTTAACGCAGCTCTAAAGAGTGCGAAACAGCCCGGAAAACCTCGCTTCGTAGCATGGGCCTAACGATTGATACCGCCTATATGCACGGAAGGTTGTGGAAAAGATGGTCAATTATGGGTTTGGTATGCCGACGCGCCTTGTTGCGGATGGAGACGTGGCTCGCTGGTGCGGACGATTGGTCGCTCACTACGGTGGCACCAAGGCGCTGGTCGTGCTGGGCGGAGACAAGCATACACGCGATGAGCTTGTCTCGGCGGCACTTGGCTCGCTTGATCGAGCCCTACTCGAGCGTGTGCTTTTCCGCTGCGGATCGGTTGAGGGCGACGGGGGAGACGAGCTGGTCGACGAAGCCGTGGCCCTGGCGACCGACGAAGGCGTGGACTTTGTCCTGGCGATTGGCGATGCCGATACTGCTGGCTTTGCGCGCGAGCTCGCGCGGCGCATGGCGGCGCTCGACGCCGGCGAAGACGGCTTTGTGCCTTATGGATGCATTGTCTCGGAGGGCAAGGTACCTGCTGTCGTGGGAGCCGGCGAGGTGCCCGTTTTTGCCATCATTGCGCCCGAACTGCTGGAGGGCATCGGGTCTCCTCTGCGCGAGCTGCTCGGCAGTGTGTGCGCCGCGGCCTAATATCTGCCATAAAGGGATGGGTTGTTTTTGGTTGGTAAAGCGTTTAACCTGCCAAAATAAACCTGTCCCTTTTTGGTCGGTTGCCGTTTGGGGGCCGATTGGCAACGCTCGCTGATTATAGTCTTGACCTGCGCTAGAATAGTGGCATCTGAATGTCCGGGCGCATGGAGGCGTGCGCCCGTATGCTGAGGAGGACTCTATGGCAACTGTTGCCGCACCTATCGATGCTACGTCGACTGCCGCTTGGAAGGCGCTCGAGGCTCATCAGGAGAAGCTCGAGGCTGAAGGTATCGACCTCAAGGCCTGGTTCGCCGCTGATGCCGAACGCGTGAACAAGCTGAGCTTTGACGCCGGTGACCTGCACTTCGATCTGTCCAAGAACCTGGTGACCGATGAGACCGTCAAGCTGCTGTGCGATCTTGCCCGCGAGGTGAAGCTCGAGGAGCGCCGCGACGCCATGTTCTCCGGCGAGCACATCAACACCACCGAGGACCGCGCCGTCCTGCACACCGCGCTGCGCCGCCCGGCAAGCGAGAAGGGCCAGCTCATCGTTGACGGCCAGGATGTCGTCGCCGACGTGCACGAGGTCCTCGACCGCATGTACGCTTTTGCCGAGCGTGTGCGCTCCGGTGAGTGGAAGGGCGTTACCGGCAAGAAGATCGAGCATCTGGTGTCTATCGGCATCGGCGGCTCCGATCTGGGCCCGGTCATGGCTTACGAGGCCCTGCGTCCCTATGCCGATGCCGGTATCGACTGCCGCTATATCTCCAACATCGACCCCAACGATCAGGCAGAGAAGCTCAAGGGCCTCGATCCCGAGACCACGCTCGTGATCATCGTGTCCAAGACCTTCACCACGCTCGAGACCCTCACCAACGCCCGCGAGGTCAAGACCTGGATGCTCGAGCAGCTCAAGGCTCAGGGCGCCATCGACGGTTCCGATGAGCAGAACGCCGACGCCGTTGCCAAACACTTCGTCGCCGTTTCCACTGCACTCGAGAAGGTCGAGGCCTTCGGTATCGACCCCGCCAACGCCTTCGGCTTCTGGAACTGGGTCGGCGGCCGTTATTCCGTTGACTCCGCCGTGGGCCTGTCGCTGATCGTCGTGCTCGGCCCCGAGCGCTTCCAGCAGTTCCTCGAGGGCTTCCACGCTATCGACGAGTACTTCTGCAACACTCCGCTCGAGAACAACGCCGTCGCGCTGATGGGTCTGCTCAACGTCTGGTACGTCAACTTCTTCGGCTCCAAGAGCCACGCCGTGCTTCCGTACTGTCAGTACCTGCACCGTTTCCCGGCCTACCTGCAGCAGCTCACCATGGAGTCCAACGGCAAGCACGTCCGCTGGGACGGCAGCGCTGTGACCTCCGACACCGGTGAGATCTTCTGGGGCGAGCCCGGCACCAACGGCCAGCATGCCTTCTACCAGCTGCTGCACCAGGGCACCGTGGTGGTTCCGGCCGATTTCATCGCCTTCGCCAATACCGCCAACCCTGCGACCGACAGCGGTCAGGACGTGCACGAGCTGTTCCTGGGCAACTTCCTGGCCCAGACCAAGGCGCTCGCCTTTGGCAAGACGGCCGACGAGGTTCGTGCCGAGGGCACGCCCGAGCAGATCGTCCCAGCCCGTTGCTTTGAGGGCAACCGTCCGACGACCTCGATCTTCGGCGACACGCTGACCCCGTTCGCACTCGGCGAGCTCATCGCCCTGTACGAGCACATCACGTTTGTCGAGGGCACGGTCTGGGGCATTGACTCCTACGACCAGTGGGGCGTTGAGCTGGGCAAGCAGCTTGCCAAGCAGATCACCCCGGCCTTCCACGATGACGCCGCCAAGGCCGAGCAGGACGCTTCGACCCAGGCGCTTATCGAGTTCTACCGCGCTCACCGCAAGTAGTCGCTGCTGTTAACGCATCGCGCCTTATAGTCAGGGGCCCGTATCCTATCGGATGCGGGCCCCTTTGCTTTGCCGTGGTCCCGGGGCGCACGGCCTTTGTGGAACATCGCCGGGGCGCCGCGCGCTGCGAGAACCCTGCGCCTAGATCTCGGCTTCCACATGGCCTCGCTGCGCCTCGGGCAGCTCCCCGTAGAGCGGATGGTCTTCGAGCCTAAAGCGCTCGACCTGTTCGGGAGTGCGACCGCGTACAAAGAGCCATGAGCGATCGATCGGCGTCGCCATGAGCGTGCTAGGCAGCGCGTCGGCGCGGTCGGAAAACACCCGGGCACTCTCGGGATCCTGGAACGCCAGCACCAGATGCGTGTCGCAGTTGCCCATGATGGAGCGTGCGCGTGCCTCGCCATAGAGCGCATCGAGCTGGTTGGTCGACTGCAGCAGTAGCGTTGCCCAGATGTTGCGGCTTCGGATAATCGAGAGCACGTTGTCGATCTGGGGGATCTGCAGATTTGCGAAGTCATCGAGCATAAAGCGCACGGGCACGGGCAGGCTGCCGTCGGGCTGCCTATCGGCTTCACGAATGAGGCCCATAAACGCCTGCGAAATAAAGAGGCCGGTCAGCGGATCGAGATTGCGGTCAATATCGCTCACGGTTACAAACAGGGCGCAGGGGGTGTGTCCCATGGAAGCGAAGTCCACCTGATGGCACTCACGATAGAGCTGTGCCGCACCGTCGAATCCCAGACACATGACCTTTTCGGCAAGGATGCCGACGATGCTCGCGTGCATGCGCTCGGCATTTTGCGTAATGGCGTAGCGCCGCCATAGCGAGAGAGCATAGCTTTGGGGGTCGGTCGTGATCAGGTCGTCAAACAATCGACCCGTGGCACCGTCCTGCAGGTGCTCGATCAGCTTGATGACCGAGCTGATCGTCTGCTCGTCGGCGGGTAGCTGTTCGGTGGCGTAGGCGATAAGACACGACAGCAGGTTTGCCGCCGCATGATCCCAAAAAGGCTGGTTGTTGTCCTCGATGGGGCAGATGGCCTTTGCCACCGAGAGGATGTCCTGCTGGTTGGGCCTGCCGTCCGCCTTGCGGCGAATGTGCCTTAGGGGGTTGTAGCCGCAGCGCTCGATGTCGGGCGCAAGGGCCGGGACGGTGTTGAGGTCGGCGAAGTTGAGACATTGCACGCGGTAACCGTGGGCTGCCAGCACGGGTCCCACTTCGCGACAGAGCGTGCCTTTGGTGTCGAGCACGATGTAGCTTGCGTTCATTTGCAGCAGGTTGGGCTTGAGGACGTTTCGGGTCTTGCCGGCTCCCGAGGGGCCGATCACAAGTGCGTTGTTGTTGAGTCCCGTTTGGCGGGTGTCGCAGGAAAGCGTTCGATCTTTGGCGAGGATGGTGGACGATGCGGACTCAGATGCGGCGAGGCGGCTGGCGAGGTTAGACATGGGCGACCTCCTTGGTGGTCGAGAGGATTTCGTGGGCAAAGCCGAGCTCGACGGCGCGCTCGGCCGAAAGGTAGGTGTCTTTTGCAGTGAGGGACTGGATGCGCTTGGGCGTGAGGCCGCTGCGGTCCGAGAGGATTTGCGTGAGGGTCTTGCGGGTCTGCATGAGACGCCGGCTGGTTTCCTGCAGCGCAAGTGCCGAGCCGCCTGCCCCCTGGGGGATCAGCGGGTCGTGAATCATGAGCTCTGCATGGGGCGCCATACGGCGATCGTCGCCGCCCATAAAGATCACGGCGCCCATGGACGCGGCGAATTCCAGACAGACGGTGCGGATGGGGCACGATGCGAGGCGCATGGCGTCATAGATCGCAAGACCCGATCGCACGCTTCCGCCGGCGCTGGCGACAAATATGGTGATGGAACGGCTGGGGTCGGTGGCATCGAGCAGGCGGATCTGCTGGCATAGGTCGTGGGCCATCGGGGTTTCGATGTTTCCCATGACGGAGAGCTCGCGACGGGCGAGCATCTCATCGTAAATGCTGGTGAGCGTGATACCTCGGGCGGATTCACGCATGGTGAGGGGGCTGATGATGGGGGAATGATTGGTGTCCATGAGGACTCCTTTCTGTTGGTGGTGTTGTGGAATAGAGTCGCTGCCCGCGGAGGGGCTGGCGGGCTACAGGGTTCGTCCGAGTCTGAGATCGAGCTCGGTTGTGGGGCAGGCTGCCTGTTCGTGCGGCTCGCAAGCGCCAAGGGCTCCAAAGCGATGGAGCGTTGCGACGGGCGTGGTGTAGGCGAGCCGCAGCTGATGCTCGATAGGGGCACATCCGTCATTTTTGTAATGAGCCGCGTAGTACTGCGCGATGCTGGCGTTCATCTCGCTGCCATTGCGATGACGCTCAAACTGGCGTCTGCAGGTCTCGATGATCTTTGCTACCGACTTGGGTGCCGTCGCGGGAACAAGGGCGAGATAGCCCTCAAATAGCTCGTTGATGCTCAGGAGACACAGCAGATCGATCAGCGTCCTTATGGCTGCTCCCTCGGCGGAAAAGTGCGCGGTCATGCGGTTATATCGGTTGCGGTCGACGATGGCCGCATGGGGTCTTGGAGTTTTCTGCCCCGTGGTTCCGGGCTTTTGCCGCGCCTGTGTATTGAGCTCGACGTTGCAGCGCTTGAGGCCGTCCAACGGAAGGAACAGTGCGGTGCGCAGGGTGTTCCGCTTGCTTTCGAGTTCATGACGCTCGTCGGGTTCCCATTCGAGCTTGAGTTTCGTGTCGAGCGCCGTAAGCATATGGGCTAGGCAGCCTACGGTAAGAACGTACGAATCGTTGTCGCGTTTTGGGGCATAGGGGTCTGTCAGCTTGCGAATGTCGGAGTCGCCCATGATCTTTGTGCAGCGCTTCAGCAGTTGAGGGTGGTCGGCCAAGATCGTCGCGAGCGGTAGCGACGCGTAGTTCTTGATGGTCGCGGCGGCAAAGGCGGCGTCATATTCGTTTGCATATGCTCGCTCAATGCGGGCATCCAGAATGCTTTTCTTATCGCCGTCTTCAGCGTGGCGGTTTGTCATAGCTTCTCCAATCGGTTGATGTTCGTGCTGTTTGTTGATGTGTTGGTTGTCGTGAGTGATGTGCTTGCCGTGGGTGATGTGCTGACGTTGGGGTGCTATGCGGTTTTCAATGAGCCCGTGAGGCAGTTGCTGCAGGGGCTGGATGGAACGGCCCATGCAAGGCGGAAGGCATCGTGCTCAAAATCGAGACAGCAATGCCCTGGGTGCCTCACATGTGGCAGTTACCTCATTAAGTTGTCATTGCGTTTGGGGTTGTACTTTGCCGATCTTCCTTCTCTTACACGCTAAAACTCAAACTTCATATGCTCGATCTACTTAAAACCGCAACGGCGGTCTTTTATCAACTTATATGTCGGAACGCGTCTTTGCAAGTACTTTTTTGCCTTTGTTTCAAATGGGGTGGTTTTGCAACCGTCATACGCGCGCTGTGCGAACGTGCCCCGGCTCGGATAAGATAGTGCGATCGAGTTCTACCGCGCTCACCGCAAGTAGTTTTTACGGCTGAGTTGGCTTATGCCGAAAGGGGCCCGTATCCGTTGGGATGCGGGCCCCTTTCGGCATCCGCGTGCGGTGCCATTCGCTGTCAGTAAATATACGTTTACAGCTAATTTCATACCACTTGTCGGAATGCGGACGCTGTCCTTGCATGTCGGGCGTACATTGAACGTGGTTTTTCGCGTGAAACCACGAATCGGTTGTCAGTCCTGAACAAGGAGGCCCAGCATGACGCTTGCCAAACCCATCAATAAATACATCGACTATATCGATGCCCCCGAGGACACGTTTGAGCAGTATGTCGAGAAGGCGTTAAAGTACAACTTTCGCTGCGTATTTGCGAACCTTCAGGAGTACGAGACGGGCCGCGCCATGCTCGAGGGCTCTGACATCATCCTTGCCGGCGCTATCGACTTTCCCCAGGGCACTATGACGCTTGAGGAGAAGCTTGCGAGGTTTGAGGAATACGCTTCGTGCGGCTTTACCGAGATTGACTACGTTTTGAATCAGGAGTCGGTCGAGAACCGAGATTTTGATGCCATCGAGCGCGAGATGACTACCATTGCTGATTTTTGTCGCGCGCATGGCATCACTGATAAGGTGATCGTCGAGATGTGCAAGCTGGACGGCGACGACGCCGCCAAGCGCCGTGTATGCGAGATCGCGCTGGAGGCCAAGCCGGGATTCCTTAAGACATCGACTGGCAGAAGCTTTGGCGGTGCTAAGCTCGAGGACGTGCGGCTGATGCACGAGGTGCTCGGCGATGCCGTGGCAATCAAGGCGGCAGGCGGTATCCATAATTACGAAGAGGCTTGCGCATTCATCGAGGCCGGCGCCAGCGCGTTGGGTGCCTCGGCGGGCATCGCGATCGTCGACGGCGCACCGACGGATGAGCGTCGCTAGCAGACGTATTTGACCTGAGCGATAAAGCTTCACGACTACGCGCCGTTCATGTTCGAGACAATTTGACTTTTTGCCCGTTGTAAACGGAGTCGCGATGGGTGTTCTGTATGATGGCTCAGACAAGGTTGTTCAATGACAGGGAGGCATATATGGCAATCAAAGCCATTGCGATGGATATCGACGGTACGCTCACCAACGACCAAAAGGTCATCAGTCCGCGTACGCGCGAGAAGCTGCTCGCGGCGCAGGAGTCGGGCATTAAGCTCATTTTAGCTTCGGGCCGTCCCGCATGGGGTCTTCACGCCTTGGCGCAGGAGCTCGACCTTCAAAACCATGACGGTCTGCTAGTTGCCTTTAATGGCGCGCATGTGGTCGACGCTCAGACCGATGAGGTCCTTTTTGACCAGGCCATGCCGGCTGACGAGCTGCACCGTCTGATTGATCACCTGCGTAATTTTGACGTGATCCCTATGATTTCGCTTGGTCGCGATCTGCACGTCGAGGACTCGTACCATTGCATGATCACGCTGCCTGACGGCTCGCAGAAGAATATCGTCAAGTATGAGCGCGACGCGTGCGATCTTAAGATTCGCGAGGTGGAGAGCCTGCATGAGGTTGCTGATGCTTATCCCGTGGACAAGCTGCTGACGGCGGGCGATCCGGCCTATCTGCAGGCGCATTACGAGGAGATGTATGCGCCCTTTACCCAGACGCTTTCGGGCATGTTTACGGCCGACTGGTACTTTGAGTACACGGCGCCCGGTATCGACAAGGCCCGTGCGCTCGAGGGTGCCCTGCCCAAGCTCGGCATCGATGCCAGTGAGGTCGTATCGTTTGGCGACGGCCAGAACGACAAGTCCATGATTGAGTGGGCCGGCACCGGTGTTGCCATGGGCAACGCCGTCGATGAGGTTAAGGCTGTGGCCCAGATGGTGACCGCCAATAACAACGAAGATGGTATTGCAGTGGCGCTGGATAAGCTGCTGGGCTAGAATCGCCGATAATGCATGGTTCGGGCGCCTGCTTACAGGCGCCCTTTTGTTAGGGAGGGTGCCGTGTCCGCATTTCCGTTCGACGCCGTTATCTTTGACATGGACGGCGTCATTGTCGATACCGAGTATTACTACCTGGGCGAGACTGCCGCGTTTGCCAAGGAGCTTGGGCTTAACCTGACTCAAGAGGAGTTGAATGGGCAGGTCGGTACCTCGCATCAGTTCTTCCTGCATATGCTGGTCGATTGGTTTGAGCGCGCCGGTAAGGGGCATTTTACTGGCGAGGAAGCGTTGGCCCGTTGGGACGAGTGGGCGCATAAGCGTCCGCGCGACTATCAGGCTTTGATTAACCCAGGCGCCGTGGATACGATTCGAGAGCTGCCGCGCCGTGGCGTTCGCGTGGCGCTTGCCAGCTCGTCGCCCATGGTTAGCATCGAGGAAGTGCTCAACGCGTGCGGGCTGTCGGATGCCTTTGAGTATGTGGTGAGCGGCGAGCAGTTTAAGGAGAGCAAGCCCGAGCCCGACATCTACCTGCATGCGCTGGATCTGCTGGGGCTGCCCGCGAATCGCTGCTGCTGCGTTGAGGATTCGGTGCCCGGCATCACTGCCGGCAAGCGAGCCGGCCTGACAGTCATTGCCAAGCGCGAGGAGCGCTTTGGCTTTAGCCAGGATGCCGCGGACAAGATTATCGACCAGCTGCCGGAGCTGCTCACGCTTTCTTAGGAGCGCGGTAGTTGCGCGTTTTTCGGGTCAGATGAGTAAATAGCCAACATTTTGGTGCGGCAGCAAGCATACTTTATGCTAATGCGGGCTCAAGGGCTTGTTGAATGCCCTTGAGCCCGCTTTTGACTTAATTGTGCTGGGAGAGGGTATATGCCACCGACTGAAGGGCTAACTGACGGTAAAGCAGCGATACCGCTGTACCAACAGGTTATCGATATCATCAAAAACGAAATCAACTCCGGTGCCTACAAGGCAGGTGCGCGGATACCCAACGAATTCGAATTGGCTGAGAGCTATAAAGTTGGCCGCGTTACCGTGCGACGCGCTATTGAGGAGCTCGTCCAGCAGGGCTATCTAACGAAGCGACAGGGGAAAGGCACGTTTGTCAATGCCCCCAAGCTCAAGCGCAAGATTCGCCAGCAGGATGACGTCCAGAGTTTTTCGGACGCATGCCGCGTTAACGGAATGGAACCAGGGGCGCGTGTCATTTCGAGAAAGATACTGCCGGCGGATTCCACCGAAGCACAGTTCTTTGGTGTTCCCGTCGGAACTGACTTGATTTGCGTTGAGCGCGTGCGTACTGCCGATGGCGTCCCTGTCATGCTCGAGAACAACATATATGTTTACGAGGACAACGCCTATCTATCAACGGCACCTCTGTCTAACCAATCCATTTTTGAGTTCGTGCGCAACCGGGCGGGCCGCACGCCCGCGTTTACCGACCCGTGCACGCTTGAGATCGCGTGCGCGTCGCCCGAGGTCGCTCGGTTGTTGGCAGTTCCCGTTGGCGAACCCTTGTTTTATATGGAAGCCTTCTTTTTCGATGAACAGCGGCGGCCGTTTATCATCGGTCGTCAGCGGATCGTTGGGTCTCGCTACGTTTTTGACATCTAGGACATTGCGAATGGAAACGCCCGGTGGATCATCTCACCGGGCGTTTCCATACCGTTCACGGCGCAAACGCAACCGTTCAACCGCGTTGCGGCAATCAGTTTGAAATTATCTTGATGACGAGAAAAGCTGCTGGTAATCTATGGGACGTCATAGAACGTTTGCCTTGTGCAAACGTTGAAGCGAGATGCGATGCAGTCTCGAGTTCTTTGGAGGTATCTATGTCAGATACGAAGGCGAAGAAGACAAACAGACGTTTTAAGTTCAAATTACCGCATGTCTATACGATCATGTTTTTGCTGATCGTTGTCTTTGCGGTCCTGACTTGGATCGTTCCCTCTGGTCAGTATCAGCGCAAGACGATTTCGACAGCGGCGGGCGAGCGTGAAGTCGCCGTTGCTGGAACCTATGAACAGGTCGATAAGAACTACACCGATTCCGAGACCGGCGAGACCATCAATCTGGGCCAGGATATCTTCGCGGTCCTGCAAGCGCCCACCAAGGGTATCCAAGAGGCTGCCGACGTCGTTGCGTTCGTCTTATTGATTGGCGGATCGTTCGCAATCATCACCAAGACCAACGCTTTGAATGCCGGCATGAGCCGTGTGATTAAAAAGCTCAAGAACAAGGACATCCTCATCATTCCCATCACGATGACGTTGCTGTCCATTTGCGGCACTACGTTTGGTATGTCTGAGGAAGCCCTGCCGTTCTATGCCATCTTCATTCCCATCATGATGGGTATCGGTTATGACTCGATGACGGCATTCATCATCTGCTTCCTTGGTCCTAACTTGGGATATTGTGCTTCGACCATCGACCCGTTTAATGTTTTGATCGCCCAAGGCATCATTGGCATCGAGGGCAATCCGCAACTGTGGCTGCGCGCCGTTTCTTGGGTCATCTTCACTGCCGTCGGTATCGCATGGGCCATGCGCTACGCCATGCGCGTCAAGAAAAACCCCGAGTCGTCTATTGTGTACGAGGACGATAAGCTCAAGCGTATTGAGTTTTCCGTGACCGATGCCTCCATCGAGGAAGAGTTCACTATCCGTCAGAAGCTCGTGCTTATCGATTTTGCTTGCGGTATGGGCATTATCGTCTGGGGTCTTGTTACCCAGGGCTGGTACATGAATGAGATTTCCGCCGTGTTCCTTGGCATGGGCTTGCTTGCCGGTATCCTGGGCGGTCTTGACCAGCAGACGATCGCAGAGGAGTTCGTTAAGGGTCTTGCCGACTTTGCGTACGCTGCCATCGTTATCGGTATCGCTCGCGGTATTCTGGTCATCGCCGAGGGCGGCATGATTATCGACACCATCCTCCAGGCGCTCGCTACTGCGCTTGCCGGTGCACCCGCCGCCGTCTACACCACGTTTATGTATATCGTCCTTGGCCTGCTCTCTTTGCTGGTTCCCTCGAGTTCTGGCCTGGCGGCGCTCACCATGCCCGTTATGGGCCCCCTGACCGAGCTCATGGGCCTCAATCCCGAGGCGGCCGTCACCGCGCTCCAGTTTGCCAACCAGACCATCAACACCATCAGCCCCGTGGCGGGCATGACGGTTGCCGGCCTTGCCGTGGCTAGGATTTCGTTTGGCCAATGGTGGAAGACCATTTGGAAGTTCTTCATTTTCATGGTCGTCTTTGGCCTGATCGTAACGGCAATCTCCGGCATGCTTCCGGTGTAGGTGGTTGTGATGTCTGATCGTTTGACGGTCCTGACGTCTAAGAGCGTCTTTACCGGTACGGGGGACCTGCCGTTTGAAGGTTTCGTAGCGGTCCGTGGCAATCGAATTGAGGCTGTTGGCACCAAGTGTGAGGTAGCTTCGTATTTGACCCAGGCGGACGAGGTAGTTGACCTGGGCGACCGTACTGTCATGCCTGGCCTGATCGATGTGCATACCTTCTATACAGGTTGGGCGCTGCGAACGTTGGGGTCTGATCTGTCCGGCATCGCTGATGCCAAAGAGGCCGTGTCGCTCTTGCGTGCATGGAAAGAAGGTCATCCGGATTGCGCGGCGGCTTTTGGCCACAACCTACCCGAAACGTTGGCATCGGATGCCGAGAACGCAAATACAGCAGCTGTGTTTGACGAGTGTTTTGGCGATATCCCTGTCGTCTGCTTTACGCCGGGCGCGGAGACCTGCGTTCTCAATGCTGCCGCCAGTGCGCGATATGGCTTTACACCCCAGGCGTGCTATGCCGAGAAGATCTGGCGCATGATGAGCGATTTCCTCGCGCTGCCCGAGGTGCGTGCCGGGTATTCGGACTACATGAGCATGCTTAACGAGCGCGGCGTTACCGCCATCAAGGAAATGGCGTTTGATGACTACTACGGCTTTGCCGACGAAATGGCTCGCCGTGAGGAATCTGGTGAGCTGACGGTTCGCGTCTCTATGATGTCGCAGCCGGTGGGCGCCGGTGCAAATCTGGCATATGCCCGCGAGGCGCGAGAGCGCTTCCGGGGACCGTTCGTTCGTTTTTCTGGCTTCAACCGTATGACCGATCGCGGCGTATGGGCGGGGCTTGCCGAGATGATTGACCCCTATGAGGACACGGCCGATGCGGGCGCTGCCGGCAAGACGGTCGTCGAGGAGCCAGAGTGGGATCTGATTGAGAACGAGCTGCGTGCAATTGATGCTGAGGGCTTCCGATACTCCTTGCATTGCCAGGGCGATGGCGCCGTTCGCCGCACCGTGGCGCTCTATGCCTCGCTGCCTCGAGACGAGCATGGACGGATGCTTCGCCGCCATGCGATTACCGATCTCGAGAACTCTGACCCGACCGATCTTGTCGAGTTTGGCAAGTTAGGTGGAATTTGCGAGGTCTATCCGCAGATTCTGACGCTGGACCGGCGCGAGGATTGCCTGTCGATGATGCGTCGACAAATTGGCGAGACGCGACTTTTGCACAGCTGGAATCGCCGCGGCATGGAAGATTCCGGATGCACAGTGTGCTGTGGAACGGATTTGCCACTGCTGATTCCGAGCCTGGGCGAGTCAATCTACAGCGCGTGCGGCGGATTCTTCGCCGACGGACTGCCCGTGAATGAGGTCAACACGCTGACGCTTGTCGAGCTCTTGCGCGCTTGGACTGCCGGGGGCGCGTACGATCTGATGCGCGAAGACGAGCTGGGTACGCTCGAGGTTGGCAAGCTTGCCGATATCTGCGTGCTCGATCGGGATGTGTTCGACCTCGATTATCGCGACGCACGCGATCTTGCGGTTGATATGACGATGTCGGACGGACAAATCGTGTTCGATCGAAATAAGGAGGCATAAGATGCCTGAATCCAAACCGACGCTGCGCCGCGAGCAGATTGCGGGCATGAATATCCACTACATCATGTGGTCGCTCGATTACTTCCTTGATGTGCAGCAGCGTTTGGGCTTTGAGTCCATTGAGCTGTGGTGTGCAGAGCCGCATGTGACGCTCGACCATACGGGTTACTTTGAGGCTGAGGTCCTGGCGAAAAAGGCTGCAGACCGTGGGCTTAGGTATCGTACTCTGTGCCCCGAGAATGTTGTCTATCCTTGGCAGTACTGCGCACGCAAGCCGCTGCATGAACAGCGCAGCCTGGCGTACTTTAAGCACGGCATTGAGCTTGCCGAGGTACTTGGGTGCGACCGTATGTCCGTCAACTCGGGCTGGGGCGACTGGGACGAGGACCGCGAGGAAGCCTGGAAGCGCAGCCGCGAGCACTTGTCCATTCTGGCGGAGTATGCTGGCGAGCACGGTCTGGTGCTTACGATGGAAAGCCTGCGTCCCGAGGAGAGCAACCTTGTGACGACGGTTTCCGATGCGAAGCGCATGATTGACGAGGTCGCGAGCCCGTACTTACAGCCCATGGTTGATACAACCGCGATGGGCGTTGCAGGCGAGACGCTCGAGGACTGGTTTGCCGCCTTTGGTGATGGGGCAATTCACGAGATGCACTTTATCGACGGCGACCCGTATGGCCATCTGGTGTGGGGCGATGGCAAGCACGATATGGACGCCTTCGTCGCCACGCTCAACGCCCATGGTTTCGACGGCATGCTGGGCCAGGAAATCACGGACGGTCGTTACTACGATGACCCGGCGGCGGCAGATGCCAAGAACATGGCCGCATTCGAGAAATATCTGATTGACTAAAACAACCATCGGCCACGCAGCCAACGTCATTGATTGCGGGCCAAACAAGAAAGGAACTGGATATGAACGCACACGATCTGATCAAAGAGGCAATTGCCGAGAAGGGCAAGTTCGACAGCGTCTACTGGATTGCTTGTGGTGGCTCCATGATCGATTTGATCCCGGCTCATGAGCTTCTGCAGCGCGAGGCTACCACTTTCACTTCGTATATCTATACCGCGCGTGAATTCGACATTATGCGTCCGCGTCGTCTAGGCGAGAAGTCCCTGGTCATCGCTTGTAGCCACAGTGGCAACACCCCGGAGGTCGTCGAGGGCTGCGAGATTGCCCTTGCCGCCGGCGCTACGGTGATCGCCCAGACCGACAACGCTGGATCTAAGATCGACACCGGTAAATGGACCACGTGGGTCTACCCGTGGGGCGAGGGCGTGCCGCAGGCCGAGGTCCCCGCTGGCATTTCGCTGTCGCTTGCGGCAGAGCTGCTCGATCAGCAGGAGGGCTACGCCGATCTTGCCGATATGTATGCCGGTATCGCCGAGATGGATAAGATTCTTCCCCCGGCACGCGAGAAGGTAAATGCCGAGCTGGGCGATCGCTTTGCCAAGCTTTGCCAGGAGCACGAGTTCTTCTATATTCTGGGCAGCGGTCCCAACTTTAGCCAGACCTACGGTTTCGCTATCTGCTCTCTTATGGAGATGCAGTGGCAGCACTGCAGCTACATCCACTCTGCCGAGTACTTCCACGGCCCCTTCGAGGCTACTCAGGATGGCGTTTTTTACTTCCTGCAGATGGGCTCCAGCGAGTGCCGTGCTATGGACGAGCGCGCCCTGGCGTTCCTTAAGACGCATACCGATACGCTGATGGTGCTCGATGCCAAGGAGTACGGTATGGAAGCCGTGCCGGCGAGCGTCCGTGCCTATCTGGACCCGGTGCTGTTCTACGCCATGAACTGCGAGCTGCGTGCCGCACGCGGCAAGGTGTTTGACCACGATCCCGATTTCCGTCGCTACATGGGCGTTGTCGAGTACTAGAAGGGTAAATACCATGGCATTTAACGTTAACGCGCTCGGATTTGGCGACAACGTCGTCGATCGCTATGAGCATATCCACACCATGTATCCTGGCGGCAACGCGGTGAACTTCGCCGTTTATGCCAAGAAATGCGGTGCCGCACGCTCCGCATACATGGGCATTTTTGGCAATGACGCCGCTGCCGAGCATGTCATTGCAAGCCTCGAGGATGAGGGTATCGAGCTTGACAAGTGCGAGCAGATGATTGGCGAGAACGGAGCGGCTCGCGTGACCGTCGTTGACGGTGACCGTGTCTTCCTTGGCTCCAACGAGGGCGGTATCCGTGGCGATGCGCGCTATGTCCTCGATCGCTTTGACCTTTCGTACATGAAACAGTTCGATGTGGTTCATTCGGGCAACTATTGCTTTACCGAGCGCGAGCTGCCCAAGTTGAAGGCTGCGGGCGTCACGGTCTCTTTTGACTTTTCGGACGACTCCACCGACGAGTACTACGAGCAGATTGCGCCCTACGTCGATTTCGCTTTCTTTAGTGCGGCGGATGCCGCGAGCGAGGACGAGATTCGCGAGCGTCTGGCATGGGTGAAGGGTCTGGGTCCGCGTTTTGTGTCGGCTACGGCGGGCGCCGAGGGCTGCATTGCTTACGACGGCGAGCGTTATTACCGCCAGCTGGCTAAACCGGTAACGGACATGAAGGACACCATGGGGGCGGGCGACTCGTTCCTCACCTCGTTTTTGATGTGCTATCTCGATTCCGTCAAGCGTGGTGAGGATGGCGCCGAGGCCATCGAGCGCGCGCTCGACTTTGCTGCCGGGTTTGCTTCGACCGTGTGCGGCATGGAAGGCTCTTGGGGCCATGGGGCGCCGATTTCCGAATAGGCGAGCAGTCCCGGGGAGTCGAATTGTCGCCTCCCCGGGACTCCATGGACAAAAAATGCTAAATATGAGTACTGTCACTAATTTAGTAACAGCGAAATTTAGCTTTTGAGGGCCTAGTTGGGTGTCTGCGAGCGATTAAAACCTGCTAAAAATGACTTTAATCACCTTAAAGTGCCTTGATAATGGATAGCTGTACATTATCAAGGCACTATTTTGCCGTAAAATAATGTGACTGGATTTGCAACAGTACTCATATTTGGCATTTTTTGTCCACCGGGGCTAGCGAAGGTCAAAAACAGAGTGCGCATTTGTTAAAACTGCCGACTCGATGCGCTTTGCGTCACAATTTTTGAGCGAGGCGATGCGTTCTGAGGTCCTTGTGAGCGATTTGATGAGCGACTGCGCGCTTGTTTCTGTGTTTGCCTCCGCTGGTGCATCGGTCTCGAGCAGTAAACGATCGAGTGGAATCTGTCGTGCGTATTCGCGTCCTCGTTTAGACGCGAGCATGCGTTCGTTGACGGAAAAATAACAGCCCGCATCACGCGCGCGGACGAGTTCGTCCGAAGTGCCGCTAAACCAGTGGAAGATGATAACGGGGGAGTCGGGGTTTGGGATGAGTAGTCCATGCGATTCGAGGACGTCCAGTACGGCTCCTGCCGAACGAACGGCGTGAATTGATATCACGCGCCCGGTAAGAGGATGCTGCACGAGTGTATCGCAGAGCCGGTCAAATGCCTGTATTTGTAGCGGCTCACTTCCGGCAAAGCGTGCGGAAAAGTCGAGTCCCACCTCGCTGATGTAGCGCTCTTGGGCAGCAACTTCGCAAAGCAGATCGACTTCGGCAGGACCGCAGCGGCCGTCGGCGAGCCACCAGGGGTGGAGCCCAACGCCAGCGATGATGCCTGGTAGGCGACGGGCGCGCTCGTTTGCGGCCGAAAAGTCGCGTGGGTCGACCCCGCAGTCAAAGAGCCCCAGACCCAACGCCGCCGACTCACTGGCTGCAGCATCGGGGCCGAGCATCAAATCAAGATGACAATGCGTGTCAAAGAATTGCGGTTCCATCGCAGGGCATCCTGCTAGTCCAGGCGTTGGCCGTCGGCGCGTACGCGCTCGGTGCCGCGCCCACTGATCTGGCGGATAACCTCGCCGGCAATCATCTGACCCATGATGGGCGGCATAAAGCTGGCGGTTCCCAGCTCGGTGCGCTCGTGGATGTTGGAAGGGTCGCGGGGCTGTGTCTTAACCGATTCCTCGCAGCTAAACAGTACATGCAGGCTCTTGATTCCGCGCTTCTTGCATTCTTTGCGCATGATGCGGCTCATGGGGTCACGTACCGTATCGAAAATGTCGGCAAAGCGGAGGCACTCGGGATGGAGCTTGTTGGCCCCGCCCATGGAGCTAACCAAACGAATGTCGTGGTCCTGAGCATATTTGGCAATGGTGAGCTTGGCCGAGATGGTGTCGATGGCGTCGACGACGTAGTCGAGCTTGCCGTCCGTCTGCTCCAAAACGCTCGCGAAGAACTCGTCGATGTTGTCGCTCAGCAGGTATTCGGTGCGTTTGATAACGGTGGCGGTGGGATTGATGTCGTGGATTATGGCTTCCATAACATCGACCTTGCGCTTGCCGATGGTGCTGTGAAAGGCGATGGCCTGGCGATTGATATTGCTGGGCGCGATGATGTCCTTGTCCAGAATGACGAAATGACCGATGCCGCCGCGGGCGAGTGCCTCGCAGCAGTTGGAGCCCACGCCTCCGCAGCCGAGCACCAGCACCGTAGCATCGGCGAGCTTATCGAGTGCCTCGCGGCCCATGATGATCTCGAGCTTGGTGTCGCGTGTCTCGACGAGAGCGGCAGCGGTTTCGGTCATAGACATCCTCCGATGGGGAAGCGAATCGTGTTTTAGCTATCGCCATTATAGGTGTTATCGCGATTCCATTTGAGCCCTTGGGCTTGTTGAAATGGGATCGGGGTTCGCATAAGATTGAAGCAGATGGCACCCGTTGCAGCGGGTTGGCCAACTCCAAAACACGTTTGTAGCGTGAGAAGTGGCCGTCTTCGCATTACGCGGAGGCGGCTATTTTTTTGAGTACAAGATTAGATAGTTAGACAAACATCTAAATATCGAGTATAGTGTGCGCGTCATGAGAGATGATGAGAGGAGGTCTTATGCCGGGAGAGGGTTTTAAGGCGCTGGCCGATCCTACACGGCGTCACATTTTGGAACTGCTGCGCGAGGGCAATCGCACGGCCGGGGAGCTTGCCGAGCATTTTGACATCAGCAAGCCGTCGTTGAGCCATCACTTGGCGACGCTCAAAAACGCCGGGTTGGTGACCGACGAACGTCATGGCCAAAACATCGTTTACAGCTTAAACACCACCGTCATGCAGGACTTGATCGGTTGGTTTATGGGCTTTACAAACACGGAAGGTGATAAGGATGAATAACGAAAACAAGGGCATTCACCCCACGGGGGTATCGTCGCGCGTGTGGATTGCGCTGGTCGCTCTGTGCGTCGCCAATGTCGTAGCGCACCTCATGGTGATGCCGAGCTTGCCGACGCAGATTCCCACGCACTGGGGAGCGAACGGCGCCGTCGACGGTTGGGGTCCTAGCTGGATGGCCTCCGCGCTCGGCGTGCTGCCTCTGGCGCTTCTCGCAATGTTCTGCGTGGTGCCGCGCATCGACCCCAAAGGTGAGGCATATCGAACCTCGGGCAAGTTCTATCAGGGCTTCGTAATCGCCTTCACCTTGTTCATGTGCGCCATAAGCTGGCTGGGAGAGCTTACGGTCTGGGGCGTGGTGCCGGCGGTCGGTTCGGTTAACGTGCTGATTTCCGGTGTTGTCGGTTTGCTGTTCATCGGCGTAGGCAACTACTTGCCGCGTGTGAAGCAGAACTATACGCTCGGTATCAAGACACCTTGGGCGCTTGCCGATCCCGAGAACTGGCGCCGTACGCAGCGTTTTGGCGGCGCCTGCTTTATGGTGCTGGGTATTGGCCTGATTGTGATGGGCGTGGCAGGCAGCGTGCTTTCGAGTGAAGTCGTCGCCGCGGTGATTGCGGTTCTGGCGTTTGGTTTGGTCGGAGCCGTCTACGTCTACTCGTATCTGCTGTGGCGCAAATCGCAGCGAGCCGCTCGTTAAGGTTGCGGAAAACTAGCGTACGCAGTTCATAGTATGTTCCGGGGGACTTTTCCCAGGTAGTATTAGGGGGCGTGGGCAACCATGCCCCTTTTTCGTTACGTTTCAGAGCTGGTTTCCTCATTTCGTTTCCACTAAAGCGAATCAAGAATAGGGAAACAGCAGGTAGAAAGGATAGAACAGACATATGGCGGAGTTTATCTACCAGATGTATCAGGCTCGCAAGGCCCATGGCGACAAGGTAATCCTTGACGACGTGACCCTGAGCTTCTACCCCGGTGCCAAGATCGGCGTCGTGGGTCCCAACGGCATGGGCAAGTCGACCCTGCTCAAGATCATGGCCGGCATCGAGGAGGTCTCCAACGGCGATGCCAGGCTCACCCCCGGCTACACCGTGGGCATCCTGCAGCAGGAGCCGCCGCTCGACGATGACAAGACCGTCATCGAGAACGTGCGCATGGCGTTTGGCGATATGATCGCCAAGGTCGATCGCTTCAACAAGATCGGCGAGGAGATGTGCGACCCGGATTGCGACATGGATGCCCTCATGGCCGAGATGGGCAAGCTCCAGGACGAGATCGATGCCGCCGATGGCTGGGATATCGATTCCAAGCTCGGCCAGGCCATGGACGCCCTGCAGCTGCCCGATTCCGACATGCCGGTCAACGTGCTTTCCGGCGGCGAGCGCCGTCGCGTGGCCCTGTGCAAGCTGCTGCTCGAGGCTCCCGACCTGCTGCTGCTCGACGAGCCCACGAACCACCTGGACGCCGAGTCGATCCTGTGGCTCGAGCACTTCCTGCACAACTACCAGGGCGCGGTGCTTGCCGTCACGCACGATCGCTACTTCCTGGATAACGTTGCCGAGTGGATCTGCGAGGTCGACCGCGGTCACCTTTATCCCTACAAGGGCAACTACTCCACGTATCTGGAGACCAAGGCCGCGCGTATCGAGGCACAGGGCAATCGTGACGCCAAGCTCGCCAAGCGCATGGAGGCCGAGCTCGAGTGGGTGCGCAGCTCGCCCAAGGCTCGCCAGGCAAAGAACAAGGCCCGTCTGGCTCGCTACGAGGAGATGGAGGCCGAGGCCCGCGCAAGCCAGAAGCTCGACTGGACCGACATCCGCATCCCTGTGGGCCCGCGTTTGGGCAACAAGGTGCTCGAGGCCCATCATCTGCACAAGGAGTTCGATGGCCGAGTGCTCATCGACGACCTTTCGTTCACCCTGCCGCGCAACGGCATCGTGGGCGTCATCGGCCCCAACGGCGTGGGTAAGACTACGCTCTTCAAGACCATCGTGGGTCTGGAGCCGCTGACTTCGGGTGAGCTCGAGGTGGGCGAGACCGTCAAGATCTCCTACGTCGACCAGAACCGTTCCGGCATCGACCCCGATAAGAACCTATGGGAGGTCGTCTCGGACGGCCTGGACCACATGATGGTCGGCGAGACCGAGGTTCCGAGCCGTGCTTATGTGGCGAGCTTTGGCTTTAAGGGCCAGGACCAGCAGAAGCGCGCTGGCGTGCTCTCCGGTGGCGAGCGCAACCGTCTGAACTTGGCGCTTACGCTCAAGCAGGGCGGCAACCTGCTGCTCCTCGACGAGCCCACGAACGACCTCGATGTCGAGACGCTGTCCTCGCTCGAAGCGGCGCTGCTCGAGTTCCCGGGCTGCTCGGTGGTCATTAGCCACGACCGTATGTTCCTGGACCGCGTCGCCACGCACATTCTGGCATGGGAGGGCACCGACGAGAATCCGGGCAACTGGTATTGGTTCGAGGGCAACTTCGAGGCCTATCAGGCCAACCGCATCGAGCGCCTGGGCGAGGACGCAGCCCAGCCGCATCGTATTCACCGCAAGCTGACGCGTGACTAGTAGCAAGTAGAAAGGCCGCCACCAAGGGCGGCCTTTCTTGTAGCAATTGCACTGCAGCTATGCCCTAGCTGCTGGTTTGATTCATAATCAAAGTCATCTCTTTGGGATTAAAGCCCGTTTTTGCTATGAGTGATTTTCTAATTCCGTTTAAAACGTAAAGCCGCATTGGGTTGCAAGGACATAAGCAAATCGAATTGAAATATAACCAGTGCTGTAACGTTACAAAAAAGATTATAGAATAGGAGTACCTTATTAGTCGCTTCTCTAGAAAGAAGAACATATGCTTTCGCGTCGTCGTTTTCTGCAACTTGTCGCGTCTTCAATTGTCGCCTTAGCCGCACGTCCGAAAGAGGTTTTTGCTTCGACGGGCAATATTGATGGTGAGCAGATACAATTTACTTCTGAAATTGCGCAAGAGCTTGCCGATAAATATATAAAGGGACTCCTCGGCTATTCGTATACGCCTTCTGACCCTATTCCTTTTGTAGATGTTGATGGGTCCCCGCTTGGTTACATTGTTCCGGTTGTGACATCCAATAGAGCCGCGGGCTATTTGGTTTTAGATGCTTCAGATGATGAAATACTTACGGGATATCGTTTTGGAGACGGCTTAGTCAGCCCTATGGATCGGGGAGGAGATCTTGGTGTCGAGTCTTATTCGTTCAATAACCCAGTCGTAATGATCAATCCATTCGAATTCGGCGTGCAATCTTTGGACGGTTCAATAACAACAAATTGCGGAAGAACAATCCCGGCTGTTTCCATAGAAGGACGGCCTGTCGTTTTATCGAATAAACCTTCAAGCTGGAACGATGTTGTAATTTACGCAACTCAAATGCAGGATTACACAGTATCTGGATTTCGTTCCATTTCTCAGTTTATGTCATATGATGAAAGCGAGATTAAGAGGCTTACCGCCCACTATGCTTGTATGGTGACAGCTTTTTCGAACGTTGCGGAACTGTATGGCATTGCCAATTTATATAGCGACCCTTCGCAATATATGCAGATATGGAATTACACCAATACCCATGCTCTTTCCGATGAAGAACAGACTGTTCCCGGCGTTGTTTTGGGTGGAACGCCGATATCAACCTGTGCAACGGGGTTTACAAATTACTGCGCAAGCAGAGGAAGTACTCTTATCGCCCGCACTGTCTCCTCTCCGGCTATCGCGAGCATCCAAAATGAGATTAACTCTAATAGACCGAATGTTTTACATGCGAGTTTGTACAACGGATCAGCCCATTCTGTAACAGCGGAGGCTTACGCCACACTTACTGGTAAGAAAACTGGAGAGACAAGGCAGATGATTGGCATAGCGGACGGCTGGAATTCATCTTTATCCTTCCTGAAGTATGATCAGAGCTATTATGCGTGGACTTATGGAACGACTTTTTCGAAGTAGGGCGATTCGTCTAGCTCTGTCTTTGGTGCTGATGGCTTCATTGGTGGGCTGTTCAACAAAGGAAGAGATATCGTGCGGAGGTTCCGGAGAAGTGACTGCGACAGACTCAGGTTCATTAGAAATAGCTGGCGGGCATGCCGATGTGATGTTACAAGGAAAAGGCGTGCTTAGGTCGATTGATGCTGAAGACGCTGTCTGCTCAATAGAGGATTTGAAGACAGGTGAAACTGCATCGTACCGAGTTTCAGATAATGCTGCGAATATGATTGAGTCGATACCGACTGGAGCGCAGGTTTCTTTTAGATACTTTGCTCCGCAACTTGAGGATGAGCTTGCTTCTCTGGTGTCTATATGCACCGATGACAACTAAAAGGCCTGAATTCAAACGGCCTCGGATGGTCAATTGGCTATCCGAGGCCGTTTTTTACTCGACCGGGGCTTCGACCTTGTCGATGGTCCAGGCGGCTCCGAGACCGCCGGTGGTGTTGCGGCGGATGCGCACTGTAACCTCGCGGCGCTCGCCGGCCTGCGTGTAGCACAGGGGGAAGTTTGCGCGGTTTCGCGCGGCCTCGATGGTACCGCGCTCGCGGGCGATCCAGTAGTACTCGCCGACAATGCCGAGCGTGTCGGCGCCGTAGGGGAGATAGGTCGACAACTGGTGCAGAAGCGGGCCGGGGCAGAAGACCTCGGTTGCGAAATCGACGGGGAAGTCCTCAGGGATGGCGGGCGCTGCGGGTGCGGGGGTTGGGGCCGCTGCGGGTACCGAAGCCGGTGCCGGTGCGGGAACTTGGTCGCAAGCAGAGGCGGGCACGGATTCGATGACGGGTGCGGGCTCAGGCACCGGTTCCGGCTTAACTGCGGAATCTGCGGGCTTCACGGTGACGGGCGCGTCTACAGCTGCAGTTTCAAACTCAACCTGCATCGCGCTCTCATTCTCGACGCTCGACTTTGCTTCGATGGGCGTGGATGCCATAGTGGTGATGCCGGCGTTGGCGTTCTCGGGGTCATAGACGACCGTGAGCGAGATGGCGGGCTCCGGCGTCTCGGGCTCCGGCGTCGACTCGGTAGCGCCTTGATCGTCGGACTGATCGTCCTCAGCCTCGTCGCCAAAGACATCGCTGTTTTGGAACGCAGGCGTCTCAGGTTGGTTAGCGACTTCTTCGGTTGTCGACTTGGGAGTCTCGTTGAGCTCCGCAGTGGCTTCCTGCTCGGATATGACTTTGGGATCGGTCGTGGCGGCGATTTCGGTTTCGGCTTCTGCCGTTACCTCAATAGCGACTTCGATCTCTGCCTCGGGCTCGGGCTCCGGCATAGCTTCAGCCACGGGCTCGGGCTCGGGACGCTTAACGTGCTTGGGGCGCACGGCCTTGAGGTCCTTCTCGCCGCGCTTCTTCTTTTTGTAGGACTGCTTGGCGCCCTTGGCAGCCTTGGGCTTGTCCTCGCCCTTGGCAAGGGCGGCATCCCAGGCCTCGTTGGCGATGACCGTGGCATACAGGCGACCGCCCTTAAAGACGGTCAGCTTAATGCAGTCGTCGAGCTCCTCGAGCAGCTCGCGCGTGGTCTCGAAGCCCAGGTCATAAGCGGCCATGTCACCGGCGGCGAGTGCCTCCTCGACCTGCGTCATAAACGTTTGCTTGCCGCATCCGATTGCATCGCGCAGCAGGCGATACAGATAGATGTGGTTGCCCAGCGAAAGCGTGGGCCTAACTATTGTCTTGCTCATGGCAAATCTCCTCTTTACACACCAAAGCATCTTACCATCGCGCGGGGCTTGCTACCTCGGCGCCCAAGGCAAACGGGCGCGACCGTTGCCGGTTCGCGCCCGTTGTACAGGTTGCCTATCTGGGGATGCAGCGCCTAGTTGCCCGATGTCGTGCCTTGGCTTGAACTGTCAGATGTCGTGCCCGATGTGGTGCCACTCGAATTGCTGTTGTTGCTGTCTGCTGTGCCCGTTCCCGACGTGGTGTCGCTCGTCTGGCTGCCCGTGTTCGGCTGCGAACCGTCAGCCGTTTGGCTTGAGTCGGTCGTGCCGGACGGCGTGCCACTGTTGGCCGTAGAGGAATCGGTGCCCTGCGATTGGTTTTGGGTGTTCGAGGACGAATCGGTAGAGGTAGAACTGTCTTGCGTGCCGTCCGCTTGTGCCTGCTGATCTTGCGACTGGGTGTTGTCATTTGCATCGCTCTCGGTCGTGCGCGACGAAAGGATTGGCTCGGGGCGCTCGCCCAGACCCTCGCCGGCGGTGGTGATAAGGATGGCGCCGGCGCAGGCGATGACCGCGACGATGGCGATGGCGATCGAGAAGACGATGACCTTCTTTTGCGTCTGGCTGCGCTCTGCCGCCGCCTTGGCGCGCAGGCTGTCGGGAGCGACGCGCGCCGTGGTCGCGCGCCCCGCAATCTGGCGCATCTCCTGCGTAGTCGCGGCGCCGCCTAGGTGCTCCTCGGCATTAAACTCAACGGGCTCGTAGGCGCCGGCAGGGTAGTCGACGGCGGCGTGCGTACCTTTGATGGCTTCGGCGCTGGCAGAGATAAAGTGGCGGTAGACCTGCGATGACACAACGGTGATGACCGAGCTCACGGCGGCACCAATTACTGAACCAGCGATACCGATCTTGGAGGCAAGCGCGACGCTTGTGGCGGCAGCCGCGGCGCCGGCGATGATCTGGGGAATGGAAATGTCGTCGAACAGGCCCTTTTTGGGCGCGATGGCCATGGTCTGTCCGATGGAATGGTTCTCGTGCACGCCGTTGTTGAGCGATGCCGGCGTCATGACGCGCGTGCGCGGCGCGTCGGTGTACTTGGTTGTCATACGGGGTCCTCCCGGTGTAAATCTGCTTCGTTTCATGTAGCCATCAGGGTACCCACCAGATGTGAATCGTACGTGACATTTAACAGATACCATCAACTCATCAATTGCTCACCAAGTTGGTGGGATGCGGTTCCACTCGGCGGTTGAACTACAATAGGACTTGCTAATTGTTGTGAATGGCGTCTACGCACGGGAGCATTCTTATGAATCTTCACCTTTCTCAGTCTGATGGCTTTTTGCGTGTGGCGGCGGCCTCACCGCGGATTCGCGTGGCCGATGTCGAGGGCAATGCCGAGGTGGCGCTGGCGGCTGTTCGCGAGGCTACCGAGCGCGGCGTTCGCGCTCTGGTGTTGCCCGAGCTTAATCTGACCGGCTATACCGCGGCCGACCTGTTCCATAACCGCACGCTGCTGCATGTCTGCGAAGCGGCTCTGGTGCACATCCTCGATGAAACCCGTGAGCTGCCGATCGTCTTTACCGTTGGCTTGCCCGTTGCGGTGGCTGAAAATATCTACAACTGCGCGGCCGTGTGCTGTGCGGGCGAGCTTTTGGGCCTCACGGCCAAGAAGTATCTGCCCAACTATGGCGAGTTCTATGAGCGTCGCTGGTTTGCTCCGGCGCCTGCGGATCCCGTGTGGGTTGAATTTGCCGGTCAGGGTCCGGTTCCGCTGGGTTCGGGGCTTATCTACCGTTGCTGTGATGAGGGTGCCGAGGATATGGTGCTGGGCGTTGAGGTCTGTGAGGACCTGTGGGTGCCGGCGCCGCCTTCGACCGAGATGGCGCTTGCCGGTGCGACGGTGATTCTCAACCCGTCGGCTTCGGACGAAATCATCGGTAAGGCAGACTATCGCCGCAGCCTCATCTCTAACCAGAGCGCACGCCTGTACTGCGCCTATGCCTATGCGGACGCGAGCGAGGGCGAGTCCACGACCGACATGGTCTTTGCAGGCGAGAACCTCGTCTACGAAAACGGTTCGAAGCTCGCCGCGACCAAACTGCTTACCTGCGATATGGCCGTCGCCGATGTCGATCTTGACCGTCTGGTTGCCGAGCGCCGTCGCTCGACGACGTGGACGCGCGCGGACGATGCGCCGGAGGCCACGACCGTTGAGTTTTCGTTTGAGGGCGTGCTGGCCGAAGAACCTGTCCTGCGCGATGCCTGCGATATCGACCGCGTTTTCCCGCGCGCGCCCTTTGTGCCGGCCGACCACGGCGACTTGGCTGAGCGCTGCGAGACGATCCTCGATCTGCAGACTGCGGGCCTCAAGACCCGCCTTGCCCACACGGGTACCAAGGCTGCGGTTATCGGCCTTTCGGGCGGCTTGGACTCTACGCTAGCGCTGCTTGTGACCGTGCGTGCCTTCGATGCACTGGGGCTGCCGCGCACTGGTATCACAGCCGTGTCCATGCCCGGCTTTGGCACGACGCATCGCACCAAGTCGAATGCCGAGTCGCTCGCTCGCGACCTGGGTGTGAGCTTCCGCGAGGTTTCGATCCACGCGGCTGTGGAGCAGCACTTCAAGGACATTGAGCATGATCCGGCCGTGCAGGACGTGACCTACGAGAACAGCCAGGCGCGCGAGCGTACGCAGATTCTGATGGATCTGGCCAACCAGGCTGGCGGTTTTGTCATTGGCACGGGCGATCTGTCGGAGCTGGCGCTCGGCTGGGCTACCTATAACGGCGACCACATGAGCATGTACGCCGTCAACGCGAGCGTGCCCAAGACGCTTGTGCGCCATCTGGTACGCTATGCCGCCGATGTCTTTGGCGGGCGCATTGCCGAGGTCTTGCTCGATATCCTCGATACGCCGGTGTCCCCCGAGCTTCTGCCGCCCACAGGCGACGGCGAGATTGCGCAGAAGACCGAGGATTTGGTGGGCCCGTACGAGCTGCACGACTACTTCCTCTACTACCTGCTGCGTTTTGGTTTTGAGCCGGGCAAGATCTACCGCATGGCGCTCAAGAGCTTCGAGGGCGTCTACGACGCCAAGACCGTCCACACGTGGCTACGTACGTTCTACCGTCGCTTCTTTGCCCAGCAGTTTAAGCGCAGCTGCCTGCCCGATGGTCCCAAGGTGGGCTCGGTGACGCTCAGCCCGCGCGGCGATTGGCGTATGCCGAGTGACGCTAGCTCGCGTCTGTGGCTTGCGCAGATCGACGCGCTCAATCCAGTTGACTAAGGTTGGCTAAATTGAACCAATACGGGGGTTGCAAGCGTTACACTTTTGCAATCTGATGGCCCGTATCGCGCGGCGCTCTTGTCGGAGCGCCGCGTTTTTCATATCGAAAGGTGGCACCATGCAGGCATCGCAGCGTCTCGACCGCTTTGGCGCGGAGGTCTTCGCCTCGCTCAACAACAAGCTTCTCGCGCTGAAGGCTCAGGGCAAGACCATTTACAACATGAGCGTGGGCACGCCCGACTTTAAGCCGTACGACCACGTGGTCGAGGCGCTCACGCAGGCGGCCCAAGATCCCGAGATGTGGAAGTATGCCCTGCGCGACCTGCCCGAACTCAAGCAAGCCGTGTGCGATTACTATGAGCGTCGCTTTGGTGTTTCGGGCATTACGCCGTCTATGGTGCAGTCGTGCAACGGCACGCAGGAGGGCGTGGGCCATTTGGGCCTGGCCCTGCTCGATCCGGGTGACACCATTCTGGTTCCCGATCCGTGCTACCCGGTCTTTGAGGCAGGTGCCAAGATCGCCGATGCCAAGCTCGAATACTATCCGCTGGTTGCCGAGCATAATTACCTGCCCTATGTGGCGGGTATCGATCCCGAGGTGGCCGATCGTGCCAAGTACATGATCGTGTCGCTGCCCGCCAACCCGGTCGGCTCTGTGGGCACGCCCGAGGTCTACGAGGAGATCATCGCTTTCGCCCGCGAGCACGACCTGCTCATCGTCCATGACAACGCGTACTCCGACATCGTCTTCGACGGCGAGCCCGGCGGCAGCTTCTTGCAGTATCCCGGTGCGCTCGAGGTGGGCGTGGAGTTCTTCTCGCTTTCCAAGTCGTTTAACGTCACCGGTGCGCGTATCGGCTTTTTGGTCGGCCGCGAGGACGTGGTCTCTGCCTTTGCCAAGCTGCGCGGCCAGATCGACTTTGGCATGTTCTTCCCGATCCAGAAGGCTGCTATCGCCTGCCTGAACGGTCCGCGCGATGAGGTCGAGGCGCAGCGTCTGAAGTACCAGGAGCGTCGCGATGCCCTGTGTGACGGTCTTGAGGGCCTGGGCTGGGAGCGCCCCAACGCGCATGGCTCTATGTTTGTGTGGGCCAAGCTTCCCGGTGGTCGCACCGATTCCATGGCGTTTTGCGAGGAGCTCATGGAGAAGGCCGGCGTTGTGGTGACGCCGGGCGCGAGCTTTGGCCCTTCGGGCGAGGGGCACGTGCGTATGGCACTGGTCTTGCCGCCCGATCAGATCGCTTTGGCTGTCGAGGCCATTCGCGAGGCGGGCCTGTATTAGAAACCTATTTCGACTCGTCAATAGCTCGAAACCGATTTCGTGCAGTTATTTTACGAATTCTGCAAACAATTTCGGTAAACGGTCGATTTTTGGCTGCGAATAGGAGCATAATCAAAGTCCCGATTGGATGTATTGGGATTACGGCAAGCCGCTCGGGTCGTTCCCGAGCGGCTTGTTTGTGGAGAGAGATGGGAGTTTCTAATGGTTAACGAGAAGAAGGTCGCTATTGTCGGCTGCGGCTTCGTCGGTTCGTCTTCGGCGTTCGCACTGATGCAGAGTGGTCTGTTCTCCGAGATGGTCCTCATCGACGTGGACAAGAACCGTGCCGAGGGTGAGGCCCTGGATATCGCGCACGGCATGACGTTTGCCGAGCCGATGAAGATCTACGCCGGCGATTATTCCGATGTCGCGGACGCCGCCATGATCGTCGTCACCGCTGGCGCTGCCCAGAAGCCCGGTGAGACCCGCCTGGACCTGGTCAACAAGAACGTAAACATCTTTAAGTCCATTATCCCCGAGATTAAGAAGTCCGGCTTCGACGGCATTCTGCTAATCGTCTCCAACCCGGTTGATGTTCTGACCTATGCTGCCATCAAGATGTCCGGCCTGCCCGAGGGCCATGTCATCGGCTCCGGCACCGTGCTCGACACTGGCCGTCTGCAGCAGATGCTTGGTGCTCACGTCGAGGTTGACCCGCGCGATGTCCAGGCCTATGTCATGGGCGAGCACGGCGACTCCGAGTTTGTCGCTTGGTCCAGCGCTCAGGTTGCCGGCGTGCCGCTGAACACCTTCTGCGAGCTTCACGGTCATCTGGAGCATGAGACCGCCGAGAAGCGCATCGCCGAGGACGTCAAGAACTCCGCCTACACCATCATCGAGAAGAAGCACGCCACCTACTACGGCGTCGCCATGGCTGTCAAGCGCATCTGCACCGCTGTTATGCGTGACGAGCAGACCGTTCTGCCCGTTTCCTCGCTCATGGTGGGCGAGTATGGCCTGTCCGATCTTGCCATCTCCATGCCGACGGTCGTTGGCCGTGACGGCGTCGTCTGCCGCGTTCCCGTGCCGTTGAACGATGACGAGCAGCATGAGCTCACCGCCTCCGCCAAGGCCCTCAAGGACATCATCGACAGCGTCGACTTCTCCTGCTAAATTCGGCTCGTTTAAGCAACAGGCTACAATGAAGGCGTCCGGATCCATGTGACCCGGGCGCCTTTTTATGCATTTGGGACAGGTTTGTTTGCAGCAATCTTCGATGCGCCCGGGGCGGGATCGACCGCTATACTGGTTCGTGCCGAAATCGATCTAGAACGGAATGCCGTATATGAAAATCAATCACGCGATTCTGCATATCCTGGACTTTGACTCTGCCGTCAACGTCATGAGCCAGCGCGAGCTCGATACCGAGAGCCGTACCGTGCGCAACTTCGTGACCACACATCTGCGCCGCGCGCGTACCTCGGCCGACAACAAACGCGCCACGTTTGCCGAGAACTCTGCGTTTGGTGGTGAGCTCAAGGGCTATTTCTTTGGCGAGCGCGAGTTCGTGGACCTGTCGCAGCAGATTGCGGAGTTTATCTCCTCCGAGCTCACCAAAGCCGAGAAAGCCGAGTCCACCGACGTGCTCGTGGCCGATTTTGACGACGATGAGGATGCCCGCTGGTTTGCCGTGATGCTGCTGGGCTCCAAGCAGGCTTTTATGCACGAAGTGGGTCGCGAGGAGGGGGAGGTGCGCAACGACATCGCGCGCCACTACGCCATTCTGCCGAACCCCTCGCAAAAGGTGCCGAGCTATGCCATCGTGCGCGCGAGCACCATGGAGATCGGCTATGTGGACAAGAAACGCAAGATCGCCGGCGAGGACCGTATGCTTATCCCCGATGGCCTGCTGCAGTGCGACACGGGCGTATCGGGCAAGGAGGTCATCGACACCGTGACGCGTGTGGTTGAGGAAGTCGCCGAGGAGCACGGTGCCAACACGGCTGTAGCACTCGCCAAGGTTAAGGCTGCTGTTGCCGAGAAAGTTGAGGATGACGAGGAACTGCCCCCTTGGGATATCGTCGATGAGGTCTTTGAGGACGAGCCGGTCATCAAGGAAAGCGTGCGCGCGGCACTGACCGAGGAGAAAGTTCCCGAGCGCGTTCCCGTGGAGCGCAAGCAAGTTGAGCGCGCGGCGGTGCGCAATCATAAGATCCGTACCGATACGGGTATCGAGATCAGCTTCCCGGCCGAGATGGGTTCGAACTCCGAGTACATCGAGTTTGTCAACGAGCCCAACGGCCTCATCTCCATCGAGCTCAAGAATATCGGCAGCATCGAGAATCGATAGGGCTTTTTTCTTTCGAATAAAAGTCTGGATTATATTTTGAAGTATACTTTGAAATATAATCCAGATTATTTTTTGGAGGTCAAAATGTCCCCACTTGTTCTGGAAAAACCGGTGTTTACAAAAGACCAAGTTGTTTCGGCTACCGAAGCAAGCAAGTCTTTATCTGCCATTCGTAAACGCGCAAAACGCGCACCACAGTTCATTGCCGATCATAACGATATCGATACCGTGATTATCGACTATGCCGCCTATGAGGAAATGTACGGTGCGCTGCAGTATCTGCACGAACTTGAGATAAATCGCATCGCTGCGGATCGAGTCAAGCATGGTCCGCATGAATTTGTTCCGTTTGAGGACGCCCTAACTACCGAGGAGCTCGCGGAGTTTGAATCGATGGATCCGGACGTGATCCCCGATGAGGATCTTTTCGAATGAGTGGGCATTTTGTCGTCGGCTTTTTGAATCGAGACGTCGAGAAGGAATATCAAAAACTAGATGGATCTCAGCGAAGACTCGTGCGTATTGCAGTCGCGAAATTAAAGACGCGCGCTGATGAAATTGGAACGCCGCTTCACGGTGAGCTTGCCGGCTGCAAAAAGATCAAATGGCGGAATGCAGGACTCCGAATGGTTTTTCGAATCCGGGAGGACGGAACGGTTGAGATTGCCGAGATCGTGGCAATAGGGCGGCGCGACCGTTCCGAGGTCTATAAGACGGCCGCAGGACGCCTGTCAAAGCGACCCGCCATGGTTGAATACGACGGAACCCTGAGATGATGAAGGCCGAAGCCCCGATGGTGCTTCGGCCTTTTTTGTTTTCGGCTTGGTTGCTGACATTGCGCCGCAGGTTGAGCATACGTCAGCGAAAACGCCCCTAGGCGAGCAAGGTGACGTGAAAGAGGAGGGAAGCGTACTTCGGTACGCGACCGACGATTGAACGTCAGATTGCCGCTTAGGGGCGTTTGCAGCGTCGAGCCGTTACGCGGTTTGGCAAAACCGCGTAACTTCTACAGCTGGCGCAGGCCCTCTTCCAGGCCGGTCTTGCTGTCGGTCTTCTCGTCGCGCATCTTGATGGCGCGGGCGGGGACACCGGCCACGACGGCGCCGGCGGGGACGTCCTCGACGCACACGGCGCCGGCGGCAACTACAGCACCCTTGCCCACGTGCACGCCTTCCAGGACCACGGCGTTTGCGCCGATCATGACATCGTCCTCGATGATGACGGGCGTGGCGCTGGCGGGCTCCACAACGCCTGCCAGCACGGTGCCGGCGCCGATGTGGCAGTTCTTGCCCACGGTGGCGCGACCGCCCAGCACGGCGCCCATATCGATCATGGAACCCTCGCCGATAACGGAGCCGATGTTGATGATGGCGCCCATCATGATGACGGCACGGTCGCCAATCTCGACGCGGTCGCGGATGATCGCGCCCGGCTCGATGCGGGCGTTGATGCCCTTAAGGTCGAGCATGGGCACGGCGGAGTTGCGGCAATCGTTTTCAACGTCGTAGTAATCGATGGAATCGGCATTGGCGTCCAGGATGGTCTTGAGCTCGTCCCAGTCGCCAAAGACGGTCTTGCCGCGACGGCCGCCGTAGACATGTGCGTCGCCCCAGGCAACCTTCATGCCCGGCTTCTCGCGCACGTACAGCTTGACGGGCGTCTTTTTGGGCGCGGTGGCGATGTAGTTGATAATCTCCTGTGCATCCATCTCGGCTGCGTTGCTCATTTGCTATCTCTCCTTTGGGTGGATTCGGTTGATACCTGGTTAGGCAAACATGACCTTGTCGAACGTATAGAAGCCGGGTTCGCGGGTGACGAGCTTCTGCGCGGCTGCCAAGGCGCCGTTGACAAAGATCTGACGGCTTGCGGCGCGGTGGGTGAGCGTGACCTCCTCGTCCTGGCCAAAGAAACTCACCTCGTGCACGCCGGCTACGGTGCCGCCGCGCAGCGAGTGCATGCCGATCTCCTTGGGGTCGCGCGCTCCGCACATGCCCTCGCGTCCGTAGACGGGGTGGTAGCCTGCCTCGGGCTCGGCCTCGACTACGGCGTCGAGCAGCAGCTTTGCGGTGCCGCTGGGGGCGTCGACCTTTTGGTTGTGGTGAGTTTCGACAATCTCGCAGTCAAAGCCGGGCAGCTCACGCGTGGCCTGGGCCACTAGATGACGCAGGGCTGCGATGCCGATGGAGTAATTGCCGGAGTGCATGACGCGGGCGTTCTGACCCAGCTCGCGCAGGCAGTCCATCTGCTCGGGTGTGTAGCCCGTGGTGCCGGAAACGAGTGCGGCGCCCGTGCGCTCGACATAGGCGACGACGGCATCGAAGGTCACGACGTTCGAGAAGTCGATAATCACATCGGCAGCCGGTGCGTTCTCGAGCTCGCTCAAATCGAAGCCAATCTGGGCCACGATATCAAAAACGGGCTGCCCGGCGGCATCGACAATGCTTTCGGCGGTGGTGCGGATGAGCGAGCCCATGCGGCCCGTTCCCATAATGACGGTCTTAATCAAGCAGACCAGCTCCCTTCAGAGCATCGGTAAGTGCGGATCGCGTGTCGTCTGCCATGGGGCACAGCGGCATACGGTAGTTTGCCTCGATCATGCCCATCTGGGCGAGCGCTTCCTTAACGGGGATGGGGTTGACCTCGCTAAAGAGGGCGTTGATGAGCGGCTGGCCGGCAATCTGGATATCGCGGGCGCGCGCTACGTCGCCGTCCAGATAAGCGCGGCACATGTCGTGTACGAGCTGCGGCTGCACGTCTGCCCACACGCTGATGGTGCCCGAGGCGCCCAGGCTCATGAGCGGCACGGTAAGCGCGTCCTCGCCCGAGTACATGCGGAAGTCGTCTGACAGCAGGTGGGCGATCTTGGCCGCGTAGGCGACGTTGCCCGAGGCCTCCTTAATACCCATGATGTTGGGGTGCGCGGCCAGGCGCTCTACGTTGCGCTCGCTGATACCGCAGCCGCAGCGGCCGGGGATGTTGTACAGGATGCAGGGGATGTCCACGGCATCGGCGACGGTTTTAAAGTGCTGATAGATACCCTCTTCGTTGGACTTGTTGTAGTAGGGGGTGATGAGCAGCAGACCGTCGGCGCCCAGGCCCTGATAGGTGAGCGACTTGGTGAGCATGGTCTGCGTGGAGTTGGAGCCCGAGCCGGCGATGACGGGGACGCGTCCTGCAACATGCTTGACCACGGCGGCGACGACGGAGTTGTCCTCGTCATCGGTCATCGTGGCGCTCTCGCCGGTGGTGCCCAGGGTGAGAATGGCGTCGGTGCCATTTTGCAAGTGGAAATCGATAAGGCGCTCGAGCGCGTCAAAGTCGACACTGCCGTCCTTTTTAAACGGCGTAACCAGGGCGACGATTGAGCCCTCGAGATTGCGGATGTCCATGTTCTTCTCCTTCGCCTCCGCGATCTGGATGCGTTTGTTCCATTGAGCTGCGACTGCCAGGCGCTCGTCTTCGGCGCGACGGCGGGCACTTTCGGCGCGCGACTTGGCCAGCAGCTCTCGGCCGCACGGCAGCACGTCGAGCGTGGCAAAGTAATCGCCCGGGCGCTCGGCGCGGCGGATGAGGTCGGCCGCGCCATCGGGGCGCAGCAGGACCTCGGCCGAGCGCAGCCGTCCGTTGTAGTTGTAGCCCATGGAGTAGCCATGCGCACCGGTATCGTGGATTACAAGCAGGTCACCCATGTCGATATGCGGCAGCTTGCGATCGATAGCGAACTTGTCGTTGTTCTCGCATAGGTTGCCCGTGATGTCATAGGTGTTCGTGACGGGCGCCGTGGCCTTGTCGGCGCCGCCCGGCTGACCCATCACCGTAATGTGGTGGTAGGCGCCATACATGGCAGGGCGGATCAAATCGACGGCGCTTGCATCGACACCGATATAGTCCTTGTAGATCTGCTTCTCGTGGATAGCCTTGGTGACCAGGCAGCCGTAGGGGCCCATCATAAAGCGGCCCATCTCAGTGCAGATGGCCACATCGCCCATGCCGGCGGGAACCAGGATCTCGTCGTATGCCGCGTGTACTCCCTCGCCGATGGCGCGAATGTCGTTGGCCTGCTGCTCGGGCAGGTAGGGGATGCCGACGCCGCCGGACAGATTGATGAAGGCGACGTGTGCGCCGGTCTCGCGCTCCAGGCGTACAGCAAGCTCAAAGAGGATACGCGCGAGCTCGGGGTAGTAGTCGTTGGTGACGGTGTTGCTGGCAAGGAATGCGTGGATGCCAAAGTCCTCGGCGCCCTTGGCTTTGAGCATGCGGAAGGCCTCGAAGAGCTGCTCGGTGGTCATGCCATATTTGGAGTCGCCTGGGTTGTCCATGATGCCGTTGGAGAGCTGGAACAGGCCGCCTGGATTAAAGCGGCAGCTGACCGTTTTGGGGATGGGTCCCGCAACACGCTCAAAGAACTCGATGTGGCTGATGTCGTCAAAGTTGACGATGGCACCCAGCTTGTCGGCGAGCTCAAAGTCGGCAGCCGGCGTATCGTTGGACGAGAACATGATGTCGTGTCCCGTGATACCCAGCGAGCGGGCGATCATGAGCTCGGTATAGCTCGAGCAATCGCAGCCGCAGCCGTATTCGTTGAGAATGGAGATGAGCGCCGGGTTGGGGTTGGCCTTGACGGCAAAGTATTCCTTAAAGCCCGGGTTCCATGCAAAGGCGTCGCGCACTTCTTGTATGTTGCGGCGGATGCCCGCCTCGTCGTATAGATGAAACGGCGTGGGGAACTGCTCGACGATATGCTCGAGTGTCTCCTTGTCCACAAACGGCTGCTTGGCCGCATATGCCTCGTTGGGGGTCAATGCCATGTCCCGTAAACCTCGCTATCCAGACGGCGCCATCTGCGCATCGAATCCGCATAGCGTGGACCCAATGTCCGGATAGCGCTCCCGCATTGCTGCAGACAGTCCTGTGGGTGTTTCCCACAGGCCCACCAGGTTGTTCGTGCCCGAAAAACCCAGTTCGGCGGGTTTCGCCTCCCCACGGGGTCAAAGCCTGCCGGCTCGCCCGCGGCTCTTCGTGCCCGCGCCTCTATCAAGTGGTAAAGACCCTATCACGTTGCACTTTACCAAACAAGAGTATTCGTATATAACGTTTAAAAAATGCAGGGATATGCTGGAAACATGTGCGCCACAATCCTGTATCACAATAAGTTGCAACAGATGTGCCTCACGAAGGGATCCTCTATGACCGAGCTCCAAGAACTCCGTCGCTATCGCCGCGATCTCCATCGCATTCCGGAGCTCGATTTCGATCTTCCGCAGACTATCGCCTATATCGAGGGCGTGTTGGCGCCGCTCGCTTGCGAGGTGACCCATCCGTGCCCCAGTTGCGTCTGCGCTTTCTTCGACGCTGGCGTTGGTGCCGCGCATGCCACGGCGATTCGCGCCGATATGGATGCGCTGCCCATCGCGGAGGCGACGGGAGCGGCCTTTGCCTCGACCCATCCCGGCAAGATGCACGCTTGCGGACATGACGGACACATGGCCATGGCACTTGCCGCCGCGACGTATGTCGACCGTACGATTCGCGAGCAGCCGGGCGCCATTAGGCGCAATGTGCTCTTTGTGTTCCAGCCGGCCGAGGAAACGACCGGTGGTGCCAAGACGGTATGCGAGAGCGGCGTGTTCGAGCGCTACGGGGCGGATCTCATCTTCGGCTTCCACGTGTGGCCCGATCTGCCCGCCGGCACGTTGGCGAGCTGCCCCGGTCCGTTGCTGGCGCGTTCGAGTGAGACGCACATTCATATTCACGGGACGAGCATCCATATCGCTAAGACCTATGGCGTTCCGGTCGAGGAGTCGCACGATGCGGCGCTGGCGGCTGCCAAGTTCTTGGTTGCCGAGCGCGAACTGATGGACGAGCTGGGCACCGACGAGCCCTGTATCGGTAAGTTTGGTCTGCTGCAGGCCGGTACGGTTTGCAACGCGGTGGCGGGGGAGGCCCATGTGGCCGGAAGCCTGCGTGTGTTTACGGACGACATGTTCGACCGTGCGCGCGAGGGCGTACGCCGTGTGCTCGACGAGGCGTGCACCGCAACGGGCTGCACGTATGATCTCGACTTTGCCGAGGGCTATCCACCGGTCGATAACGACCCCGAGCTGTTTGCCAGCGTCGCGCCTGCCTTGTCCGAACTGCAACTTGTGGACGAGCCGCTGCTAATCGCCGAGGATTTCGCCTTCTATCAGCGCTATCTGCCGGGCGTGTTCTTCTTGCTGGGCACGGGCGTGCCGGAGGGTCAAGAAAACCCGAGTGATCCGGATGGCTGTCCCGCCTATGCCACGAGCGCTCTGCATACCGATACCATGCTCTTTGACGAGGAAATTCTGCTCAAAGGCCTCGATGTCTACAAACGATTGCTTCTGCTTGGTTAATTGTCGAAGGATACCTGCTCTAGAAAATACGAACAAATGTACGCTATAATAGAGATGTAAGTCTATAGAAACGTTTGACGTTATTAACGTAAGGCGATACTATGATTGCATCGTATAAAGATGAGGATACCGAACGCTTTGCCATGGGTGTGCGGGTCAGGAGGTTCGTGCCCTTTGAGCGCGTTACGCTGAGGAAGATTCGCCAACTGCAGGTTTGTGCTTCGCTTGATGATCTTCGCGTTCCGCCGGGCAACCGCCTGGAAGCTTTGAAGGGCGATCGTGCCGGTCAATATAGCATCCGTGTTAACGAGCGCTATCGGGTCTGTTTTGAGTGGAGACAGGAGATGGCTTGGAATGTCGAAATCGTCGATTATCACAAGTGATGAGACCTCGTCCGATTTGCTGTCGCCAGTGACTCCTGGTGAGCTTCTCAAAGAGGAGTTTCTTGTTCCCATGGGCATTTCTCAATATCGCCTTGCGAAAGAGACCGGGATTCCGGCTCAGCGTATCGGGCAGATTGTCTTGGGAAAACGTCGCGTGACGGCCGACACCGACCTCCGTCTTTGCCGTTATTTTGGCCTGACGGATGGTTATTGGCTGCGCGCTCAGGTGGCGTTTGACCTTGAGGCCGAGAAAAGGCGGATCGAACCGGAACTCGATAAGATCGTTCCTGTTCAGCAGGCCATTGCGCTGTAGTGCTTAAAGATGATGGGGGTGGCGTGACGATGAAGCGACGCCGACAGCCTGCCGTATATAGTCCGGGTGGATGCGGGTGCGGTTTGCTGCTGCTTCCGGTCATCGCTGTGAGCATTGGCGTGATGTTTGTGCTTGCTGGGCTGGCTGCAGCAGCGCTTGTGCTGTTGATTGCGGCCATTGGCGTGACGATTTGGCTCTGCCGCAATCGCGAGCAACGCCGTGCCGACGGTAAAACCAATGTCGGATGGGCCATCTTTTTGGTTGTCACCTACCTATTGAGTATCAGTTATCTGGCGTTCTTTATCTTGTTGCTTGTGAGCACCTTTACCGGGGAATCCGTAACGGTGGGGTAGGCTTCGACGAGCTTCTTGAGGATGAAGCGAGGGGCGGACTCTGAATGAACCGCGCCCCGCATCAACAAGTTTCATTCGTTGTGTAGCAATCCGAATGTACAAGCGTTTGGCGTGAGAGCACCGCCGCCAGCAACACGGGAAGGCAGGCTGCAATCGCCAGCCCCCATGCCAGCTCATCGCAATAGATTCCATAAGGACTCCCCAACAGGACATAGGCCAACTAACGAGCCCATCATCCGCTGCGGTCACAAATTGGCTGACAGCTGAATCATCGCTATAAAACGCGAGGTAAAATGCCCAAAGATTGATGGATGGTTCGCAGAATTTGCAAGGGTTATTGAGAAAGCAAAGCTGCGAGAAAGGAAGAGCCATGGCTAAGAAGACGGGAGAGAAAGACACGGTTGGAAGGGCCAAAGGTTTCGAGATGCCCATCGATGAGGAATCGGCTGGCAAGCTGCTCGATACCATCTACAGGAGCGCACTGAATGGCGTCCCTAAGGTGAGTCGCTCGGTCGACGAGATGGTTGAGGACTACACGGGAAAGGCGAAGTCACCCGATGATGCCGCAAGGGCACTCGCAAAGTGGCAGATCATGAAATGCGGAACCTCAGGTTTCGTCACCGGGCTCGGGGGCTTGATTACGCTTCCGGTCGCAATTCCCGCGAACATAAGCAGCGTCATGTACGTCCAGATGCGCATGATCGCCTGCATCGCGAAGATGGGTGGCTATGACGTTACGTCCGACCAAGTTCAGACGATGATCTACATGTGTCTCACGGGTACGACGGCGAGTGATCTTGTCAAAATGGGGCTCATCAAGACTGGGACGAAATCGCTTGAGGTCGCAATCAAGAAGATTCCCGGGGCGGCACTCGTGAAGATCAACCAGAAGGTCGGCTTCAGATTTATCACGAAGTTCGGCGAGAAAGGCATCATTAACCTCGGGAAAATGCTGCCCCTCGCCGGCGGCGTGATTGGCGGCGGTGTGGACGTGGCATCGACGAGCATCATTGCTAAGAACGCCATCAGGATGTTCATGGAGGGCGAGGACCCCGATGGAACCCTGCCCACTGAAGCGGAGGTCGAAAGCATCGAAGATGTTGAGGTGGAAAGCGACCTGCTTTAGTCCTTGCTACGTGCTCCACACCCCATCGCCTAGCCTATGCCGTAGGGGCTGCCCGGCCGTTATGAGGTATCCCGCCTGCTCCTCGCGGTCTATTCGGCACATCGCGCGCATCGTTTGCTTTGAGTCGCAGGCCGTGTCATTGCCGCCCACGATGGCCTTGTGGTTGTTGAATGTGGTCGGGCCCATGTGACCCTTGGGCGGTTCTCAGCCCGCATCTACCAGGATTCTATCGAGCTCGTTCGAGCATCGAGTGTGTAGGGCATGCTCGAGAGCGTCGTCGTCCGCATGGACTACGCCGCGCAGGTTTGTCATGTCGGAAATCGAGGCAAGACGCTGCAGCCGTAGAACCAGTAGTTCAAATCGATGTTGGCAAGCCTCGAGGTGTCATCGGCGATGGACACGCGCTTCATGCTCTTCTATACCGCAACCTTAGCTCTCAGCTAATGAATTCAAGTTTAATCCTTTCTACGATGTGCTGTGTGCCGGCACGGTAGCCGGATCGTAGGAAGGATGCATGATGAAAAAGCTTGAAAACGAAGTGCTGCTGAGCCGTCGCGCTGCACTGAGCGCATTCGCCACCGTCGCCTTGGGGACTGCCGGTCTTCTTGCCGGTTGTGGTAGCGATAAGGCGACCGTCACCGAGGACGCTGGCGATGGCGACAAGAAGGAAGAGGCGAAGAAGGAAGAGCAGTCTACGACTGACCTGGCGGTTGGTGCGACGGTGACCACGGCTGCCGGTCTTTCCGTCGTTGTCGATTCCGTCCAGCCCGGCCTCACAAATTATGACGGTTCGACCATGACGGGCATTCACGTCACGTACGTTAACAATGGCGATGAGGGCACAGATTACAATATCTACGACTGGAAGGGCGAGGACGCCAACGGCGCTCAACAGAATCAGCGTTACTACAGCGAGGGCTCCGATGAGCTGCAGTCTGGTACCCTTTCCGCCGGTGGCTCCGTGGCGGGCAATATCTACTTTGATGGCGATATCAAGAAGGCACTGTATTTTGCCAACATGTTTGATAAGTCTGCCACTGCAAGCTGGGTGCTGGCCTAGCATGTCGCTACCGTTGCGCCGTATGGGAGGTGAGGTCGTATGCCCGATAAAAAGTTGACTGACGAGTTACTCAATGAACTTCTCGACGCGCCAAACATCGATGGCTATATCAAAGAACACGACTTTGCCGCCCCGTCGCTTTCGGACTACCTGATGCAGCTGCTGCAGGAAAAGGGCTTGGAGCGTTCGCGCGTGGTTCGCATGGCCGATCTCAATGAGACCTTTGGCTATCAGATCTTTACCGGCGCGCGTCATCCGAGTCGCAATAAGGTGCTGCAGATTGCCTTTGCGATGGCGCTGACGCTCAAAGAGACCAACCGTGCGCTGACGGCTGCCGGGGTAAGCGTCCTTAACTGCAAGGACCGCCGCGATGCGATTATCATCTTTTGCATCGATCGCGGGTGCAGCCTCCAAAAGGTCAACGAGGAACTGTATCGCTTTGGCGAGGAGACGGTGAGTTAGCGGCTGATATCTGAGCCGGCGGAGCTGTCGAACAGCGATGCAAACGAACGGGGTGCGGATGCCATGGGGTGTCTGCGCCCTGCGCTATGATGGAGGCTATGGATACTCAGACCCCAACATATTCCAATGACGAGCTGACCGCAGCGCTTGCCGAGCACCTGGCGTCGCTCGATCGCGACGACAGCTATCGCGTGGAGCGTGTACTTAAGCGCTCGTCCGTTGAAACAACCGAGCTCGTGTACTTTGAAGGAACCGGCGGTAGTTCGCTCGGCCCCTTTGTCCGCAAACGCATCGATGCTTCGGCTCAAATCGGCGGGGCATACGAGCGTCTGTTTGCCGCTCAGCGGGCAGGCAGGCGTTTTGAGCACCTGCCCAGAATCGTCGATTGTCGTCGTGTGGGCGACGAGCTCAACGTGGTTATGGAATACATCGAAGGGGAGACGCTCGGGGCGCTGGTGTACCGTCTGGGAGCCACCCCCGATTATGCGCGTGAATTGTATCCTGCCCTATGCGATGCCGTGGGCGAGCTCCATGCCGGTTTTGCAATAGCGGGGGAGACGTCGGCGCCGGTGATCCATCGCGACCTCAAGCCGTCGAATATCATCGTGACAGGTGCCAACTATACGCCTGATGACGGCCTGACGTTTTCATCGCTGGTGATTATCGACTTGGGGATCGCGCGCGTATGGCGCGATGGCGCCGATGCCGACACCGTCAAGTTTGGCACGCGACCCTATGCGCCGCCCGAGCAGTATGGGTTTGGGCAGACGAGTGTGCGCAGCGACGTCTACGCACTTGGCGCCCTGTTGTTCTTCTGCTTGACGGGAGTCGACCCTAAACCAGGGCTCGACATGCGCGAGCAATGCGAGGCGCGTGGCATTCCCACCCCACTTGCCGATGCCGTCTGCATGTCGATGGCGCTCGACCCGGCCAAGCGTTTTGCGAGCGCGGAAGCGTTGGGACGGGCGACGCGCGCGGCATACGATCTAAGTCGCCCCGTGCGGCCTCCTGCGCCTGCGCCTGTCCGTACTCCGGCCTCGGAGACGGTGTTGACGCCCCAAGGGCTCCAGAACCCCACAGGGCTTCCTAGGCCTGCCGCCTCCGCTGCATGCGGTCTGCTCTCTCGCGTTCCGGAGTCTCTGGGGCGTATTTGGAATACGCTCGTCTGCTTCTCGCTGCTTGTGTTCTTTGCCGGAAGTCACTTTGCCGTCTTTCACCCCACGGGAGCAAACCAAAGCTACCCGACGTGGCTTCTCATAATCGAGTATTTTTTCTTTGTCGATGGCCTTATGGTGCTTATGCATTTTGCGCTGCTCGATAAGCGCCGTCTTCGTCGGCGATTCGCACTGCTCGACAGCTATCGCGGCAAGAAACTCGCGAAACTCTGGCTCAAGGCATTGAGTGTGCTGCTCCTATGCATGATCGTCATAGTCGCGGTTGCCAATGCGACCGGCGTCGTCGATACCTCCGCTACCTAAAAGAAAAGGGCCCCGTTGGGGCCCTTTGCAGTTGCACTTAGATGCGGTTCATCTGAGCGGCGACTTTGTTGTACCAGTCCTGCCACGTGGGCGGGCAGTACTTTTTGGCCGCAGCCGGGGTAAGGGTGGAGCCGTAGTTGGCGCCCAGATAGGCAACGTGAGCGGAGATGCCCTCGCTCCAGCTGCCAAAGCTGCGCCAACCGCCGCCACGTGCACTCCAGCCCCAGGCGTTATAAGAATTGGCGCAATAAGCACCCTTGGTGCTCTCGATGCAGGCGATGGCGGGGGACCAACGGGGGTCGACACCGGTATTCCAAGCGGCGACGGCAAAGTTGTAGCCCTGGCCTGCCATGGGGGAGCCGGCGAGATAATTGTCGATGCGGCTCGTCCACTCATTAATGAACGAATCGTAATCGGAACTACCGGTATTGGAGTTGTTCACCGTGGTGTCGATGGTGGTGTTGGTGTTGGTGGCCTGGCTGCTGGAATTGCTGCCGCTTACGCCCTCGCCCGAGAGCTTCTCGGCGGCAGCGGCCTTATCGGCCTCAAGCTTGGCAAGCTCGGCGGCATTTTCCTGCTCGGCTTTTGCCTGTGCCTCGCTGCGGAGCTGCTGGGCCTGCGCCAGCGCATCCTCGGCGTTTTTCTGCTCTGCCTCAAGCTGTGACTTGGCCTGCTGGAGCTCGGCCTTGTTCTGCTCAAGTTCGGTTTGCATGTTATTGAGCTCTTCGATCTCGTCGACGCTCGAGCTCGTGATCTGGTTGGTGTATTTGCAGGTCGTGATGAACTCACCCAGGCTCTGCGCGTTGACCAGGAAGCTCACGATGGGATTGGTGCCCTTCTGATACTTGTACAGATCGCGCATGGCAGAGCTTGCCTTGGCCTGCTGCTCGGGAAGCTTAGCCTCGATTTCCTCGATGCTCGCCTCATTGGAGTCAATCTGCTTTTGCAGGTCATCGAGTTTGGTGCGGGCGTCGTTGTAGGCGCTCGTGGCGGCTTCGATCTTCTGCTGGGCTGCGGAAAGCTGGTCCTGCGTTGCCTGCGAGGCGGCATACGCCGCAACGGGGGAGAGCATCGGCGTGGCCGTCAGCGCAACGGCGAGCGCGGCGCTCGTGATGATACGAGCCGGCTTCGACGCAATGAGCGCTGCGGTGCGATGATTCGAATGCTGCATCCAGTCCCTCTGCAATCAATCGTAGGTTATGGTTCGAACGGTATTCTACTACTGCTGGTATTCTACTACTGCTTTCGACCTCAACTTGAACCTTAAAGGTTCCAAAGGGTCAAGTTGAACTTGAGGCTTTGGCTTTGACCTGCAGTTATGATGAATTGTTGAGAAACCATAGAGTTCAACTTTAACGTTACGGGGGCCTGTTTAAGAGGGGTTTGGGGCTGTAAAAGCTATCTCAACGTGGGGTTTTACAACTACAGCGTGCCCTCCTGGCGAGCCTGCTCAATCTCTTCGAGCGCCTCGGCGGGGGTGAACGAACAGGTGCCGTCGCCGAGTTTGACTACCTGGATATCGTCGCCGATATGGACCTCTCCGCTCTTTAGTACCACGCCAAAAATGCCCTCGTGCGGAAAGATGCAGTCGCCAGCGAGATAGTAGATAGCACAGCGTGTGTGGCAGACCTTGCCGATTTGGCTGATTTCGACAAGCACCTCGCTGCCAAGCTTGAGCTGCGTGCCCAAGGGGAGCGAGAGCAGGTTGATGCCCTGGGTGGTGAAGTTCTCTCCAAAGTCGCCCTCGCGCACATCGAGTCCGCGAGCCTGCGCCGTCTGGATGGACTCTGCGGCCAAAAAGGAAACCTGACGGTGCCAATGCCCGGCGTGTGCGTCGGAGGCGAGGCCAAATTGCTCTATAACGGTGTCGTGTCCATCGGCGACGGGCGACTTGCGTGTGCCCTTGTGCGCCGACGTGTTGATCGAGACGATGCGGGCGGGCCTGTCGTAGGCATCGTTTGCCGTGCGCAGGGGAACGGCCGTTTGTGCCCGTTCTGCCAGCTCGCGCTTCGCAGCATTGAGGATGGGATTATCGGTCGGATGGTCTTGGGGCACGTGTGCGCCTTTCGCTCGAGGATGTCAATACGCTGAATCCTACAACAATGGTAGGTTCATTGCCTATTGTCATACAACAGTGAGCGTCGTCTTCGTGCTGGCCTTCGTGCTGGACGATTACGTCGATTGCCATAGATACGGTGGAGCTTTGGGCGCCGGCGGCTTGGCACGCTAGAATAAATCAGTTGCGCAAAGACCGCCCATTGTGTGGGCAGTTCATGATAGGAAGTTTCCATGGCATTGCAATTTACAGAGCGCGAGTTCATTCCCGTGCTGCTCGGTGGCGACATCAACGCCTATTCGGTGGCGCGCGCCTTCTACGAGGAGTACCAGGTCAAGAGTCTGGTCTTTGGCAAGTATCAGACGGGTCCCGCGTACCGCAGCCAGATTATCGACTACACGCCCAACGTGGATATCGACACCATGCCCGTGATGCTCAAAACCGTCAACGGCATTGCCCAAGCGCATGCCGACAAGACGATTGTCCTTGTGGGCTGTGGCGACAACTATGTTGCCCTCGTGGCTCAGGCCAAGGATGCTCATGAGCTGGCGGACAACATTGTCGCTCCCTACGCGCCCTACAGCATGCTCGAGCAGTGCCAGAAGAAGGAGATCTTCTACGAGCTGTGCGAGAAGCATGGCGTGCCCTATCCGCACACGTTTACCTTTACCAAGGCGATGCTCAATGCCCAGGGTGAGGCGCCTGCCGAAGTGCTCGACCAGATCGATTTTCCTTACCCGATGATTCTGAAGCCTTCTGACGGCATCATGTGGTGGCAGCACGAGTTCGAGGGCCAGAAAAAGGCCTATGAGATTGCCGACCGTGCCGAGCTGGAACAGGTCATTCGCGACTCGTATGCCAGTGGCTACACCGACGACCTGATCTTACAGGACCGCGTGCCCGGTAACGACGAGTACATGCGCGTGCTCACCAGCTATTCCGACCGCAACGGCAAGGTGCGCATGATGTGCCTGGGTCACGTACTGCTGGAGGAGCACCAGCCCCACGGTGTCGGTAACCATGCCTGTATCATCACCGAGCCCAATGACGAGCTCATGGGCGGCGTGCGCAAGCTGCTCGAGGACCTTCACTTTGTGGGCTATTCCAACTTTGATGTTAAGTACGACGAGCGCGACGGCTCGTTTAAGTTCTTCGATTTCAACACGCGCCAGGGCCGCAGCAACTACTACGTCACTAACAGTGGCTTTAACGTTGCCAAGTATGTGGTGGACGAGTATGTGTTCAACCGCCCGTTTGAGCCGGAGTTTGTGACGGCACAGGACGAGGCGCTGTGGATGGTCGTTCCCATGGGCGTCGTCGACAAGTACGTCAAGGATCCCGAGCTGCGCGCTAAGGTGCATCGCCTGGACAAGGAAGGCAAGGGCGCCGACCCTTCGTTTATGAAGGGCGACTTTGTCTTTAACCGCTGGCTGCGCATGTGGCACACCAAGCTGCGCCACTTTAAGCTGTTCAAGACGTATTACAAGTAGATGAGCGCGGCGCCCGTCCGGTTTGCATCGGGCGGGCGCGGGTATGATACGCGCAATTGCGCAAGCGTCACCAAGGAGGCGGCGATGGAAAAGCTGGGAGTTATCGGCGGCATGGGCGCCGAGGCCACGTCGTATTACTACGACCAGGTGGTGCGTCATACGGCTGCTGCCTGTGATCAAGAACATATCGACATGGTGGTGCTCTCCAAGTCGACCATGCCCGACCGCACGCTGGCCATTAAGACCGGCGAGCATGCCAAGCTGCTGGCGACCATGAAAGAGTGTGCCCAGGCACTCGAGTCGCTGGGCTGTGCGCACATTGCCATTCCCTGCAACACGTCACACTACTTCTACGACCAGATCCAGTCGTTTACGAAGGTGCCGATTATCCACATGCCGCGTGAGTCGGTGCGCTATGCTCTGGCCGGTGCGGTGATGGGGGAGTGCGAGTTCGACCCCAACTTGAGTATGCCGGCCGAGCCGGTGCACAAGATTGGCATTATGGGAACCGACGGAACCGTGGGCGCGGGCGTCTACGGCCGCGAATGCGAGGCTGCGGGTGTTGAGGTCGTCTATCCCAGCGAGAAACGTCAGAACGATGTGATGTCGCTTATCTACGATGATGTGAAGGCCGGACGTGAGCCCGATATGGATAAGTTCGACCGCGTGATGTGGGAGTTCGCCCGTAGCGGCTGCGACCGCGTCATTCTGGCCTGCACCGAGCTATCGGTGCTGCAGAAGTACCGAGAGATGCCCGAGATCACCCTCGACGCCATGGATGTCCTGGTGCGCGAATCCATCATCCGCAGCGGCGCTCCCTACCGCCTCTAGCTTCCGACCCGCCAAAAAGGGACAGGTTAATTTTGGTAGGTTTTATCTGATGAAACAGTAAAGGCCTCGACTCGTTTGGTGCGAGTCGAGGCCTTTTGCGTTGGGCGGTTGATGTCGGTGGTGAACTAGAACAGGAAGCCGATGGCGATGAGGGCGATGCTGACGATGAGCACGGCGATGTCCAGGCCCTTGACGGGATAGCGCTTGTACGAGCTGGCGCGCGTGCGCAGGTAGAAGCCGCGCTGCTCGGCGGCAAGCGCGGTGGCGTCGGTCTTGCCCACGCTCGAGATAAGCAGCGGCACGCATAGCGGCAGCATGAGTTTGAGCTTTTTGATGGGGTTTTTGGTGTCGTACTCGACGCCGCGTGCGGTCTGCGCCTCCATGATGGCGTTCATCTCCTGACCAAACACCGGCACAAAGCGCAGCGCCGTGGTAAAGGTAAAGGCATAGCGATACGGCACGTGCAGCACCTCGACGCAGGCGTTGGCAAGGTCGTTGAGCTTGGTCACCATGAGCATCAGGATGAGCGGAAGCGCCGCGCCCAGCAGGCGCAGGCAGGCCTTCGATCCTGTGATGAGGCCCGTGTCGGTGATAAAGCCCCACACCACGTTGCCATCGCGCATAAAGGCCAGCTGGAGCACCAGCATGATAAGCGCGAGCGGAATCAGCAACTTGAGCAGCGAGAACAGACGGTCGACGACGCCGGCGTAGGCGCCCAGCGCAAGGGTGAGTGCCAAAAAGCCCAACAGCGCAACATAGGTGTCGGACAAAAAGATGCCGATAATGATGGCGGCGGCGAGGCCCAGTTTGACGACGGGGTTCAGGCGATGCAGCAGCGTATCGCCCGGCATGTAGTCGATGACGTTAACCACGGTGGACCATCTCCTTGGTAATTCGAACGACATCGGTGACCTCGCTCACCTGCGCAAAAGCGGGCGAGACGGAAGATGCCAGACGGCGCGAGAGTTCAATAACCTGGGGAGGCTCCACGTAGGCACGCCGCATGAGATCGATGTTCGAGAACAGCTCGTGCGTGCGGCCGCGGTCGAGGATGCGGCCGTCGGCCATTACTACGATGCGCTCGGCAAAGTCGGAGACGACTTCCATGTCGTGGCAGACCATGATGACGGCGCATCCGCGCTCGGCCATGGTGCGCACGGTTTCCATGACGGTCATGCACTCGCGGTAGTCAAGGCCGCTCGTGGGCTCGTCGAGCACGACGATCTTGGGCTCAACCACTACGACGGAGGCAAGTGCCACCATTTGTCGCTGGCCGCGCGAAAGCGAGAAAGGCGCCTCATCGGCAGGCAGGCCAAATCGGTCGATGACGAGCTGGGCGCGACGCAGTGCCTCGGCACGGTCGATGCCGCCAAGCTCCAGGCCAAAGGCGACCTCGTCGAGTACGGTATCCTTGCAGATCTGGCGGTCGGGGTTTTGGAAGAGGGTCGCGACCTCGCGAGCGATGCGGCTCGTGGGAACGGCTGCGGTATCCAGTCCCGTGACGCGCACGCTGCCCGAGGCGGGCTTAAGCAGGCCTGTGAGCAGTTTGGTGAGCGTGGTCTTGCCGGCACCGTTCTGGCCGACGATGCCCACGAGCTCGCCAGGATAGAGCGTCAGGCTAAGGTCGTGTACGGCGGCGCCGCCATTGGGATAGGCAAACTCAACATGGTCGAAGGTGAGTACGGGTTCGGCGTCCTTGGCATGAGGACGCAACGACGGTGCATGCGGGGAACCGACGGGCGCCTGGGCTTCGATGGCCGCGTGTGCGGGGTCGACGATGCCCGAAATCAGGCGCTCGGCCTCATCGACATCCAGGCAAGGGGTACCGCTTGCCAGACCATCGGCCTCGAGGCTATTGAAGATGCGCGTGACGCGGGGACAGTCGACGCCAATGGTACGAAGTTCATCGGTATGCGCGAAGACCTCGTGTGGCTCGCCCTGCAGTGCGATTTCGCCATGGTTGAGCACGAGCACGCGGTTGCAGTACTCCGAGAGCAGGGCGACCTTTTGCTCAACGACGACGATGGTGATTCCAAGTGCGCGGTTTGCCTCACGCAGCGTCTCGAAGACCAACGTGGAGCTAGCGGGGTCGAGTGCCGCGGTGGGCTCGTCGAGAACCAAGACGCGCGGACGCATGGCGAGGATGGCGGCGATGGCTACCTTTTGCTTCTGTCCGCCCGAGAGGGTGGCGATCTCGCGGTCGCGCAGGTCGCTGATGCCGACGGTCTCGAGCGTTCCGCTCACGCGCCGCTCGATCTGGTCGTGGGGAACGCCAAAGTTCTCGAGGCCAAAGAGCATCTCGTCCTCGACGACCGAGGCGACCATCTGTGTGTCGATGTCCTGCAACACGCTGCCGACGATCTGCGACACATCGGTGAGCGAGACTTCGCAGGTGTCGTGGTCGTCAACCATGACGGACCCAAAGAACGTGCCGGTGTAGTGGTGGGGCACGGCACCCGACAGACAGGCGGCAAGCGTGGACTTGCCGGCGCCCGAGGGCCCGATGATGCCGATGAAATCTCCCTTGTTCACGCTGAGCGAGATGTGGCTGAGCGCCTGCTCGGTCTGCGTGCCATAGGAGAACGAGACATCGTCGACGTTGATGATCGTTTCCATGGATACCTTTCATAGTCATTGGGGACGTTCTTAAATGACCAGTCGTTTAAGAACGTCCCCAAAAGCTAGTCGTTTGGGACAGTCTTTACCGATGGGGCACTGTGGGTTAGTTGAGCCTAAGGGCCTTCTGGATGGGCAAGTAGAGGGCGCCGACCAGAATGGCGTTAAAGACGGCGGTCATGGCGACGACGGGCAACATGGCGGCGGCGAGCTCGCCGACCACGCCGAGCATGGCCATCTTGATGACCATGAAGATGACGCCGGAGACAAAGGTGGTCAGGAAGGTTGCGACAATGGCGATCGCGGGCTTGACCTGACCGTTCTTGCCGGCGGCGTTGACGATGCCGGCCATGAGCATGGCGGCGATGCCCTCGGCGGCAAAATCGACGAACGGCGAAGTGGTGGTGATCTGGATTACGGCAGCCGAGATGAGGCCAATGACGAGCGCCTGGCCGATGTTGGGGCGAACGACCAGGATGGTGAGGCAGAAGGCCGAGATGATGAACTCGGGGCTGATCATGCCGCCCGAGATGCCTGAGATGGCCTTGCCGACGGTGAAGTTGAGGATGAAGCCGGCGGCGAGCAGGATGGCAAGCAGGACGAGGGCGCGGACATCGAGTTTGCCACGGTCGGCGGTCTGGACGGTGCGGGGCTGGGTGGCGGTGGTGTTCTGAGACATGGTGAAAATCCTTTCGGAATGGGAGTGCAAGAGAAAAGCGGAGGCGCGTGATGCGAATGCGATCGGGCTCGAGATAGAAAAAGGCCCCCGGTCGAAACCGGAGGCCTTCCAATCACCTAGAGCGCAAAAACAGGCGTGAGGGACTCACTGTCGACCGATCGTATTCGCATCACGCCACCACCAGTTGTTGAGAGACTTCATCGTGTTCTTCATGTTGGTGGCTCCTTTCGTGATGCCGTGGCGCGGTCGCGCCTAATTGCTGTTGCGCTGCACTATAGCACAGTGAAGTGTGTGCTGGGAAATCTTTTTTAAAAAGATTTCAGTGGTGTTTCCCGCCGGTCAAAAAGGCGGGCTGAGCGGGCGAAGCTGCCATTGCTGCCTTGCCCGCTCAGCTAAGACGTTACTCCTTATTGCGACGGTAGAGGAAGTAACCGCCCGCGGAGATGACGGCAACGCCAGCGATGGCGAATGCAGCCACCGCGCGGCCATCAAAACGATCGCCGGTGGTGGGCAGGCCGCCCTTGGTGTTCGTCTTGTTGGTGGTTACCGTGGTCGTGGTGTCCGACTTGCCAGGCTTCTCGGGCTTGGTGGTGGGCTGCTCGGGCTTAGCGGGCTTCTCGGGGGTGCCGGGCTGCTCAGGAGTGCCAGGCTGCTCGGGAGTTCCAGGCTGATCAGGGGTCACCGGGTCGGTGGCAAGAGCGTCCTTGGCATAGGTGATGGAAACCTTGAGGCCGTTGGTCTCAGTGTTTAGATCGCTCGGAGTGAAGGGCTCGTCAAAGTTTCCGGCCTTCTGATAGGCGCGCATCTCCTGGAGCAGGGCTTTGCACTTGACGTAGGTGTTCTCGGTGGCAGCCTTGCCGGCCTTGTTGGCCAGAGCGGTGCGGCCCTCGGTGGTCGTCTCGGCCAGCATGGCGGTGTCGACTTCCTTGTTCTGCTCGATGAGCTCATTCTGCAGGGCGTCGAGGTAGGCGCGGACGTTGGTGCCAAGGGTGTCGGGGTTCTCAAAGCAGAGCGAGCTGATGTCCATGAGAATGTAGTTGATGGAGTTCTCGGGTTCCTCGTTGTACACGACGTCTTTCACGCTGCAGTGATCGAAGGAGACGGTCTGATCGCTGAAGTACGGGCTAACCTCAGTTATCAAAGCGGAGTACAGCGGGATGGCAACAGAGTACGCGGCGCGGGAGAGCATCTCCCACTGGATGGTAGCGACTTCTGGATCATACCCGCGACGAATCTGGAAAAGGTTGATTTCGGTGTTGCGCTCGCTGCCGATGGCGTAGACGCCGTCAGTGTTGGCGTTAAGGCCTGGGACGTTTTCGCCGCGGTTGCCGAAGGCGCGAATCAGCTCAAAGGTGCTCCAGCCAGACTTGCTAGGCTTGAAGAACAGGGGCTGGATTTCGCTGACCATAGCTCCCTTTTGGGCGGGTTTTTCATCCTTCTTAACGGTGATAATGTCGTAATCCGTGCCTTCGGTCAGCGGACTAGCAAAATAATTGCGGCCTTGCACATAGCGGGACCACTGGTGAACGCCAGAATCGGCGAGGCTTTCGCCATACGTTTTGGCAACGTCGAACTTGCCGTCTGTGTACTTAGCGAAACCCTTTTCCTCGGGCATGGACTGGATGCCCTCAGAGTGGAGGCAGTTTTCGGTGTCATCGAGGTCGACATCGTAGTTGAGGCTGCCGATGTTGGGGTTGAGTGAGGCGACGTCGTCGGTCAGTTTCATGGCGATCCACTGATGGGCGGAAAGCGTGGCGAACAGCCAGGTCTCGTTGTTGTCGGCGATGATGATCTGGTCGTTGGTGCAGACGCCCTTTTCGTCGACCAAGCTGCCGATGAGTTCGACGCCCTCGCGAGCGGTTGCGCTCTCGCCCAAGATGATGCTGGCATAGCTATATTCGCCCAGACCCACTCCCTCATCGATGGGGTCTGCTGCTTCGGCATCCTCGTTATAGGAGGTGCTCAGCGTGGCAGAGCAGGACACGCCCTTCTCGTTGATTCCGGCTTCGGAGTAGGCGTCGGTGCGACCCAACCAGTTGGAGGGGTGGTCGCGTACATAGCTGTAGCGATAGGTAGGCTTATTCGAAGTGTATTCGAAAGCAGATTCAATCGAGCTGTACGTAAAGCCGGGTTCATGAGCGGGCTCGATGCCATAGTGCTTGAGGTAACGCGCTCCAAAGTCCTCGGCGCGGCCGTAGTACGTGTTGCCGTCGGCCGTAAGGTTTTTGCCCATGTACATCTGCGTGCAGGCGAGCGCAGATGTCGGCATGGACATGATGGTCGCAGCTCCAAAGGCGAGGCCTATGCCTAGCTTCTTGAGCGCGTTGACGGGGTGAGTTTTCCTCATTTGGGGGTGCGGACGATTTCTTGGACCGCGCCTAGGCGTATCCAAGCTTCCTGCGGTACTCCATCGGGCTCAGCCACCCGAGG
>CABUPH010000006.1 GCA_902493375.1 uncultured Collinsella sp.
GAAGTTAGTGTCCATCCTCGCAGTATCCGGTTCTCAAGGTGCACGCTTTGCGGCTGATCCGGTCCGACCGGGCCGCGCGGCAAGGAGATATATTGCCAGACCGGAGGGGCGCCGTGGGCGGGAATCTGGGCGTACACATTTCCTACACAGTTTGGGATTCGACTAACGTTTGCCAGCCGTTACCTACCGCTCGCCGAGCATCTCTTTATATAAGGCAGTCTCATGGTTAAAGCGGATACGTCCCCCTAGCTAAAGCACAGCCAGCATCGAGCAACTCATCGCGTTCTTCCACCGAGAACCCCTCGGCGTAGACGCGCACCACTGGTTCGGTCCCACTAGGACGGACCAGCAGCCACGTGTCATCCTCGAATGCCAAACGCAAGCCATCCATATGACTAACGTTTTGCGGCACCTTGCCACAAATCGACTTGGGGTTTACGCCCGGCAGCAGGGTTCGTAACGTTTCGGCATCTTCGGCCTCAAGGCGCAAATCGCGTCGACCGTAACTCGTCTTACCAAAACTGTCCTCGAGTTGGTCGACCAGAACGCCCAAAGGCGCGTCCGTCTTTGCCATAAGCTCACACAGAATCAGACAGGCGAGGATTCCATCGCGCTCGGGCATATGCGCGGCGATGCCGATACCACCGGCTTCTTCGCCGCCTATGAGGACGCCGCCCTTCTTCATCTCCGCCGCTATATATTTGAAACCGACTGGTTTGACGGTCACGCGGCAGCCAAGCGCCTCGGCAATGCGACGCACGAGCGTCGAGCATGAAAGATTGACGACGACGCGCCCCTCCAAATTACGAAATTGAACCAAGTCGCCCAAAACGAGCGCCATGATCTGATGCGGATGTATATATCTGCCGCGCTCGTCAACCGCGCCGATACGGTCGGCGTCGCCGTCGGTCACCAGGCCAGCGCAAGCTCCGTCCTCGATAACCGTGCGCTCGCAAGCGTCCACCCAAGGCTCAACTGGGTCGGGGCAGATATCTTCTTGGTCAGACGCCTGCCCGGCGTGAATCTCGTGCACCTCAACGCCAAGCTCGCGTAGCAAGTCGGCCAGATAGCCCTGGGCTGCGCCGCCCATGGGATCGACAACCACGCGCAGGTGCGCGGCGCGGATGGCTTCGGCATCGACAAACGATGCCACCGCCTGCATATAGTCAGGAATGATATCCGCGGTGCGATATTGCCCCTCGATCCCCATTGGCTCGGGAGCCATGGTCTCTTCGAGCTCTTCGATGACATCCTGGTTGGCGGTCGAGCCGTCACCCATGCGAATCTTGAGGCACAGATAACCCTGCGGATGATGGGATCCCGTCACCATGAGCGCGCCGCACGCCTCACCGTCATAAGCCGCCGCCCACGTAAGGGCAGGGGTCGGGACAGGTCGCGAAGCGAGCACGGCGTCTAGCCCGTGCGCTGCTAGCACACCCGCCGCAAGCTCAGCGAACTCGCGCGCCAGAGGCCGGTTGTCGAACCCTATATATACCGTTTTGCCCGGATTGGTCTTTTGCCACAATTCGCCGACGGCGTCGGCGATACGGGCAACGTTATCGGCAGTGAAGTCCTCATCGACGCGAGCGCGCCAACCGTCAGTTCCAAAATGAATTATCGCGCACACGCGCAGACACCTCACAGTGTTTGGATCATGGTACGCATGCGGTATACCCGCAACATGCACTCGGCAACCTGCCGGCACCAGCATTCACCATTTGGGCAAATGCTGCCGAGGACATGCAAGCAATAAAAAAACCGCCCCGTATGGAGCGGTTTTGCCCTTTATATATCGAGCGCCTCGGCCATCGCTGCCGTAGTGATTGCCGTGGTTCCGCAGCAACTGCCCACCATTGCGGCACCGGCATGTCTCCATTCGATGCATGCGCGCGCGAAAGCTTCGGGGTTCTCGTGCCATACGGGGCCATCCTGAGTCTGGACCGGATCGCCCACATTGGGACGCACCGTGACGGGAGTAGTCGCCGATGCAACCATCCTGGGCACCGCCGCGTTCGCGGCCGCAAGCGAACAGCAATTAACACCAACCGAGTTTGCGCCGTGTTTTTCGGCGTACAAAACGGCTGCCTCGATGTTGAGGCCATCGCCCAACAGGTCGCCTTTATCGTCAACGACAAAACTCACCAGAACAGGCATGCCGTCGGCGGCATCTCGAGCGCCGGCAAGCATGGGCTGCAAATTACGGATAGACGTCACCGTCTCGATCAGCAGACCGTCAACGCCGGCATTGAGCAAGGCGTGCGCCTGTTCGCGCGCAATGCCTCGGATTTCACGATACTCGGCAGAGTCCTCGGCAAACCACTCAATACCGATCGGGCCCATCGAGCCCAGCAGCAGCTGAGGGTGCGCCTGGCGGGCATCGTCGACGGCCCCGCGATTGACCTCCGCCACGGACGGCGAAATCTGGTCGTGCTTGAGGGCATAGCTCGATGCCTGAAAGGTGTTGGTAATGAGCACCTGCGCGCCGGCGGCGACATACAAGCGATGGATACGAGAAACGGTCTGCGGCTCTGCCAGATTCCAAAACGCCGGTGGAATGTCGGCGGCATCGTACTCACTCAACAAGACACTGCCCATGGGACCCTGCGCCAACAAGGTCTCGCTCGACAAGCGGCGCGTAAGTTCCTCGGCACCAAAGCGGTTGTAATAACTCGAATCCATATATATCCCGCTATTCCTCGACGCTGATTCCCTGCTTTTCGAGATAGGCGAGCCAGCGGCTCATCGTGTCCTCGGATAGCGCATGCTCCATCATGCAGGCCTCGGAATCGGCTCGCTCAAATTCGACACCGAGCTCCTGAACCAAAAACGTGCGAATGAGGCGATGACGGTACCAGATAGCCGTACCAACCTCGCGGCCGCGATCGGTCAGGACTACCTTGCCGTAGTGCGATTGCTCGACAAGTTCGGATGCCTTGAGCGCCGAAACCGCTTTATTGACCGATGCCTTGGAGACGCCAAGGCGCTGCGCGATGTCGACCGATCGCACGCCGTTGGTTTCCCCCTCTTCGCTTTCAATGCGAACCATGCACTCCAAGTAGTCTTCGTTCGCCACCGTCAGATGTAGTTCGCGCGAGCTAATTGTCGTATCCATGATCTTCCGTCCCTTCTGCATTCAATGGCTGATTCTACCCCATCCAAGCGTCGCGGTATGCCGTGGCATACCGTGCTAGAGTTCTTGTTGCACACGACGACCAAGATTGGAGCGGTCTTTATGGAAAACACCACCACGAACCCCGATGTCCTCGAGCGCTTTTTGCGCTACGTCCAGATCAACACGCAGTCCGAGGATGCAAACTGCGACCAGGTACCCTCGAGCGCCGTTCAGTTTGACCTTGCCAACGTGCTGGCTGAAGAGCTGCGCGAGCTTGGTGCGGAAGATGCCCACATGACCGAGCACGCCTATGTCTGCGCGCATATCCCCGCAAGTGCGGGCGCTGAGGACAAGCCCGCCCTGGGCCTGATTGCCCATCTCGACACCACCGAAGTTGCACCGGGCGCCGGCGTGAAGCCGCACATCGTACACTACGAAGGCGGCGACCTGGTCTGTGGCACGGTTGACGGTAAGCCCGTTGCCATGAGTACCGCCAAGCTTCCCGCCCTGAACGACCTCGCGGGTGAGGACTTGGTCTGCAGCGATGGCACCACGCTGCTGGGCGCAGACGACAAGGCAGGCGTCGCCGAGATCATGTCGCTTGTCGCGCGTATCGCTCAGGACCCTTCTCTGCCCCATCCCGCACTCGGCATTTGCTTCTGCCCTGACGAGGAGATCGGCCACGGAGCCGAGCTGTTGGATATCGATACCTTTGGCTGCAAGTACGCCTACACGGTCGACGGCGGCCCCATCGGCGAGCTGGAGTGGGAGTGCTTTAACGCCGCCGAGGTGACCGTCCGCTTTGAGGGCCAGTCCATCCACCCGGGCGACGCCAAAGGCCGTATGGTCAACGCAGGCAATCTGTTCTGCGACTTCAACGCGTTGCTCCCCTACGTGCAGCGCCCGGAGTATACGGAAGGCTACGAGGGCTTTTATCACCTTGAGGGTGTATCTGCGACCGTCGATCACGCCACAGCGCGCTATATCGTCCGCGACCATGACGCCGCCAAGTTCCAGCAGAAACTCGACCTTATTGATGCCGCCGCCTCGATGCTCAACCAGCGTCTGGGTGAGGAGCGCGTGACGGTCGAGATTAAGCAGCAGTATCGAAATATGGCCGAGATCGTTCGTGACTATCCCGAGCTTATTGATGTTGCCAAGGAAGCCTACCTTGCCTGCGGCGTTGAGCCCCAAGTGCTGCCAATTCGTGGCGGCACCGACGGCGCTCACCTGTCGTTCCGCGGTCTGCCCTGCCCCAACCTTTCCACCGGCGGCTATTGCTACCACGGCGTCAACGAGTTTGTCCCGGTCAGTTCGCTCGTCAAGATGACCGACGTGCTCCAGGAGCTCGTCGCCCGCTTTGCATAAGGAACTCGAACAATCTAGGTAAGCAAAACCGCCCCGTCCTCAAAAACCGAGAACGGGACGGTTTTTGGTGCAAGGGGAGTAGTCAGCACCGCAGGTTGAGCCAATGTCAGCGAGCGACGTCCAAGGCAAACAAGTTGGCATGAAAAAGGCAGGGCATTGACCTTCTGGTCATGCCCTGCCTTTTGAATGACAAATTGCCGCCTTGGGCGGCGCGCAGCGTCGAGCCGTTACGGCGTTTGGTAAAACGCCGTAACTTTTTTGATCATGCCGCCGAAGTTGAAAGGCAGGTTGCCGCTCTGGCGGGTTTGCAGCGTCAAGCGGTTACGCGGTTTGGTAAAACCGCGTAACTTAGTAGTTGGCCTCGTAGCCGTTGCCGTCGCCGGTGGGCTCTTCGTAGTAGTCCGAATCGCTCGAATCGCTTGAGTCATCGGAATCGTCAGAGCTGACCGATGAGGTTGCGGTACCGTTTGCGTAATCGTCAGACGTGTTGTTGTTCAGGTCGCCAATCGTAGAGCTGGAACCGTCGGAAAGACCCATGGTGTTGGGACCCTTGGGATCCTTGCCGGCATCGACGCGCTCCATCATTTCCTTGAGCTCGTCCTCGTAGACAAAGACGTAGCTCACACCGTCGATCATGGTGCTGTCGTCGGCGTACGAGGGCAGGTTGGCCGAGTAGATACCGTCGACATCCATACCGCGCATGGCGTTGACCGTAGCCACGATATCCTGAACGCTCATATCGGTTACGAGCATATCGGACAGCGAATTAACCAGGCCAAAAATCTTCGTGGCATCGAAGTTATTGAGAATCTGGTTGGCAAGGGCGCCAAGCACCTGACGCTGGTGGCGCATGCGCGTGTAATCGCCGTCGGCATAGGTGTAGCGGCAGCGGGCGTAGGTAAGGGCGGTGGCACCGTCCATATGCTGCTGGCCAGCGGTAATCTTAATATCCAGGTGCTCGGGGTCGTCAACATCATCGGTTGCGTTAATGTCGATACCGCCAACCGAATCAATCAGCGCCTGCATACCGTCGAAGCTGACCTCGGCATAGTGGGAAATCTGAACACCGCACAGCTCGTTGACCGCCTCGACCATGGCCTCGGCGCCGCCAACGGTATGGCAGGCGTTGATCTTCATGGTCTCGCCCTTGTACTCGACCTTGGTGTCGCGCGGAACGGAAATGAGCGTCGCCTGCTTTTGCGTGGGGTCGATGCGTGCCAGGATAATCGAGTCGGCACGATACGTATCCTCGCCCGGACGGCCGTCGGTGCCAAGAAGCAGCACGTAGAACGGATCCTTTGCCTCATCGGTGTCAACCAGAACCCGACGCAGATTGTCGGTAATGACATTAGAATCGCCGAGCTTGCCCATAATGGTGGCAAACCACAGGCCGGCAGCGGTAGTGGCACTCAGCAGCACGCCAAGCACGACAATGAGCGCGACGTGACGAATCGTGTGGCTACGACGACGTTGACGAGCGCGCTCGGAATAGCGAGCCACGTTATCGCGACTGTAGATCTTGGCCTGCGCACCAGTTGAGGGTCTTCGGGCGGTGGTATCCGCGAGGGGCTTTTTATTAAACATAGGCAACCTGTATTAGTAGATGACGGGATCGGGGACGGTAGCATGCTCGACATGCGCGCCGAGCGCCTGCAGCTTTTCGACAAACTGCTCGTAGCCGCGCTTGATGTGATGGATAGCCGAAACCTCGGTCGTCCCGTCGGCGATCAAGCCCGCTACGACGAGGGCCGCTCCGCCACGCAGATCGGGCGAGGTAACCTGTGCGCCCGAGAAGCCCTTGACGCCATGAATCATGGCATGATGACTCTCGATACGAATGTCGGCACCCATGCGCACCAGCTCAGAGGCAAACATAAAGCGATTCTCGAAGATGTTCTCGGTAATAACGGAACTGCCGTCGGCAAGGGCGGAGAGTACCATAATCTGCGCCTGCATGTCCGTCGGGAAGCCGGGGAACGGAAGCGTCTGGATGTCGACCGGCTTGATACGCTCGGCACGGTTCACATGGACACCATCCTCGACGCGCTCGCAATCGATACCCATGAGCTCCATCTTCTTGAGCACCATGCCCAAGTGAATGGGGCAAAAGCCCGTGACATCGACACCGCGATCGTCGGCCATCAACGCACCGGCAACGATAAAGGTACCGGCCTCGATGCGGTCGCCTACTACGCGATGGGTAACAGGATGGAGCTCTTCCACGCCTTCGATAGTCACGACGGGCGTGCCGGCGCCAACAATCTTGGCGCCCATCTCGTTGAGCATGTTGGCGAGATCGACAATCTCGGGCTCGCGGGCGGCATTGTCGATAACCGTGGTGCCCCGTGCGCGCACAGAGGCCATGATGAGGTTCTCGGTCGCACCGACGCTGGCGAACTCGAGCGTGACGGTGGTACCGCGCAGACCTTGGGGCGCATTGGCGTTGATGTAACCGTGGGCGGTATCAAACTCAACGCCCAGGGCCTCGAGACCCAGAATGTGCATATCGATCTTGCGAGCACCCAGGTTGCAGCCGCCCGGCATGGCAATCTTGGCGCGATGGAAGCGGCCCAGCAGGGGTCCCATGACGGCGGTGGAAGCACGCATCTTGGCAACGAGCTCGTAGGGGGCCTCCCAAGAATCGACCTGAGAGGTATCAATCTCGAGCGTGTGCTCGTCGAGAACATCGATCGTAGCGCCCATGCCCTTGAGCACCTTGCCCATCACGTGAACATCGGAAATATCGGGCACGTTCTGCAGCGTCGTCTTGCCCGGCGCCAGAAGCGTTGCCGCCATGAGTTTGAGCGCGGAGTTCTTGGCACCCGAGACGGGCACGGAGCCTCCGATGGCGTGGCCACCCTCAACGCGGATAATATCCAAGGTCTACCCTTTCAAAAAGCATGCCCGGGGTGGCTGGGCCATCCCGGGCATGATGTGTTCGCAAATGGTCGAACGCTAAATCGTTTGACTATTGGGCAAGCTTGAGCTTACACCATGCGATTTCATTATAGAGGTAGGCGCGGCGTGCATCATCCTCCGACAAATTACCCAGCTTCTCTTCAAAACCTTGAATATCAGCTTTAAGCTTGTCGGCATCGACGGTCGCCAAATCGCAAGCGCGCTCGGCGAGAACGGTCACGACATCGTCCGCAACCTGGGCATAGCCGCCGGCCACGGCAAACGTGTGGTCGACAGTGCCCATGGCCTTATCGGAAACGCGAACGTAACCGCGGTCGATCGTGCAGATCTCGCTGGAGTGAGCAGGCAGAACGCCAAACTCGCCATCCGTGGACGGAATCGACACAAACGCAGCGTCGCCCTCATAGGCGCAGCTCACGGGGCACACGATGCGGATACGCATAACCTACTTCTCCCCCATCTTGCGGGCGCGCTCGCGCACGTCCTCAATCGTGGAAGCATAGCGGAAAGCCTGCTCGGGCAGGTCATCGGCCTTGCCGTCGACAATCTCGGCGAAAGAGCGGACGGTATCCTCGACGCGGACGTAGACACCGGGGTTGCCGGTGAACTTCTCGGCGACGTGGAAGGACTGCGAGAGGAACTGCTGAATCTTACGGGCACGGTTGACCGTAAGGCGCTGCTCCTCGGACAGCTCGTCCATACCCAGAATGGCGATGATGTCCTGAAGGTCGGAGTACTCCTGCAGGAGCTCCTGGACCTTGACGGCGACACGGTAGTGCTCCTCGCCGACGATCGAGGGATCGAGAGCGTCGGAGGAAGATGCGAGCGGGTCGATAGCCGGGAACAGGCCGAGCGACGAAATGCTACGCGAAAGAACCGTGGTGGCGTCGAGGTGCGTAAACGTCGTGGCAGGCGCCGGGTCGGTCAGGTCGTCTGCGGGGACGTAGACAGCCTGGACGGAGGTAATGGAGCCCGTCTTGGTCGAGGTAATGCGCTCCTGGAGGTCGCCCATCTCGGTTGCCAGCGTGGGCTGGTAACCAACGGCGGACGGCATACGGCCCAGCAGTGCGGAAACCTCGGAACCTGCCTGGGAGAAGCGGAAGATGTTGTCGATGAACAGCAGAACGTCCTGGCCACGATCACGGAAATACTCAGCGGTGGTAAGGCCGGCCAGACCGATGCGCAGACGCGCTCCGGGCGGCTCGTTCATCTGACCATAGACCAAGCAAGTCTTGTCGATAACGCCAGACTCGCTCATCTCGAGGAACAGGTCGGTGCCCTCGCGGGTACGCTCGCCGACGCCGGTGAACACCGAGGTGCCACCGTGCTCCTGGGCGAGGTTGTTGATGAGCTCCTGAATCAGAACGGTCTTGCCGACGCCGGCGCCGCCGAACAGGCCTGTCTTGCCGCCACGGATGTAGGGCTCGAGCAGGTCGACGGCCTTAATGCCGGTCTCGAAGATCTCGGTCTTGGTGGTGAGCTCGTCGAAACGGGGCGCTGCATGGTGGATGGGATAGAACTCCTCCACCTCGGGCATGGGCTTGCCGTCGACGGGCTTGCCCATGACGTTCCAAATACGGCCGAGCGTCTTGGGGCCAACGGGCATCTTCATGGGCTCACCGGTATCGGTGGCGATGAGGCCGCGCTGCAGGCCGTCGGTCGAGGACATGGCGACCGTGCGGACGACGCCGCCCGGAAGCTGGCTCTCGACCTCGAGGATCGTGCTCAGATGACCGATCGGGGTCTCGGCCTCGACCGTGAGCGCGTTGTAGATCGGGGGCACCGCACCGTCAAACTTGACGTCGACGACAGGACCGATGATTCGCACGATGCGACCATCACCGGCAGTCGTCTTCTTGGTGGCTTCCTCGACCGCAAGCTTTACGGTGTTATTAGCCATTACTGTTCCTCCAATGCTGAGGCTCCGCCGACGATCTCGTTAATCTCGGTCGTGATCGAAGCCTGGCGCACGCGACTATACGTGCGGGTAAGGGTCGAGATGATCGCGGTGGCGTTTTCCGTCGCGGAGTGCATGGCCTTGCGGCGTGCACCCTGCTCGGCAGCCGCCGAATCGATCAGGGCCTGGTAGATGACCGTCAGGATATAAGACGGCACAAGCTTGCCGAGAACATGCTCGGGAGAGGGCACGAACTCGAACGTGGACGAGATACGCTTAGGGGCGTCGGTCTCGTTCTTACGCGGACCGTGGGCCATAGCGATCATCTCGGGGTCGAGCGGCAACAGATGCTCGACGCGAAGCTCCTGATCCACGCGGTTCTTGGCGTGGTGGTAGACAAGCTCGACACGGTCAAGCTCACCGGCACGATACGCATCGCAGATATGAGAGGAGATCATGCGGGCCTGATTGAAATCGGGCTCAGAGGAGTTGCCCTCAAAGTGCATGACGACGTTTGCGCGGTCACGGAAATACGTGGCCGGTTTGCGCCCACACGCGATGATCTCGCACTCGATGCCGTCGTTCGCCCAAGAAGCGGCGAGCTTTTCGGCCGTGCGCTCCACCGTCGTATTGAAACCGCCGGCAAGGCCGCGGTCCGAGGCAATAACGACAATCAGGCCATGCTTGACGCTCTCATGCTTCTGCAGCATGGGATCGGTGCCCGAACAGGAGGCGTCGCCGGCGACCGTCAACATGACGTCGGTCAGCGCCTCCTTATAGGGCTCGGCCTGCTTGGAGCGATCGAGGGCACGACGGATCTTGGCCGTAGAGACCATCTCCATCGTGCGCGTGATCTGCTTGGTCGTGGTAACCGAGGAGATTCGCTTCTTAATGTCGCGAAGGTTGGCCATGGGGCTTAGTTCTCCTCTGATCCAGAAACATCCGAATGGTGCTTGGCCATGAACTGCTGCTTGAAGTCGCCGATGACGCGCAAGAGCTCAGCCTTGGTGTCATCATCGATCTTCTTGGCGCGAACCTTGTCGAGCAGCGAGCCAAAGCCATTGTCCATGTACTCGATGAGCTCGGCACGGAAAGGCAGCACGTCGGCAATCTCCAGGTCATCCAGGAAGCCCTCGTTGCCAGCGAACAGCGTAACGATCTGCTCGCCAACCTCAAACGGCTTGTAGCGCGGCTGCTTCAGGAGCTCGGTCATGCGGGCACCATGGGTCAGCTGCTTCTGAGTAGCCTCGTCGAGGTCGGAGCCGAACTGCGTAAAGCCGGCGAGCTCCTGGTACGAAGCGAGGTCCAGACGGAGGTTACCGGCGACCTGCTTCATAGCCTTGGTCTGCGCGTCGCCACCAACGCGGGACACGGAAATGCCCACGTCGACTGCCGGGCGCTGACCCTGGAAGAAGAGCTCGGACTGCAGATAGATCTGACCATCGGTAATGGAAATGACGTTGGTCGGAATGTAGGCCGAGACGTCGCCGTCCTGGGTCTCGATGATCGGCAGTGCCGTCATGGAGCCGTAGCCGTTCTTCTTGGACATCTTGACGGCACGCTCGAGCAGACGAGAGTGCAGGTAGAAGATGTCGCCAGGATAGGCCTCGCGTCCGGGCGGACGATGCAGCGTCAGCGACATCTGACGGTAGGCCACGGCCTGCTTGGACAGGTCATCGTAGATGACGAGCACGTGGCCGCCGGGGTTGGTCTCGCTAGCGGGCTTGCCGTCCTCGCCGTTGTACATGAAGAACTCGCCGATAGCGGCACCGGCCATAGGCGCGATGTACTGCATAGGGGCGGAATCGGCAGCGGTGGCCGAAACGATGATGGTGTAGTCGAGCGCACCGTGCTGAGCGAGGGTCTCGCGGATGTTGGCAACCGTGGAGGCCTTCTGGCCGATGGCGACATAGATGCAGACCATGCCCTTGCCGCGCTGGTTGAGGATAGCGTCGATGGCGATGGCGGTCTTACCGGTCTTACGGTCGCCGATGATGAGCTCACGCTGACCGCGGCCAATAGGCACCATGGAGTCGATAGCGAGCAGACCGGTCTGAACCGGCTCACACACCGGGGTACGGTCGATGACGCCGGGGGCCTTGAACTCGATGGGGCGACGGTGCGTGGCGACGATGTCGCCCAGGCCGTCGATGGGCTGGCCGAGCGGATTGACGACGCGGCCGAGCATGGCGCGGCTCACAGGGATATCCATAATGCGGCCAGTGGTGCGGCACTCGTCGCCTTCCTTGATGGAGTCGACGGCACCAAACAGAACGGCGCCGACCTCGTCACGGTCAAGGTTCTGGGCAAGACCGAAGACGGTCTCACCGGTATCGGAGCTCTTGAACTCCAGAAGCTCGCCTGCCATGGCGCTCTTGAGGCCGGAGACGCGCGCGATGCCGTCGCCTACCTCGTCGACCGTTGAAACCTCATGCGTATCGACCGTCGCGGAGAGGCTCGTGAGCTGCTCCTGCAGTTTCTTGGCGATATCCTGGGCATTGAGGGTTTCGGACATTAGGCTTCACCTCCGTACGAATTAGCAGAGTTTGCGAGGGTCTCCTGCGCGATGCGCAGCTGCGTCTTGACGGAAATGTCACGACGCTCGCCGCGGGCCTCGAGCACCAGGCCGCCCACGATAGACGGGTCGACCTGCTCGATAAGGAATACCTTGCGACCGAAGTCCTGCTCGCATTTCTTAGTGATGGTTTGACGCAGCTCGTCGTCGAGCGGGATCGCCGTGGTGACGGTCACGCCCACTACATCCTCGTCTTCCTCGGCAACATACTTAAAGGCAGCTGCCACCTTGGGAAGAAGGTCGAGCTGGTCGCGCTTGGACATGGTGTCGAGCACGGCGATGATCTCGGGGCCGGCAGAAGCCAGGCGCTCGATCATCTCGAGGTCCTCGAACACATGGTTCTCGGCCTTAGCGGCTTCCAGAAGGGAGCGCGCGTAGGTCTCGAGCACCTTGTCCTGATAGCGGCTAGTCGGCATTCAGGCTACCTGCTTCCTGGATGTAGCGCTCGATGAGCTTCTTCTGCTCGGCATCGTCCTCGAGTGCCTCGCCCACGATCTTGGTGGCGACGGCAACGGACAGGTCGGCGATGGAGCTCGCGGCACCGGCGTAGATGGACTTGCGCTCGTCCTCGACGGTCGTATGGGCCTTGGCGATGATCTCCTCGGCCTCCTTGTGAGCAGCCTCGATGATACGGGCGCGCTCGGACTCGGCGTCCTTACGGGCCTCGAGAACGATGTCGGCAGCCTGACGACGGGCGTCGGTGACGATCGAGTCGGACTCAGCGCGCTTGGCGATGGCCTCCTGCTTGGTCTTCTCGGCCTCGTCGAGGCTCTCCTCGATCTTCTTGCCGCGCTCCTCCATGGTTTTCATGATGCCCGGCAGGGCAACCTTGGCCAGCACGATCCAGATGATCAGGAAGGCGATGAGCGCCGGGATGAACTCCGCCATCTTAGGGATGAGGATGTCCGCACCGGCAGCGCCGTCCTCAGCGAACGCGGAAACCGGCATGAGCAGCGCGGCCGCGGACGCGGAGAGTGCGATCGCGCTCTTCTGGGATGAAAGATTCATACTTGACGCTCCGTGCTATTTAACGATCAGCGCGACAACGAAGCCGATCAGAGCCAGAGCCTCGCCGAAGGCGGAGCCCATGATGAAGACGGTGAACACGCGGCCCTGGACCTCAGGCTGACGGGCCATAGCACCCGTAGCACCCAGAGCAGACAGGCCGATAGCAAGACCAGCGCCGATAACACCGAGACCGTAACCGATAACTCCCACGATTCCTCCTTTGTCGTGCGTGTCTTATTTCACGCAGGATAACCTTTTTATAACTGCCGGGCTCCATGGGTACGGGCACCGGCGGTTTAACGAATTGCTTACCTTTAAGGCGCGAGCGGAAGGCTACTCCTCCTCCGCGACCTCCTCTGCCTCGGAGACATACACGGCGGTAAGGACCGTGAAGACGTAAGCCTGGATGGCGCCGACCACAAGCTCGATCGCATAGATCAGGATGAGGATGGCAAGCCAGGCAAGCGAAGGCAGGGCGCCGACGGCGTGGGCCGCGGAAACCTGCTGAAGCAGCGGCTGCATGAACATGCTCGCCATGATGGCGAACGAGCCCATGACCACGTGTCCTGCGAACATGTTGCAGAACAGACGGACGGCGAGCGTGATGAGGCGCAGGAAGGTCGAGAAAAGCTCGACGACCCACACGAGCACGTTCATCGGGAAGCTCACGCCCTGCGGGGCGAGGCTCTTGATGTAGCCGATCACGCCGTGAGCCTTGCATCCGTAGTAGATGAAGTACACGAAGGCGAAGATGGCGAGTGCGGCGGTGGAGCCGATTGCGCCGGTGCCGGGCTTCATTCCCGGGATCAGGCCGATCATGTTATTGATCAGGATGAACAGGAAAAGCGAGCACAGGAACGGGAAGTGCTTCTTCCAGTTCTCACCCACGACACCCTTGCCGATATCGTTCTCGACGTACTCGATGATGTACTCGAAACCGTTGACGAAGAAGCCCTTGGGAACCAGGGTCTGCTTCTTCTTGAACACGGCCAGGACGATCAGGAGCACGATCGTGGAGACGATCAGCCAAAACGAGTACTGCGTGATGCCGCAGCTCAGATCGCCCACGACAGGGGTGGAGCTGAACTCGCTGACCAGATGATTAATCTCATCAGGCAGCTTTTCAAAAATTTCCACGACTTACCTTTCGACCTCATGAGGATCTCGCAGCGCCTTGGCGACGCGAACCGCGCAGGCGGCCATAAAGGCCACGAAGCCGATCGCCTCGCCCAGGAGGAACATGCGAAATGCCTCTCCGAACAACACAAACACAACCAAGGTAAAGACGAGCAGAGCGATTGCCGAGACCGCCAGACTCACCATACCCTTGAGCATGTCCGCATTCTGCTTATCGTCAAGAACCGGCTTGAGCGTAAAGACAAAGGGAAGGAAGGCAATTGCGCCCGCGATGGCGCCTGCAACGATAGCGAGCAGATCGGCTATCTGAAACACTGGCGTCCTCACTTTCCTTTTTAACGCCTCACAGAACAGTTCCCGCCAAACATTGGTGACTATTGTACGAGCCAATCGTTAAAGTACAACCGAAAAAAGCATCGGTTAATACGCACCTGTTCGTTTTCTTAAGACCTTCTTTATGCCGCAGGTACGGTAATACGTTTTTCTCGAACCCTGCAGGGCAAAACGTCCGTTAACAGGAGTGCGCGCGGTCGCCTTTTGTTCGACCGCGCGCACCGTTTCTTCGTATTTGCAGCCGCGGCCGTCTTAGCCCAGCGACTAGAGCGTGCCGTAGATGCGGTCGCCGGCGTCGCCGAGGCCGGGAACGATGTAGGCAGCCTCGTTGAGATGGTCGTCGATAGCACACGTATAAATATGTACGTCAGGATCCTTCTCGGTCAGCGACTTGAGGCCCTCGGGCGCGGCGACGATGCACAGCATGCGGATGTCCTTGACACCGCGCTCGCGCAGGTAGCTGATGGCCATCTCGGCCGAACCGCCCGTGGCGAGCATGGGGTCGACGACCAGGCAGATGCGCTGGTCGATATCCTTGGGCATCTTGCAGTAATACTCGTGCGGCTCGTGGGTGACCTCGTCGCGCTCCATGCCGATGTGGCCCACGCGAGCGGAGGGCACCAAGTCGAGAATGCCGTCGACCATGCCAAGGCCCGCACGCAGGATGGGCACGATGGCGAGTTTCTTGCCGGCGAGCCGTTTGAACGTGGCGGTAGTGATGGGGGTCTCGACCTCGACGTCTTCCATAGGCAGGTCGCGCATGGCCTCGTAGCCGTCAAAAAGCGCGAGCTCGCGCACGAGCTGGCGGAACTGGTTGGTGCCGGTGTTTTTGTCGCGCAGGATCGACAGCTTGTGCTGGACGAGCGGGTGATCGACAAGCGTCACGCGGGACGCATCGTAGGTGACGGTCATGGGTTGATTGCCCCTTTCGTTGCGGCCGCAAAACGGCCTTGCTGACAAGGCGCGCAGCAATGTTGCCGCCGCACGCCATGCATTAGTTTAGCGGTTTGTTGTATCGAGCAGCCCATCGCAGCCCTACTGTGCGGTACTGAGCGAGCGCCTGACTGCATCACGCCAGCCCGCAAGGTTTTGCTCGCGGCGCTCGGCGGACATGTGGGGAAGGAAGGTCCTAACGATCTGGGCATTTTGCTCCAGCTCTTCCAGGTCTTCCCAATAGCCGACGGCAAGACCCGCCAAGTACGCGGCACCGATTGCCGTGGTCTCCACCGTCTCGCATTGCAGCACGGGGATATCCAGCAGGTCGGCCTGGAATTGCATGATGAACTCGTTGCGCGAGGCACCGCCATCGACAGACAGGCGCTCAATCGAAAGCCCCACGTCCTGCTCCATGGCGCGCAGCACGTCGTAGCTCTGATATGCCATGGATTCGCAGGCGGCACGTACGATGGTCGCACGGCTCGAGGCGCCGGTCAGACCGCACACGATACCGCGAGCATGCGGGTCCCACCAGGGAGCACCCAAACCCGCAAAGGCGGGAACGAAGTAGCAGCCCTCGTTGTCGCTAATCGAAGCGGCGAGTTGTGCCGACTCGCTCACGCTCGAGATGATGCCCATGTTGTTGCGAAGCCAGTTCATCGTTGAGCCGGCGGCAAAAATAGAGCCCTCGAGCGCATAGCTGACTTTGCCGTCCGCAGCGATACCGATGGTGGAGACCAGGCCATTCTTGGATTCGACGATCTCGTCGCCGGTGTTCATGAGCATAAAGCAACCCGTGCCATAGGTGTTTTTGGTCTGGCCGGGACGGAAACAGCAGTGGCCGAACAGCGACGCCTGTTGGTCACCCGCCACGCCCATGATGGGCGGCATGTTGGTCATGATGTCGCTCGCGACGCGGCCGTAGTCGCCCGAGCTCCAGCGAACCTCGGGCATCATGGAACGTGGAACGTCAAAGAGTGCCAGCAGGTCGTCGTCCCAATCGAGCGTATGGATATTAAAGAGTGCCGTGCGGCTGGCATTGGTGTAGTCGGTGGCAAAGACCTGGCCGCCGGTGAGGTTGTAGATGAGCCAGGTGTCGATGGTGCCAAACATGAGGTCGCCCGCCGCCGCGCTTTCGCGTGCGCCGTCGACGTTGTCGAGAATCCACTGCACCTTGGAGGCCGAGAAATACGGGTCGAGCGTGAGTCCCGTGCGGGAGCGCACCAGCCCTTCTGCGCCCTGCTCGACAAGCTCGTCGATCAGAGGTGCGGTACGGCGGCACTGCCATACGATGGCGTTATAGATCGGCTGACCGCTCACGCGGTCCCAGACCACCGTGGTCTCGCGCTGGTTGGAGATGCCGATGGCGGCAATGCGGTCGGAGTGGATACCGCTCTTAAACTGGACTTCCATCATGACCGCGATCTGGCTGGCAAGGACCGCCATGGGGTCTTGCTCCACCCAGCCGGGACGCGGGAAGCTGGTTTTGACGCTGCGACGTGCCTGCGCGACGATGCAGCCGTACTCGTCGACGATGGTCGCAAGTACCGAGGTGGTGCCGCAGTCGAGCGCCATGATGTAGGAACCGCCAAAGTCAAACGAGGCATCTTCCATGCCCAGGCTGCCCAGATTCAACGACATCGCTTACACCTTTCTATTGCATCGGGTCGGACAGGACCCGTTCGATCTCTGATGCGGGAAGCGCGCCTTGGCGCAGGATCTGGAGCCCGCCGTGCTGAAACGACACGATGGTCGAGGCGTCGCGACACGGGGTCTCACCGGCGTCGACGGCAACATCGACCCCCTCCAGGATGCGACCCTCCACCGTGATAAAACTTGCCGGCGCGGGCGCGCCATGCGTGTTGGCGCTGGTGCAGGCAAGGGGGCTGCCACAGGCGCGAATGAGCGCCTGCACCACGGGCGAGGCCGAAGCGCGAAGTGCCACCGTGTCGTCGGCAGCGCGCATAAAGGTCGGCACGCAGGGGGCTGCCTTGACCACGATAGTCAGGGCTCCCGGCCAGCATCGTCGCGCGAGTATGCGGGCATCTTCCGGGATATCCACGCCATAGCGGTCGAGTGCTTCGACGCCATCGACCAGCCAAGCGACGGTTTGCGTGAGTTCACGTTGCTTGAGAGTGAAGATACGGCGATAGCCGGTGCCGAGCGCAGGAACTGCGGCGCCATTGACGGCAGCCTGCGGATCGCGCGGCCACGATGGGAATTCGCTTGTATCTTGGGGCACGGCGTCCGAGAAGGCGTTGACTGCCACGGCGACACCGTAGACGGTCTCGGTCGGGATCAAAGCCAGGCCGCCGCGGCCGAGCACCTCGGCCGTGCGCTCGACGGCAAGCCGATGCGGCTCGCGCGTTCCCTCGTATACCCGATAGACCGTCTGCATGTGTATGCCAGCCCCTTACGCTCTGGTGCAAGTTTGTTTACTGTGGGGCATTCTCGCACGAAACGTTCAACCTATTTGCCCAGAGCGCATGTTGGTTTGGTGAGCGGCTCTAGTAGTCGGTGAAAGTGAGGGGGTTATTGGACTGCGACGAACTTCTTTGGCCTGCCGGCGTGGCGTTCTTGGGCGGCGTAGCGCTCGATGCTGCCTATCGTTATCATCCGACGGCCGTCGACGAGTTCAACATCGAGCTTTCCGGCTTTGACCAGCGCGGTAATCCGCGGAGCGGAGACTTTGAGGTCCAGCGCTGCGTCTTTAAATGTTCGGCACGCCGCTTCCCGAGCGTCCTCGTGGTCGATTTCGACTGAAAGGGCCACGACCTCGGCCGAGCGTTCGTACCCTGCCGGAGTCAAACCGTTGTTGAGGTCGTCGGCCAAAAACGCCATCAGTGCCTCGGTGGCATGGGCAATCGCTTCTTCGCGCGTATCGCCATCGGCAAAGGCGCCGGGAATCTGCGGGAAGCTAGCGCAGTAACCATCGTCTTCTTTTATGAGAACGCAGTCATAGGTAAATCGCTGCCTCATTTTGCCTCCAACTACCATCCAGCTTGGCGACGAATACTTGCCCACGTGCCCTTCTTTGGTCGATCACCACCAGAGCCGTTCACGGTGACAACGCGGTCACCAGAAACATACTTAGCATGACTACCGACTTGCGCGACCTTCACGAATCCATCGTGCTTGAGTAGGGCAATGATTTCCCGAAAGGTAGGAGGTTGCATGGGCCGACCTCTTTCAGCCGTCCTAATTATAAACTACTTTATAATTTTTGCTAACCAGTTAATAAATATTACTGGCGTTGCTTGGGCTCGGTGACGATGGCTCGGACAATGCGGGGGCGATCGGTGAGGTCGTGGACGATACGCACGTCCGAAAGGCCTGCTTGACGACAGAGCTCGGCCGCGGCGTCGAGCGCGCCCTCGTAGAGCTCGCAGGCAAACAGGCCGCCGGCACGCAGCATGTAGGGCGCCGCGTTGAGCAGGCGGCGGAAGATATCGAGACCGTCGGCACCGCCCTCGAGCGCCAGATCGGGCTCAAAGTCCTTGACCTCATGCGGCAGCGAGCGCATGACATCGGTGGGGATGTAGGGCGGGTTGGAGACGAGTACGTCAAAGGTGCCCCACTCTTCGCGGGGAATGGAGCTCACCAGGTTTGTGAGGCTGAAGGCGACCTCGTCGGACGTGAGGCCAAGCGCATCGCGGTTTTTGGTAGCAAGGTCGATGGCGCGCGGCTCGATATCGGTAGCAGTGCAGGTGACGTGGCCGCGACGCTCCCAGGCAAGGGAGAGCGAAATGCAGCCCGTGCCGCAGCCGACCTCGAGAACGCGGGCAGTGCGGGGCTCGGCTGGGGCAGGCGCAGCGGCATCCTGAGCTGAAACCGTCTCCTGGTCGGCGCCCTCGATGGCGATGTCGTATTCGTCGAGCTCAGGCTCGGCGGCTTTTGCGGCTTCGGCTTCTGCTGCTTGCGCGGCGGCTTCCTCGGCCTCGCGATCGGCAAGCTCCTCGGCATAGGCGCGGCTACCGAGCACGTCGCTACCCAGCGCAGCCTCATCGGCGGCCGTCAGGTTGGCAGCACGGCGCTCGGCGGTCGCGCGTTCGTCGGCCAGCGCCGCCTCAGCTTTGCGGGCCTGCTCGACCTCATCGTTCCAAGGCAGCTCAACACGCTGACGGGCAGCGGCCTCGGGGCTCAGCACCTCGGTATCCAGATAGTTCAGGACTTCTTCGACGAGCATCTCGGTCTCGGGGCGCGGGATGAGCACGCCGGGGGCGCACGCGACGTCGATCATGCGAAACTGCGTGCTGCCCGTGATGTATTGCAGCGGCTCGCCCTTAGCGCGGCGGACAACGGCCGCATGCATGGTCTCGAGCTGGGCCGCGTTAAGCGTCTCGTCCATACGCATATATAGGTCAATGCGCGCCAGGCCCGTGGCGGCGCACAGCAGCCACTCGGCAGAAAGACGGGGGTGCTCCTCGCCGCGCTCGGCCAGGTACTCCTTGGTCCACTCGAGACAACGCTTGATGGTCCAAATCTCGTTTGCCATGGGGTCCTCCCCTCTTAAGCGCCGGACGGCGCGCGAATGTCGGAGCAGATTGTACGCGAGGCCAGCGCTTGGCAAGGGACGATTGAAGGCGATTATCGAGAATCAGCCCAGAATTTTGCACCGGGCTCGCTCAAAGTGCTCATTCGCCGACGTCTAGATTTGCATTCGTCAAGCTTTTGGCAAGGTTGCCCCAAAACTGACCAATATCTAACCAAGAACTTGCCAAATCACTTGACGCGCGACGCATCAAAAATCACCTCGCGACTTCTTGGACGATTTTCTGAGCAATATTTTCAATAGCAGATACACGACGTTAATTGCTTTAAGCAGGCAAACAGCTCAAATGCCATCACAGCCGACTGAATAAAATCTCAAGGCAACGTCCCCAATGACTCCCTACGAATCATTTGACGACCAAGGAAACGCCGATGTTTTGGCAATGTCAGCGAGCGACGTCCAGAGCGAACAAGTTGGCATGAAAAAGGCAGGGCATAGACCTTCTGGTCATGCCTTGCCTTTTGAATGACAAATTGTCGCTCTGGGCGGCGCGCAGCGTCGAGCAGTTACGGCGTTTGGTAAAACGCCGTAACTTAAACTGCTTGTGCCAGCTTCTCGGCACGCTCGGCGGCGGCGAGCGCCTCGATGACGGTGCCGAGCTGGTCGCCCAGGAGGACGCCATTGTAGGTGGAGTTGAAACCGATGCGGTGATCGGTCACGCGGTCCTGGGGCTGGTTGTAGGTACGGATCTTCTCGGAACGGTTGCCGTGGCCGATCTGGCTCTGGCGCTCGGCACCAAGCTCTGCCTGCTGCTTCTCGAGTTCCATCTCGTACAGACGGGCGCGCAGCATCTGCATGCAGACCTCGCGATTCTGAATCTGGGAGCGCTGCTCCTGCGACTGCACCACGGTGTTGGTGGGCAGGTGGGTGATGCGCACGGCGGAGTAGGTGGTGTTAACGCACTGACCGCCAGGGCCCGAAGCGCAGTAAGTGTCGATGCGCAGGTCAGACTGGTTGATCTGGACGTCGATCTCCTCGGCCTCGGGAAGCACGGCGACGGTTGCCGTGGAGGTCTGGATACGGCCCTGGGACTCGGTCTTGGGAACGCGCTGGACACGGTGTACGCCGGACTCAAACTTCATGACGGAGTAGACGCGGTCGCCCTCGACCTTGAACTCGATGGACTTAAAGCCGCCGGCCTCGCTGGGGCTGGAATCGAGCACGGTGGTCTTCCAGCCACGCGACTCGCAAAAGCGCTGATACATCTTGTACAGGTCGCCGGCGAAGATGGCCGCCTCGTCGCCACCGGCGGCGGAGCGAATCTCGACGATGGTGTTCTTGTCGTCGTTGGGGTCGCTCGGGATGAGCATGTACTTAATGTCTTCCTCGAGCTGGGGAAGCTTGGCCTCGTTTTCGGAGATGTCCATCTGGAGCATCTCCTTCTCATCGGCATCGGTAGTATCGTGGAGCATTTCCTTGGCAGCCTCGATGTCATCGAGCGCGCCGATGTACTCGCGCGAGGCGGCGATGAGGTCGGACTGGTGCGCGTACTCCTTGTTGAGACGCGTGAACTCCTTGATGTCGGAGGCAACGGCCGGGTCGGAAAGCTTCTTCTCGAGCTCCTCATAGGCCTTGATGATCTTTTCGAGCTTGTCGCGCATGGCGGGACTCCTTTATATGCGTGAAGGTGAAAATCGGCAGAATTGATGGGGCGCATGGCGCCACTGCGGGGGTAAGCCCGGCTAGAACATGTCGATCTTCAGATACATGCGCATCCCTTCGCGTATGGGGTACTTAGTTGCGGTCTAACCCATACATGATAGCGTGCGCAGGCAAACCTGCATATAACCCGCACGGAATGAGTGGACGTAGGCGTTGGGTACGTTCCTTAACGACTAGTCGTTTAAGAGCGTCCCCAACGGCTAACAAAGGGACTGTCGCTTTGTCAGATTCTAGAGCGTGTGGAGTAGGGCGATGAGGAAGCGTACGCCCTGGAGGTAGGCGCGGCGGGTGATGCGCTCGTTGGTGCCGTGGACGCCGCGGTCGCACTCGTCATCGTCGACCACAAACGCCGAAAAACGAATGCATTCGGAGCAAATGTGCTGGTAGTTGGCAGCGTCGGTCGCGCCGATCACGGTCGAGGGGACAATCGCCAACGGCTCGGATGATCCGTTTTCCTCCGTCCCCTTTGGATCGCGGAAATAGCGGGCGGCGATGGAGCGAACCGCCTCGAGGCCGGGACCACCGATGCGCGGGGACGGCGAGGGCTCGGAGCTGCCGGGGCCCAGCTCCACTTCGACACGACCGGCAAGGTCCGCCCCGGCAACCGCCTCACGGCAGCGCGCCACAACGTCGGCCACGCTCGTGCCCTCGAGCATGCGGAAGTTAATGTTGGCCCACATATCCTGCGGCATTACGTTGGCGCCGGCGCTGCCTCCCTCGATCTGCGTGGGCGCGCAGGTGGTCGTCACCAGCGGATAGAGCTTTTTGCTGGCGAGGCACTCGCGCACGATGGCATCCCCGTTGGCGGCAATCTCATCCGCCGTGTAGAGCCCCAGCTCGACAAGCTGCGCGGCAAGCAGATCGGTCACGCGCGTCGGCCACTCGATATCGCAGATTGCAGCGATGGCACGGCTGAGCACCTCGAGCGACGTGCCGCCGTAGGGGTTAGACGAATGCCCGCCCGCGCTCTTCGTCTTGAGCACAATATCGGCGTAGCCCTTCTCGGCAAGGTCGGCATGCATAAGCCAGCCCTCGCCCGCGCCGTACTCGGCAGCCGAAACGATACGGTAGTCACCCTCGTCGATCAGGTATTCAAGTTCAATACCGCGCTCCTCGAGCACGCGACCGATCGCCCCCGCGCCGTACTGCGTGGTTTCCTCGTCCTGGCCAAAAGCCAGCAGCAGGGTGCGCTCGTGCTCCCAGCCGTGCGCCAACGCATACTCAACCGCCTCGAGAATACCTGCGACCTGGTCTTTCATGTCGATAGCGCCGCGACCCCAAATGTAGGTGTCGTCCACCTGTCCGCTAAAGGGAGCATGCGTCCAGTCGGCCTCGGTGCCCGGCACCACGGGGACCACGTCCATGTGGCCCATGAGCATGACGGGTTTGAGGGCGGGGTCGGAACCGTCAAGCGTCACCAACAGCGAATGGTCGACAAGCTCGACCTCGCCCGCCGCGAACACGCGCGGCCAGGCCTGCTGCATATAGGCGCGCAGGTCGTCGAAGGGCTGCCAATCCACCGCCTCGGCATCCATGCTCGAAATGGTCGGAAACGACAGCACGCGGCCCAAGCGCTCGCACGCGCCGGCCTCGTCTATATCGGCAAAATCGTCCTCATGCGCAAAGAAGCGCCAAACCTCGGCCATGACATCCTTTCGATTGTGACGACAAAGGCCGCCCCACGGGAGCGGCCCTGCAACGTAAGCGTTTGCGGTCGGTTATTTGTCCTCGAGATAGCGAGAGAGGAACTCACGAGTGCGCTGGTGTTTGGGGTTGCCGAAGAGCTCGGCCGGCGCGGCATCCTCGAGCACCACGCCCTTGTCCATAAAGACCACGCGGTCGGACACGGTTCGGGCAAAGGCCATCTCATGCGTGACGACGACCATGGTCATGCCGTCGGCAGCGAGCTTGCGCATGACCTCGAGCACCTCGCCCACGATCTCGGGGTCGAGCGCTGAGGTCGGCTCGTCAAACAGCATGATCTGCGGATTCATGCACAGGGCACGAGCGATGGCCACGCGCTGCTTTTGACCACCGGACAGGCGACCCACGGCGGCGTGCGCGAACTTTTCGAGTCCCACGCTGGTCAGATGCTCCATCGCGACCTTCTCGGCCTCGACCTTGCTCATCTTTTTGAGCGTGACGGGCGCGAGCGTGCAGTTGTCGAGCACGTCCATGTTGTTGAACAGGTTGAAGCCCTGGAACACCATGCCGATGTCCTCGCGCAGTTTATTGATATTGCAGCGCTCGGCAGTAAGGTCCTGACCGTGGAACCAGATATGGCCGGCATCCGGAGTCTCGAGCAGGTTAAGGCAGCGCAGAAACGTCGACTTGCCCGAGCCCGAGGCGCCGATGATGGTGACGACCTCGCCGGGATTGACGGACAAGTCGATGCCCTTGAGCACCTCGAGTGAGCCAAAGCTCTTGCGCAGGCCCTCGACGCGGATAAGCGGCTCTTGGTTTTGCACGGCTGCCGCAGTGCCGGTAGTGGCGGTATCTGCCATGATGATTCTCCTCGTCTTAAGCCTAGTTAGAGCTGGGCAGCGTGGCCGGAGCCTCGGCACCGAGCTTTTTGCCAAAGGCCTCGAGCAGGCGGCTCGCCACGAGCGTCAGGATCAGATAGACCACGAGCGCCACGCAGTAGACCTCCATCTGGCGGTAGTACACGCCGGCGACGGTGGTGGTGGCGTACATGAGGTCGAACACGCCGATGACCGAGAGCACCGACGAGTCCTTGATGTTGATGATGAGCTCGTTGGTGAGCGCCGGGATCGCGTTTTTAATACCCTGAGGGAACACGACCTTGCGCATAGCCTGCCACTGCGACAGGCCCAGCGAGCGCGCTGCCTCGGCCTGGCCGGGATCGATGGACTCGATGCCGCCGCGCAGGACCTCCATCATGTAGGCGGTGGAGTTGAGCGAGATGGTGACGAGGCCGGCGGTGAAGGTACTCCAGATCTGGTTGGCCTGGGCGGTCTCGAAGCCCATGCCGCGCAGAACGGTAAAGCCCGCGTAATAGATGAGCAGGCCCTGGACCATCATGGGCGTGCCGCGCACGACGGTGGAATAGACGGTCGCAAAGCCTCGGCCAATGCTCTTAAAGAAGCGCACCAGGTCGTTGTCGACGCGATCGAAGGTCTGGGTGCGCAAGAACACAAAGAGCAGCGCCAAGAAGAAGGCGATGACCGTGCCGAAGGTGGCAAGCGCGATGGTGATCTCGATACCGCGGATAAAGAAGTCGCCGCTCTTGTAGGTCATGTAGACCAAGCTCGACAGAAAGTCGCTGGGATTGGAGTCCGAGACAATGCTCACCTGCACCAGGTCGACAAACGACATGACGCAGCGGTCGATAAAGAAGATCGCCGCGATGGCAACCACGACATAGCTGCCCAGGCGCGCGCCGCGACGGCAACGCTCAGATGCAAACGGCGACGTTTCGCGATAGTCGTTCCAGTGTATGAGCTTGGTGACGAGCGCCGCCGCCGACACGACGAGCCAGGCCCAAAGGATTACCCAGAGGCAGTCTTGGAACACGCCCGTGGGCGCCAAGAAGCTCAGCGGCGTTGGGTTGCGCTGGCTAAACGCCAGACCGAGCGCCGCGATAACGCTCGTGCCCAGGTATACATAACGGTGGTCGGCCTTGATAAAGGAGGCCAGGCGATTAATGGTTTTCATGCTGCCTCCCTATGCCGGCTGACGGTCGAGGCACGCGTCCCACATTTGGTCGCGCTCCTCCTGGCTAATGCCCTTGAGTGTCTTGTCGATGAGCTTAAGCAGCTTGTCCGAGCCCTTGCGGCAGCCGACGTTTGCCGTGACCTCCTGCTTAAAGCCCTCGTCCTCGGCAAATTGAATCGGCACGATACCCGGGTTTTGGGCCATATAGCCCTTCTCGTTCTCGGTGTTATAGGTCACGGCGTCGCAGGTGCCCTGCAGCAGGTTCGAAAACACCGTGGGAACCGAATCGACCGGGTTTTTGTGCACAACGCCCGGGATCTCGTCGATGACGGTATCGAGCATGGTGTCCTTTTGCCCGAGCACCGTGGCGCCGCTAAAGTCGCTGAGCTTGGTCGCATTTTGGTAGGGCGAGCCCTCTTTTACGAACAGGCCAAAGTAGCCAATAAAGTACGGATCGGAAAAGCCGACGGACTCCTCGCGCTCGGGCGTGGCGCTCATGCCAGCGATGATGAGGTCGATTTGGCCGTTGTTGAGCGAATCGATAAGGCCCGAGAAACTCTGCTTGACGGCAACGGGCTCGCCACCGAGGGCCTTGCAGACGATCTTGGCGATCTGCACGTCGTAGCCATCGGCATAGGCACCCTGCACGTTGTCGATGGGGATGGTGTACTCGCTGGCCTCGGAGACCTGCCAGTTGTACGGGGCGTAGGCCGCCTCCATGCCAATGCGGATCTTATCCTTGCCGATAACGGAATCGGACAGGTCGTCGCGGCCGCCGCCCGTCGTGGGCTGAACTACTTCCAGCGTGGAGGGGCGCTGGCAACCGGCAAGTGCGCCGGCGACGACAGAAGCGCTCGCAGCGAGAGCGCTACCCAAAAAGATGCGACGGCTGCATACCGGCTGTGGATGCGCGTCGCGTTGATGGGGAGAATGCATAATCTGCCTTCCCTGTTGAATCGTATGCTGACGAGTTAACAGGATATACGCCAGCGACCAGCAGCGCAGCACAAGCTCGAAAAATTAATAGACACACGGTAGTCATTGGGGACGTCGATGTTTTGGCAATGCCGGCGAGCGACGTCCAGAGCGAACAAGTGGCATGAAAAAGGCAAGGCATGACCAGAAGGTCTATGCCTTGCCTTATGAATGACAAATTATCGCTCTGGACGGCGCGCAGCATCGACCGAGCGGCGGAACCTCTAGAGCAAGGTGACGCTAAAGCTGCGTTTATCGGTAGCGCCGGGAGCCAAGGTGATGGTGTTGACCTTGTGCTCAAAGACATCGTCCTCGGTGTCCATGGTGGTATGACCGGTCCAGGGCTCGAGCGCCACAAACGGAGCGTCGTTGGCGGCAGACCACACGCCAATGTACTTAAAGCCCTCAAAGTCGATCTTGACGCCGTGGCCCGACTTGCGGCCGCGCAGCGTGAGCGTGGAGCCCGGAGTATCGGTGAACATGATGGCATCGTTATCGAAGCTACGGTGCGTGATGGGCAGCACGTCCGAGTTATCGGGAGCCTTGTAGCTACCCTCGAACGTCATAAGACCGTCGGGCGTGATGATGGGAGCCTCGTTGGTCCAAGCCTCGGTAAACGCCAACTCGTAATCCTCGAACGCCTCGTCCTCGGCACCGGGGGCGGGCACGTTAAATGCGGGGTGGCCGCCCACCGAGAACGGCAGGTCCACGTCGCCGGTGTTGGTGACGGCAAAGGTCTGCGTGAGGGTGGCGTCGCCGGTCAAGGCATAGGTCATGTTGAGCTTAAAGTGGAACGGGAACGCCTTGAGCGACTCGGGCGTATCGGTAATCTCGTACGTTACCGAGGAGCCGTCCTCCGAAACCTCGACCAGCTTGTGCTCGACGATGCGCGCGAGTCCGTGGCGCGGCATCTCGCAGGTGCCGGCCGCAGACGTTGCCGTGTTGTTGCGCAGCGAGCCCACAATAGGGAACAGGATGGGCGCGTGCTTGCCCCAAAAGGCGGGGTCGCCCTGCCACAGATACTCGTTGCCGTTGAGGGCAAGGCTCGTGAGCTGGGCGCCCATGGAATCGATGGCCGCGGTGAGGCCGCCGCGCTTGATAGTAGTGACGGTAGACATGCTACTTCCTCCAAAAGTAAACAATAGTGTCGAGGGCTATTGTCCCACTCTTGGCGACGGGACGGGACGGCAGGCGATTATTGAGTAGCCATAGCGGAATGAGCGGGAGCGCCTACTGGGTATCCACGTAAAGGTCGAACCCGCCCTGCGGTGTGGTGTCGACCATGTCGGGCGCCTGTGAGTTAAAGCTCACGGGGACCATGCGCTTTGAGGCGCGGAAGCGCGTGCCGTCGGTGGCGACGGGCGGTTCATCGACCGTGAGCTCGTAGTCGCCAGGCTTGAGCTCGATGCCGTCACCAGCGGAATTGACGTATTGATACTCGTCAATCGTCTGCCCTTTGAGCGTGCGCCCCACGATGCGGATGAGCATTTGGCTGTCGCCGCGCGCGGTGTCCCACGTCGCGCCGTCCTTGACCTCGACCGACACATGTACCGAGCGCGTACGACCGAGCGATTGCTCGACAGACATCTCGACCTTGGCGGCGTCTTTTCGCTGTTGTTCGACATGGCTCCAGACGTTTCCAATTACCGAGCATGCGATAACGCCGGCCATAAAGGCAATAAGGATGGGGCCGAGCGGCGAGCGACGTCCTGCATCTTCCTCGCGAGACAGATTGGGGCGACGTGTGGGTGCGGGCGCCTGAGCGCCCTGCGAGGGCACGTCGAGAATGCTGAAGGATGCCGTGCTGTCGGGGTCGATAGTGTGGCGCGGCTGCGGGGTCTTTGCCGGCGAGATCGACATGTCGGCTGGCTCGCCGAGCGTGGCCGTAGCGTCGGCCTTGGCCTCGTCTGCCTCGGCCTGGGCCCAGGCTTGTTCGAAGGTCAGGGGCTCGACGGGGTCGGAGGCAGCGTCCGAGTCGGCGGCGACGTCGTTGCCGGTCTCGTCCTCGTCGCTCGACACGTCACGCGGCGTGGGCTCGTCCCACTCCTCGTCCGGAGCCTCACCCTCGCTATACCACCATTCAAAGTTATCGATATCCATACGGGGCGCCCCTTAGGCCTCGCAAATAAACACTCGCTAGCCTTATACCCCCAGACAGCGCTGGAGCTCGCCGGCACAGACAGGAAAACCGTCACAACATTCGACGCTTTTCCTCGATTTCGAGATTTTCATCGAATGTTGTGACGGTTTGGGCAGCAGCTACACCACGAATGTGACGAAGGAGCAGCCCCCTTTTCACATCTGGAGGGCGACGGGGATTTGGATGCAGCAGAAGTCCTCTTGGTGAGACTCGTCGTAGCTCGTGGTATCGAGGTAGCAAAAGTCGAAAGCGTTGCCGATGGGCTGGAGCGCGTGTTTGTCCATGCAGGCGACGATGGCGCGGATACCCTCGGGCTCGTACGGCATGCCCCAGCGGCTCATGCACAGGTACGTGCCCTCGGGCAGTACCTCGACGCCAATCTCTGCCAGCTCGGCAGGATCGCTCGGCAGTATTACCTCGGCACCGCGCGGCAGCACGGCAAAGGAGCCGGCACCGGCGATGGGGTCGTCGGAATGCAGTGCCTCGCGACGCAGCATGGCGCCCCAACCGCGCATGGGGCGCGTGCCCGTCAGCGCACGCATGCGCAAAATCGCGCGCATAAGCGTGGGGTGCAGCATCGAACGGCCGCGCTCGATATCGCCCGGAAACTCCTCGAAGAGCACGTAACGACGCTCAAACTGCTTGAGCTCCGGCTTCCCCTCGCGCTCACGCCAATAGACCGCCTCGTCGTAAAAGCTCAGGCGCTCCTGCACACTGGCGCGCTCGGCATTAAGCCCGGCAATCTTCTCGTCGAGCGCCTGCACCCGCGAGCGCAGGTGCTCGGTCATCTCTCCAATGTCGAACGTCGAGGTCAGGCGATCGATTTCGTCGAGCTCCAGTCCCAAGTCGCGCAACATGCAGATCAGACGCATGAGCGGAATCTACGTGGGCGAATAGAAACGGTAGCCTTTTTCGTTAACCACGGCGGGTTTAAACAGACCGATCTTGTCGTAGTAGATGAGCGTTTGGCGCGAAACGTTAAACAAGCTCGCCATCTCGCTAATCGCATACATACCCGTCTGCATAAGTCCTCCCGACACATCCTTTGACGCGAAAAGCCCGCCGCCCACAGGGGCAGCGGGTTCAAACACTACTCGCATCCTACCCTAAAGATGCCTATGACCAGCGCTTATAGTTTGCACATGACACGCCGACGGCCTCGAGTGCCTTAGCGGCGATGTGATGCACCGCCTCGTCGAGCGTGGCGGGGCCGTTATAAAACGTGAGCATGGGCGGCATGAGTATGACACCCGGCACGCGCGCCAAGCGCGCCATGTTGTCGACATGGATCGCACTGAAGGGCGTCTCGCGCACCATGAGCACCAGGCGGCGTTGCTCTTTCATCTGCACGTCAGCCGCACGCAGCAACAGGTTTTCGCTGTAGCCACTCGCGATGCCGGCGAGCGTCTTCATGGAGCAGGGCGCCACAATCATGCCGTCGACCGGGTAGGTTCCGCTTGCGATGGCGGCGCCGATGTTCTTATTGTCGTAGACCACATCGGCGTACGCGGCAAACTCGTCGAGCGTCATGCCGAGCTCCTGCTCGATGGTGATCTCTCCCCCGCTCGTGACGACAAGCGCCGACTCGGCGCCGGCCTGGCGCAGGCATTTGAGGCACTCAAGGCCCAGCGCGGCGCCACTGGCGCCAGACACGCCAACGACAATGCGACGGGGACGAAAAGAAGACTCAGGCATGACAACTCCTTAGTTACTTGGCAGGGCTACTTACTAGAGGGCAAGCTCGGCGGCCCACTTGTCCTTGTCGATCTCCATGAACTGCGAGCGGATGAAGTTCTTCTTGAGGTTGAACGGGACCGTGCAGTCGAAGATGGCCTTGCAGGCGATGCCGTGCTCGCGGATCGAAGGATCGAACGCGGGGTCGTTGGACGGATCGAGCACGTGGCAGTGGCAACCGGGGATGGTGATGAGGTCCACGTCGGCCTGGAAGCGCGTGGTCATGGCCCACATCACGTCGCTCATATCGAAGATGTCGACGTCCTCGTCGACCAGGATCACATGCTTGAGCTCGGAGAAGGCCGAGAAGGCGAGCATGGCGGCGTTGCGCTGACGGCCCTCGTCATTCTTGCTCGACTTCTTGAACTGCATGATGGCAACGAACTTGCCGCCGCCGCAGGGAGCAGCGTGGACGTTGAGCAGACGGCCCGGGATAGCGGTCTCGACCATCTTGTAGATGGAAGCCTCGGTGGGGATTCCGGCCATGGACACGTGCTCGTGCGAAGGACCGATGCAGCTCTCCATGATGGGGTTGACGCGCGTGGTGACGGCGGTGATCTTGATCACTGGGCAGACCTTGGCGCCTCCGGTGTAGCCGGGGAACTCGGGCATGGCGTAGCCGTGGCCATTGACGTCCTCGTTGATGGTCTCGTCGTGCATGAGGTAGCCCTCGAGCACGTACTCGGCGTTGGCGATGCACTTCTGCGGAACGGTGACGCAATCGGCGAGCTCGACGGCATGGCCGCGCAGGGCGCCGGCGATCTGCAGCTCGTTAAAGCCGAGCGGCGTGGTGGGAGCCTCGAAGCCGCAGCACATGTACACGGCGGGGTCCAGGCCAATGGAGATGGAGATAGGCATGTCCTCGCCGCGCTGGCAGTACTCGTCAAAGAACGCGCCCAGGTGACGGCTGCCCGGGGTGATCCACATGGCGAGCTTGTCCTTGTCGACGCAGGAGAAACGGTGGATGGTCACGTCGGACTGGGTGCCATCGGGGCTCGTGCCGTAGGCGAGGCCCATGGTGATGTAGGGGCCGCCGTCGACGGGCGTGTTGGTGGGAGCGGGAACGATCTTGCGCAGGTCGAAGCCCTCGTCGGTCGCCTTGTACACGACCTCCTGGCAGTCGACGTGCTTGCCCTCGGCGATCTGCTCAGGGGCAATCAGGTTCTCGAAACGCTTGCCGATCTCGAGACCCAGGTGCTCCTCGTCCAGGTCGAGCAGGGCGGCAACGCGCTTGCGGCTGGCGAGCATGCCGATGCAGACCTTGGCGTCGTCAAAGCCCTTGACGTTGTTGAAGACCATCGCCGGACCCTCTTTGGTCGGGCGCATGACGGTGCCGCCGGCGCCAACGTGACGGTAGACGCCCGAGACCTCGGCATCGGGATCAACCTGGGTGTCGGTCTCGAGCAGCTGGCCCGGCATCTCGCGCAAAAAGTCGAGCGCGGAACGCAGGTCGTGGATCTGGGAAGCATCGGTAGTGGACATGGCGTGCTCCTTTCGGGAGAGAGCCCAGCGGCGGGATGCCGCCGGGCGGGTTTATGTTTGAGAGACGGGGCGCCCGTTGGATGAGTGCCCTGCTCAAATCGGGCATTCAGCTAAGCCCGAGCGGTGGGCCAAACCCAAGCGCTCGACCGCTTACATCAGGCCAAAGAGGTGGAACCAGGCGGCCTCGACCAGCACGACGATAAAGACGACCGCGGTAAGGGGGATGCCCATGCGCATGGCCTCTTTGGAGGTGTAGCCGCCGGCGTCCTTGCCTTCGCCGATAAGGATCGGCAGGTTATGGAACGGCAGGATGTAGTGGATGTTGATGGACGTGAAAACGATGAGCGCCACGGCGAGCGGGCTCACGCTGGAGCCGGCCGCAAAGCTGATGAACGCCGGCACGCACACGCCGAGCACGGCCATGACCGAGCCCATGAACATGTGGATGATCATGGAGAGCGCGGCGACAAGCAGGGCGAACAGGAAGATGTTCTCGGGCACGGAGCTGGGGAGCACGACGTCGGCGATCCAGGCGTTCATACCGGTGGCGCCGCCCACGGAGCCCACGGCCATGGCAGCCGTCAGGAACATGAGGGACTTGATGTCGACGGCGTTCCAGCTGGCGGGGGTGAGGACTTCGCCGACGATGGGCATGGCGAGCGCGACGCCGATGGCCAGAGTGACCCAGCCGATGTAGTCGCCCGAGACGGTGAGCCACAGCGCGATGGCGATGACGAGCCACACGATGGTGCGGATTTCCTTGACGGAGAGCTTGCCGAGCGCGGCCTGCTTGGCCACGATCTGCTCGCGATCGTAGGCGAGCTCCTTGCTGGGCTTAAAGAGGAAGAGGCCCAGGAACAGGGTGCACAGCAGCGCGACCAGCATAGGCACGCTCATGTACAGGAACCAGTCGACGAAGGACGGGCTCATGCCGCCGGCCTCGGCGCTGTACTGCGCAACGAGCGGGTTGAGCGTGGAATCGCCCGTCAGGAAAAACATGGAGCCCGGGGCGGCAGCGGCAAACACGAGGAAGCCGAGCTTGCCCCTGTCGTCGTCACCGTAGCCGGCGGACTCGGCGATGACCGAGACGACGGCGAGAATGAGGAAGGCGCGGGGGAACGGATGCGGGATCAGCAGCGACAGCACAAAGGTGAGCGCAAAGATCGAGATGATGAGCGACTTGGCGTCGCGCACGAACTTGAGCATGAACGCGTAGGCGATGCGCTCGCCCAGGCCCGACTCCTTGACCGCGCTGGCGATGAGGTAGGCGCCGATGACGAGCCACATGGTAGCCTTGGTCCACGAGCTAAACGTGGAGGCGACCGTCGCCGAGATGCTCGCAGCGCCCGTGTCATCCACGCACACCTTAAACAGAACGAGCAGTGCGCAGTAGAGCAGGCCCACAAAGCCCGGCTGTGCCACGCCACATGCCCAGAACACCACCGTGGCGAGCGTCAGTGCCAGACAGGTCTGACCGCCGACCGTGAGCTCGACCGTCGAGCTCAGCTCCGCCAAAGGAAGAAACTTCACCAGCAAAAAGACAACGATACCCAGCACAAAGCCAATTTCGCGCTTGGTGATCTTAAACGCCTTCTTTTCCGCTTCCATCTCCCCACCTTTCTTGTTGGGGGCGCTCCGAATTCGCAGCCACGTTGCCGCTTAAAAAGGGGCGCCCGTTATCGGACACCCCTTACGTTGCGCTGTGTTGCGGCAATACAGTCAAGCGAGATTTTTGGGTGAGAAGCGATCCTCTGGACAAAAACCGTCACAACATTCGACGCTTTTCCTCGATTTCGAGATTTTCACCGAATGTTGTGACGGTTTGGATGTGACAAAGGGGCTGTCCGATGTCACATAGCAAGGGCCGTGCGGATGGATGGGTCGCTGAGGGCCTCGCGGAGCCAGGGGGCCAGCTGCTCGGGGTGACCCTGCAGGTAGCCTTTGAGCTCGGACGGGGCCACGCGACGCACCTCCGAGATCTCCTCTTGGTTGATATGCAGCTCGCCCGGCTCAACATGGGTTGCGAACACCTCGCACCATTCACACTCGCAGCGGCCGTCGCCGTGGTCCTCGCGGTACGCCACGTGTCCGAGGTGCTTGAGCTGATCGGGCTTGCGCGTAATGCCAAGCTCTTCGTTGATGCGACGCGCCGTGGCGGCCGCGACGTCTTCCCCGGGGAGCGGATGGCCGGCGCAGCTATCGGCCAGCACCCCGCCCCACAGGCGCTTGAGTGGACTGCGGCGACAGAGCAGCAGGCGCGCGTCTTCGCCCCGGCCCTCGACCAAAAGCGTCAGAAATGCCTGATGCAGGATGCCCTCGCCGGTATGGGCCTCGATGCGGTCGACGGGGCCAAGCGCCTCGCCGGTCGCGGCATCGACCGCCACGACCTCGGCGCCGGCGCCACCCTCATCCCAGCCGGCGCGCAGGATACGGGCCGCGGCCTCCTCGAGCGCGACGATGAGCTCCTTGGTGGTGTTGAGCACGCGCTGCAGGTCGTCCTTGCTCGCCTGCTCAACATGAAAACCCGTGCTTGCAACTACCGGCACGCCAAAGCGCGTGGCCAGCGCCGCCGCGATATCGTGCGCCGGAATCTCGTCTCGATGGCACGGAACGGCCAGGATGCTCACCGTCGCCGTACGGCCAGGCTCAGGGCGCGGAATGGCCTGCGCCGTGGCACCCAGATGCGCGTACTCCGGCGAGCAGGCGTACACCACCACGCCTCGCGGTGTCACCGTCAGCTGGGCCTCGAGCGCAAACTTGCCCTCGCCCACTGCGACCTTTGTCGTGTGCATACCCATGGGATCTCCTGTCGCCCGCGATGTACCTGAGACCATCTTCGCCTGTATTGCGACTATACAGGCAAGCGCAGCCTGCGACAAAGGGACGATCTCTTTGTCACATTCTGTTAGAGTTGCAGGGATTGAATCCCGCTTATTCATGCGACATTGGAGTGACAACCTTGACCGCCGCAACCACGCCTAAAAGTAAGCCAACCGCCGCCGCGCTCTCCCCCGCGCGCACCAAGCTCTGCCTGGCGCTGCTCGTGCTGTTGGGCTTTTCGCTCGGCTGCTCGGAGTTCGTAGTTATCGGCATCGAGAGCGACTTGGCAACGGAACTCGGCATCTCGCTTGCCACTGCGGGCCAGCTCATCAGCGTGTTCGCGCTCGTCTACGCTATCGCCACGCCGGTGCTTGCGCTCAGCACGGGGCGATTCCGCCGCTACCAGCTGCTCGTGTGCTACAGCATCGTCTTTGTGCTCGGCAACCTGGTCATGGCGTTGGCGCCCAACTTCCAGGTGCTGTTTATCTCGCGCACCATCCTGGGCTCCGTCTCGGGCGCACTGCTCGCCGTGGGCGTGACGTACATCCCCGAGCTGCTGTCCCCGCAGCAAACTTCGCTTGCCATCTCGGTAGTATATGGTGCGTTTTCCGTGGCAATGGTCTTTGTCACTTCGATCGGCAAGTTTGTAGCCGACACGCTTGATTGGCATGTAGCAATGTACGGCACGCTGACCTTTGCCGTTCTGATCTGCGGAGCGCTCGTGGCGTTTATGCCGCGCGCTGGGCAAACCGACGAGCCTGCCACCTTTCGCGAGCAGGCGGGACTTCTGCGCGAACCGAGCATCATCACCGGCATGCTCATCTTTTTGTTTGGCGTGGGGTCGGTCTACGTTTTCTACGGCTACGTGACGCCTTATCTTGAGCAGGTGCTGGGCATGGGCACGGTCGAAGCCAGTACCACGCTTATGGCCTACGGCGTGTTCTGCCTGATCTCGAACATCCTGGGCGGATGGATCGATGCGCGCTTTGGTATGAAGGCGCTGCTTGTGACGTTTGTGCTGCAGGCTGCGGCGTTACTCGGGCTGTTTGCTGTGGGCGGCACCATGCCGCTCGCGCTGGTCTTTGTTTTTAGCTTGGCGCTGCTCATGTACCTGTTCTCGGTATCGTGCATCACGCACTTTATGGACGTGGCACGCAGCCGCCATCCCAAGTCGATGGTACTCGCAAGTTCGGTGGAGCCCATGGCGTTTAACGTCGGCATCTCGTTTGGCACCGCAGTGGGCGGCGCCGCGGTAAGCAGCGTTGGCATTGCGCACGTGGGCGCCGTGGGCGCCGCGTTCTCGCTTGTGGCCTGGGCGCTCACGCTGGTGACGATTAAGTTGGCTCGCTGGGAGCGCAAGCGGGCGCAGGCGTAGGCGCAGATGCGATACTCGAGCTTGATGATGGCGATCGAAAGGAAACCGCATATGCAACGCGTACTGTTTATCTGCCACGGCAATATCTGTCGAGGACAACATAACCGCTGATTATCAGGCGTATTAACCATTCAAATCATCTGACCTACTACCTTTTTACTACTCATAGAGGCTCAGGCACGACAGGCCAGATGGTTCCGCTTTTCACAACAGCCTACTTTTTCGACCGTTCAACAGGTCAGTAGATTAAATAGCTTATCAGCATGCTAGAGTTGTACCTGCTACACAGCTCTAGCATTTTTAATGCTCGCGCTTCACAACTGAAGACACTCAAGTCAGTGACAAGGAGGGGTATTTGCCCTTTCTCCTTGCTGACTCGTGTTACCGCGAAGCGCTTGGAGCTGTGTAGCAACTGTGGGTGGATACTCCTCCTTTTCGTGCTGCACATTCCGCACTTCGGATGAGCCTCCTTCCACGGTTCCCGTCACGCCAATGGAAGGATGATTTTTATGGCAAACAAAGCACCAGCACAATGCCCATCTTGCGGAGAGCGCACAGGTTGGAAATGCACAGGTGAATCTAATAAAGGCTTCAGTGTGGGAAAAGCCGCTGCTGGAGGTCTGCTTTTAGGCCCCATTGGCCTCGTGGGCGGAGCACTTGGCAAGAAGAAAAAGACGTATTACTGCCAGAACTGCGGATTCCGCGAAGACTACGATGCGTAAGGGATGACACCCATGACGGACGAAAACACTGGCACCGAAAGTGAAAGCGCAAAGTTTGCGACGCGCTTTAAAAAGACATTGCTGGCTATGCTTGCCGTCTGCCTTCTTTGTGCCCTATACATCACCAGCTGTGCTTGCATATTGAATTCTTTCAACGATTCGTCAAGCCCCTCTTCTTCTGCCGCCTATGACGAAGACGATGAGGGCTACGATGACGATGATGATTATTCTTCTCACTCCAGCTCATCATCGAGCACATTATTAGATGAGGACGATTGGGTTGATACGGATGACGGCAAAACGTATCTAAAGTCTGACTCGGAAGACGGTGGCACAGACTATATCGACACCGATGGGGAGTACGCCATTCATAAAAATGCTGATGGAACTGGAGCAATTGCTGACGGCAATGGCAACAAAGCCGTGGATAACGATGGAGACGGAAAGCTCGATTCCTATTCAACCGATAATGGAAAAACTTGGAGCAGTCTCGAATGACACGGCAATATCTATCACTCGGCTAGATATGCGCTGATTATCAGGCGTATCAGCCAACCAAACACAGCGTTTACCAAGTGTCGGAGGAAGAAAAGCCCAATGAGCCAAAAGAACCGCCCGATTGCTGTTACGGCAGAACTCGTCCCGTCTCTGATTTCCACTGCAATCAACGATTGCGCCCCCTCAGCCTATCAGCCGCTTTACGCAACAAGCCCGACCATCTGACGAAGCGTTCACAATCAATCTTGAAAATGGCACTGCCACGATGAGCGATGCCAGCATTCTGGCTTTTGTTTGCGGCAAACCACAAACAGAGCCTTCAGCAACATCTTCACGTTTTCTTGGAGGAACAAATGCGCAAACAAGCATTGCTCATCCCGTTGTTGGCTTCATGCATCTTGCTGAGCGGCTGCGCCAGTCAGGGGACAAAACTCGACCAGCAGATTACCTCAATCGGAAAAATTACCGCCGACTCTTGGGACGAGCTTCAGTCTCTTAATAACCAATATAAAGAGCTTGATGCTAACGGGAAGCAGGATGTTAAACACTATAAAGACTTGGAAAGCGCCCTCGCAGAATGCTCGAAGCTCAGAACCGACCAGCAATTTAGCAAAGATTTGAAAAAGTCGATCCGTTGGCGGCAAAAACAAAAGGACGATACGGATCATGCTGTTTTAGTCGATGCTGAGCTAGCAAAGCTAGAAAAATACCGTTCCGCAGACTTCTCCAATGACAAAGTTAAAAACTCTTGCACCAAGTATTTGGAAGGACTCGATACCCAAAAAGCCGCCCTCGGCGAAGCCTTTAAATCAGACGAGCAAATCGAATGGCAAAAGGGCTTGGTTCTTCGTTACGAAGCGCTCAACGAGCTTTATGAGGAGATAGGATTCCTTGCCACGGACGATGACTTTGTCTCTAATTACATCGCAGGACTAGACAAACAGAAGAAGCTGCTAACAGCTCTCGAAGCCATTGAGGCCGATATCGACAGCCAGACCGACCGAATCGCCAACGAGGTAACATGGACTGACTATTCTGCCAGCTTCGAGGTCGACAACAACACCGACTATCAATTTGATTCGGCTTGGGAATGCTCGCTAAAAAATGAGTCGGGCACCGTGACTGAAAATTCATCATGCCAAGTCGATAACGTTAAGCCTCATTCTAGATATACGGTGACGTTCTACTTCTCCAATCCCGATAGCGGTTATGGCGGATTCGAATGGAATAACTACTACACGGATATTGTCTATTAAGGCTATCTTTCAATAACCATTAATTAATAGAGCGACTATGGAACCATTGAATTGCAAGCTCATCGACCTCTGTGCCGATGAAGGAAACCCTGAAGGGCGCAAATTAGCCCATGAAACCCTAGCCCGTCTCTGCGTTGCTATTGAGCGAACCGCAGAGACCAACCAATCCAAAGGAAAAGTCGATCAACCCAACGACAGCGCACCAAGCACGTGCATCAAAATCCGTTCTGAAGCACGCCGCATCTCACGGCACCTCAAGGCTCGCAAGAGATCCATCATAGCCTTCGCCGTATTGTTCGCATTACTTATCGCCAGCACGGCTATTGGAGTCCATTCATATAGCGAGCAGGTTGAGAGCTACAACGCACTTTCCGCTAAGTACGATTCTCTTTCAGATGACTATGATGATGCGTTCGACAAGGCAGCTCTTTTGCAAGATAACAACAACAAGCTGCGGAGCCGCATCGAAAAGATACAGAACGAAAAAGCAGATTTAAGTCGAGAGCTTACGCTTTATAAAGACCAGCAGGCAACTATCGACGATGAGAAAGCGAAGCTCGAAGAACTCCACTCCCAGTTTGATGCTCTTCAAAGCGAGCGCGATGAACTCCAAAAACAGGTTGATGCGAAGAAACTGGAGCAAGAGCGCGCCCAACGGGAGGCTGAACAAAACCGCATCCAAAGTGAAGCTCAGGCCACGCAGGGCCAAACCGTGTACTGGGTCTCGGGCGGCAGCGTCTACCACACCACGCCAAACTGCCCAACGCTGAAACGCTCATCTGGAATTCACAGCGGAAGCATCTCCGCAAGCAGTAAAAGCCGCTGTTGCAAGGTCTGCGGATAACAGTGGAATAGCTGCATAATGATAATTAAACTTGGAGGAGGGTGCATGATGCCCTTCCTCCAAGTCATTCTCCATGGCCTCTACGGCACATTCTATTGCCTTTCAGTTTTAGACCAAAACAAGAGCTATGCAGCCCTGGAACGTTTCCTATAGTCTTGCCAGTTGGGCAACAAAACATATTTCCTAAGGAGATAGCGAACCTGTTCCATATCCCAACCCTTTGTTGGCACTTGTTTTTCGAAGAGTTTGACCAGCGATGCCACTGTTTTCAGGTTGAAGCTATATCTAGCAGAATCAACCTCTTCAAGAGAATAATGAAACGGCGGCCTCTCCGCTCCTTCTTTAAGTCCGAACGAGGTGCACGATTCAATCCTATTTATTGAACCATAGTCCGACAATACCCAAGGGCTTTTCTCAGCAAGGGAACTCTCCCACGTTGCCTTAAATCGCCCAAGTACATACTCAGACATATCAGACCACTCGCCGCGTTTTATTACATCCGCAAGAGATTTATATCTATGTTTGCGAACATACTCGATGCGATACGAATCAAAAGACTCTCGATACTCTTCGCCATAGTAAGCAGGATGGTCTCCCCAATATACGATCACCTCCTTTCTCACTTCAACCCAATCTATCTTTGCAGCGCGGTCGACAATAAGACTCCTTCTTTTGCCACTCAGCTTGGATGTCAGCTCTTGAAATAGGTCATCGTCTATCTTCTTGTCTTTTTTTGCATAATAAAGGCAATCCCCATACAGTCCAAAATATTTTGAAAGCTCGCCATTGGTCAGTCTTGCTGTCTGCCACTGTCCATTTGCTATATGGTACATATTTCGCGTGAATTCCCGAACGAACAGCGAATCGAATAGGATGGCGAACTCTTCCTCGATTTCCGATTTTCTCCCGTTCGTCTTTCTCCCGTCAATCCTCTCCAACGGCGTTTTGTAAACCTCATTTACAACGAACAATCGATTGGTCGGCCTCTCATAGCGGCAATACAGTTCCCAATGCTTCAGTTGCAGTTGCTTCGACTTGCCCGTTTTTTGCTTCTCGTGAAATAGCTCACACATTTCCTTGTAGCTGTACTCTCCAACTTTTAGTTCTAAATCCAAATGAACCTCCTATCAATCCAACTGAACTACCTTCCTGCACGAATTTAATTTGTCACTATATTTTTTTATTAACTTATAGATGCTCGATTTCATCTCGCATAATTTGTCACCAATCAACTACCATATATAATTAAATATTTATTTAGGGACTTGAAAGGTGACAAATATAATCATTTGCTACGTCTCGAAGAGATGTAGCAAACTATAAGTAATGCGAGATTGATATTGTTAAACATGCAGGTAGATACGTTAGTAAGTAGCGGATACAAACTCACCTCCCTGAATTAAGATTACCAACTCCGCTATTTAGGTACAGTGAAAGTATCCCCTAGCATGTAACGGCTATACGCCAAACCATCAATATCAATTCCCTATTTCGCGATATAGTTTTGAGCTATCGAGTTTATATATTTGATTTTTATTTACCACGACATACATTTTTGTTGCCAGCTTCTCTATATAGAGTGCTCCTGCTGATACCAGTCTTTTCACATATCTCTTTAACCGACTTCGTGCTGTCGTTTTCAAATAGATAGAGAGCCATGTTGAGAGCGTCTTCATCAACATTAGGTCTGCCGAACTTCACACCTTGCTTCATAGCAGCCTCCCTGCCCTCGGCAGCATTCTCAAGGATGATCTGCCTCTGGAACTCAGCAATGGCTGACAGCATATGAAATATCAGCTTGCCTGCTGGAGTGGTCGTATCGATAGCCTCTTTCTTGCTATGAACCTCGACATGCATCTGTTCGAAGGTCTCCATGAGGTCAATCAGGTCTTTAGTGCTCCTGCCAAGTCGAGACAGCTCAGTGATATAGACTTCATCGCCCTCGCGCAGACGGGAGAGCATATCTTTCAAAGCGGGACGATTAGCGTTCTTGCCCGAAGCCTTGTCGATAAATATCTGGTTATCCTTTAAGCCAAGCTCGTGCGCATATTCAAGCTGCCTTGCCTCGTTCTGCTCCTTGGTCGAGCAGCGAGCATAGAGGAACTTCATCGCGCGCCTCCAATTGTAGTATGTCTCAAAAGTCCTATTAGTATTTTATATTGGGACATACACTTTTGGAATATCTTTTAGGACACTATTTGATTCAAAAGACTCATTTGGGGAGTGGTATTTCTCATGTCTCAAATGTTATGAATTTTGGGATACACCATAACGCGGCTTAACTTTCTTGCGCACTCCCAGCTTGCGGAAGATGCGTTACCTCGTAAGCCCCTGCCCCAGTCTGTTTTGGCGCATACGGGGTGTTTTACACTTTGGCCTCAACTTCTACTTGGCAGACCCCATCTATGTAGTTGATATCAACATGACTGAAAGAAGAAATTCCACCGACCGTCTACCTTCACTGCAAATAGCGCATTACCAAGGCATGATTGCCAATGCTATCGAGAAGACCGCCAGACGCTATAAATGCATTATCTATAGGCACTCTTTATAGCTGTCAATAATTGGCGAATAGCATTGCCGTTTCCCCTTTTACTCAAAATGATCTGCCATGCCCTTGATACAATCTCATCTACCACACCGCAACATCCATATATTTGGATGGAGCTTCACAATGGCATAGCTGCTGCTTTGCGTATGCAAACAGGCGAATTGGAGGGCACCCGCCTTTCAAGGTCTGTTCGCATATGCATGTGAAGCCTTGCGGTGTGGTAACTGTGGTAGGTGTCCTCCACATCGCTTAATTGCAATGATGTGCTTCTCCCCTTCCACGGTTGTCGGGATACCTTTGGAAGGAGAGCGGATGAAGAAGCCAACGAACAAACAACTAGCCCTCTTAGTTACGATTGCCCTCGTATTGGTTTGCGCGATTGCTTTAGTGCCTAGCCTTGCCGCAGAACCGAATTCGAGTGCAACACTCAACATTTTCCACACCCATAAATGGAAGAAAGCGACCTGCACCAAACCTAAGACCTGCAAGGAATGCGGAGCAACCGAGGGCAATCCGCTGGGTCACAAACTCGAGGACTGGAAAGACGATGGATTCGACTCCACGTTCTCCGAAAGGGTCTATGTCAAAACATGTTCTCGCTGCGAGAAAACAATTGAGAAAAAGACAGAGAAGGTTACCTCGTTTCTGGACAACGAAAAGCTGACCATATGCCCAGACACCTACTCGAAGGTTTTCGAAAAAAGACTTCGAGAGCTTAACGACAGCGATTTTACAGTGCACGAAGAATACGACTACAAACTGACTGTCTATTCAATTAACGACTCAAATGACGAGATGGCGGGGCAGCTCTCTTTTTCACTGAAGGACGAGAACCTCGCCCCAACCCTTCTCTATTCTGAACCTCTCAACTACGGCATCGTTGTCATGCTCGACAACAACCAAAGTAGCTATGACAAAAAGATGGCACGCTTCCTTGTGGCGATGATTGAGGCATGCGACCCGTCACTTGACTGGGATTCGGTCGGTGAAATCGTCAAAGAAATCGATGAGCAGGGCGCGGCAAGCAGGAACGGCTTCACCTACAGCAGGACAAAAAACGGTGGGTATACCCTTCTGCAAGCATCCATTATCACGACCGTAGCCGCACCCACGGAAACCAAAACGCCGCTTGACCATGACACCGTTAATAAAGACCTTGACCAAGTACGAGAGCGGTTGAAATATATCGGGCAGACCACTCAATACGTTAAAAAGGCAATTCCAAGCGCGAAAGAGGATGGGGTCGATTTGCGCGAGAAGGTCACCTTCCTCGGGATTGATGGAGAATTTCTATACGATGTCAATAAAGATACTGGAAAAGTAATTAACCTCTTTTTCAAATGGTCTTTAAGCGACTACGCCTCCGATAGAGATTACATCGTCAACACCCTCGCATCCTATTTCGGCAACGATTACAAGACCAAAGACATATCCCAATACAACAAAGGCAACGACATGTACAGCTACGATTGGTGGGAAACCACCGATGAGAACTGGAGCGTCTACCTTGTCTTGACAGACGAAGACACCGAGAACGAGGGCGGCAGCATTCAATTCACTCAATTAGAGAACTAGACTCTCCCCTTCGCCCAATTAAAGAAATAGCGGCTGCGCAGTGCCCCAAGCATTGACGCTGCGCAGCCTTTTGTATTCATGCGACCTATAAAGTCGTTGAAACTATTAGGACTCAATCAAACTGCGATTTCAATTGATGTCCGCTCAGCCTATAGCAAAGATGCACGCTGAGGGCGAAATTTGGGCTTGGGATTACGCCGATGGACACTTACTCCAATCCCAGCCTCAACGGGGCAAATAGGCCTCATTTCCTTTGATTTAACCCAATAAACGAACCCTTTTACCATGGCATAGACAACCCCATAGCTACAATCATGTTGTCGTGCTTGAGTCTCTGAAAGGAGATTCAAGCTATGTCGAATAGGAAAGATAACAAGGGTCGAGTTCTCCATCGCGGAGAAGGCCAGCGCCCAGACGGTCGTTACTCGTTCAAATACACCAATTGGATGGGAAAAACCTGCTTTGTCTATTCGTGGACTTTGACAATTCACGACCAAACGCCGCACGGCAAAAAGAGAGACCTCTGCTTAAGACAAAAAGAGCAGCAGGTTCAAAAAGACCTCTTCGACCACATTGCACCTGAGAACATGAACGTCATGACTCTGGTTGAGAACTATCTTGCGACCAAGGTTGCGGTACGAAAGACAACCGTTAGCGCCTATAAAACCGTCACCAATTACCTGAAAACAGACAGCTTCAGCAAAGCCAAAATATCAAACATTACGGTGTTGGACGCAAAGAAATGGCTTATCCACCTTCAGCAAGATGTTGGAAAGGGCTATAGCAGCGTCTGTAGCATCCGAGGCGTACTCAGGCCAGCCTTTCAACTGGCCGAAGAATGCGGAATTATAAGACGCAACCCTTTTAACTTCGAACTTATCAATGTTCTGGTCAACGATACGGTATCCAGAGAATCGTTAAGCGTTAGACAAGAACGGCTATTCCTTGAGTTCATGCGCTCGGATCATCACTTTTCGCGCTACTTTGAGACTTACTTCATCTTGTTGAACACTGGACTCAGAATTTCTGAATACTGCGGCCTGACCCTTGATGACATTGACTTCGAAAATCACTGCATATGCGTTCAAAAGCAACTCCATCGTGCGAGAGATATGCAGTATTACGTTGAAGAACCCAAGACGAAATCTGGTATGAGGTATATCCCTATGACCGCTTCTGTCGAAAAGGCCTTCCACAGTCTCATCGGACAGAGGACGCAGCCAAAAGAAGAGCCTGTTATTGATGGGGTAAGGGGCTTCATCTGCCTAGACAAGAATGAGATGCCATGCGTTGCCCTGCATTGGGAGCATAGGCTCAAACGCGCCATCATTAAGCATAACCGCATCTATAAGGAAGAACTGCCCCATATAACTCCGCACCAGCTCAGGCACACTTTCTGTAGCCGAATGGCACGCGCTGGCATGAGTCCAGCAAAGCTCAGATACATTATGGGGCACTCAGATATCAACACCACCTACAACGTTTACACCCATCTTGGGCTTGAAGATATTCAAGACGAGATGCTTGCTATTGAACAAAACAGCAGGTAAACATTGGTAGTAAAAATTTGAGCCGTACTACGTTTTTACTACTTTTGCTGTTACTTTTGACTGATTTCCGACCTTAATAAAGTGGATTTCCTTCCCTATATTGGAAACTAATTTTTAGAGCCATTCAACTCGTTGAATGCAGCAGAAGTGTTGGGGATAAAGGTCTTATCTTGTTATTATCGCAGGTAGAAATAACTATTTGACCCTGCCCCTTCGTCACATCACATTGGGGTTGCGGCTGCGATACTCGAGCTTGATGATGGCGATCGAAAGGAAACCGCATATGCAACGCGTGCTGTTTATCTGCCACGGCAACATCTGCCGCTCGACGATGGCTGAGTCGGTGTTTACCGAGCTGGTGCGCCGCGCTGGACGCGAGGGCGAGTTTGTCATCGATTCCGCGGCGACCTCAACTGAGGAGATCGGCAACCCGCCGCACCACGGTACCGTTGCCAAGCTGCGTGAAGTCGGGATTCCCATCGTTGCGCACCGTGCCCGCCAGGTGCGTCGCGCGGAGTATGGCGACTGGGACCACATTGTCTATATGGACGACGAGAACGCCCGCGGCCTGCGTCGCATCTTTAGCGACGACCCCGACGGCAAGATTACGCGCTTACTCGATTGGACCGAGCGCCCCAGCGACGTGGCCGACCCCTGGTACACCGGCAATTTCGATGCCACGTACCGCGACGTACTTGCCGGTTGCACCGCTATGCTTGAGCAGCTGTAGGCGCTCGGGCGGCGCGGACACACGGGCCACGCCATCGGCATAAAACGAGCGTGGGAGAAAATCCACGCTCATGAATGTGACAAAGGGACTGCCCCTTTGTCACATCCGGGACTGGCCCTAGACCGGCTTGACCTCCAACTTTATCCCCTCGGCGCAGGAGTCGCCCAAAACATCCGAAAGGGCCCAGGTCGCATATAGCGGCAAATAGAGAACCGCTCCGTTGCGCTCAACGTTGCCTCTCGAGAAAACAATCCCGAGCCTTACGCCATATTCAGCCGTATCAAGCACATGACCGAGCGCAGCGTGCGCGTGGTAATAGGAGCCCGATTTAACCTCGATCGGAACAGCCGTCCCATCCGGTCCATCGACCACAAAGTCCACTTCACCGCGCTTTTTTGTCTGATAGTAGTAAAGCTGGCGATTTTGGGCAGCCAGCTGCTGGGCCACCACGTTTTCGTAAATGCCGCCCAGATTGGGCTCTTTGCTATCAAGATACGCCGCTTGGGCGACCCCAACGGGGTAGCGCGCCATCAACATGCCCACATCCGATTGATATAGCTTGAACTGCGATGGCCGTGCCGTCTTGAGCAGGGGCGATTTTGGCTCGGTTACGATATCGGCTTTGAGAGCAACGCCGGCGTCGACAAGCCATACAAAATCTCGCTGATACTTCTCGTAGTGAGCCTTGGGGTCAATGGAATTGAGCACGAAGCGCTTGTTTTCGCCCTCGAGCATAATAGGGAGCTGATCGTAGATGCTCTGTACCTGAAGGGCTCGCCCGCTTGCATACTTGGAGATATCCCGCCGGTACTGTTCGTTGAGCTCTGACTGTAGCTGACGAACAGAGGCAAGGTCGCCCTGCGTGTCAAGGAAACGCTGCACGACCTCCGGCATTCCGCCGACAACGGTATAGGTCCTGAAGTTTGCCATCATCGCGTCATGAATGTAATCAGGAACGGGCCTCTCGCTGATACACGCGTCACGTATCGTTTGGCGAGCCCCCTCGCTCACCCCGATTGCCCAGCAAAACTCCTCAAAATCGAGCGGGAACATCCTAAGCTCGTGAACATACCCCACGGGATAGGACCTGACGCCCTTGAACTGAGTCCCGAGCATTGACCCCGAAAACGCCCAACGGCACCTCCCGTCCTCAACAAGGAACTTTGCCATCGTCATGATGTCGGGGGCCTCTTGGACCTCATCGATAAACACGAGCGTTTTGCCTGGCGCAATCGACTTTCCCGAAAGAAGCGTCACCCTGCTGATGAAATCATCGGCATCCCGCGCCTCAAGAAGAGCATCTTTTGCCTGGCGGTTTTCCATGAGGTTAAGCTCGATGTAGGTTGCATGGTTGGCTTTGCCAAATGCGCGAATCGAATAGCTTTTGCCAATCTGGCGAGAACCCGTAATGAACAAGGCCTTTTGCTCGGAAGACTTCAGCCAACGCTCCAGCTCTGCCGCTATTTTTCTACGCAGCATAGGCTCTCCCCTCGGTGTCATCGAATGAAATGCAAAGTTTTATATGGTTGATTATCGATGAAACGCAGAATTTTTAGAACCTAAAATCGAATGAAATGCAGAGATTTGAGATTATAAGTAAAAGAAGGGGCACCACCGGCGAATGTGGCAAAGGGGCTGTCCCTTTGTCACATTGCGCTCGACTACTCGTCAACGATCTCGGCAAGCCAGACGTTCAGTGTATCGACTTCGGGGCAACAGAACTTTGCCGTGCCGGGCTCGTTGCCAGGCACGGTTCCGCCATAGCGCAGGATATCGATATAGGGAAAGCCCACATGGCAGGCCATGGCGCACATCTTGCCGCGGTCTCGGTCGAAGTCAAAAACGTCGCCCGGCTTGTGACCATGGTGGCAGCGGCACGCACCCAGCTGGTCCACGCAGCTCACGCGGATACGCGGACGCTTGCCACGCGGCGCGCCGAGCGGCTTGTTCTCGCCCGCAGGCTTGATGCCGCCCTCGCCAGCATTACTCATGGTCAACCACATCCAGGCAGGCCTCGATGGGAAGGCCAGCCGACTTGTCCTCTTGGTCGGCATTGCGCTCGATAAGCTCAGCCACCACACGCATGGCATCGGCCGTCGCGCGCTGCAGACTCCAACCGGCCATCACGCGGCCGACGAGCACCGCCGAAAACGTGTCGCCCGTGCCCGGGAAATAGACCGGAATGAGCTCAAAGGGAATCGTAAAGTACTCCCCCGCCACATGGTCGTAACCGATAACCGCATTCGTGCCATTGACTACGGCGCTCGTAATGACCACAGATTTGGCACCCAGCTCGCGCACGGCGTCCACAAGGTCGCGGGCCTCATCGGGCGTAATTTGCTCGGCGATAGGCCTATCGGCAAGCAGGCACGCCTCGGTATAGTTGGGTACCGCGTAGTCTGCGCACTCCAGCAGGTGCCGCATAAGGCCAATCGTGGACTCGGGCACGCCGGCGTAGAGCTTACCGCTGTCGCCCATGATGGGGTCGACGAACACCTTGGTGCCCTTTTGCGCACGGCGGTGGCAAAAGTCCGAGATGATGCGCGTCTCTTCCTCGGTCACGATAAAGCCGGTCGAGATGGCGTCGAACTCAAAGCCGAGCTCCTCCCAGATAGCGAGGCTTTGACGCACGTACTCGGTGGTGTCGTGGATGTAGAACTTGGGGTAGTTGAGCGTGTCGGAAACGAGCGCCGTCGGCAGGTTATGGATACGGTAACCCATGTGCGACAGCACCGGCAGCATGGCGGAAAGCGCGACCTTGCCGTAGCCGCACATATCGTTAATCAGCAGCAGCTGAGTATTCTTCATGAGAGTCCCCCTTGGGTCGGGCGCGGCGCAACGGCGCCACAGTGCAACTAAGTGTAGCGCAGGGGACGTTGCGAGCGGAGTCGAGCGGCACGAAGGGCAAATTGTTGCGGAAAGGTTTCGGAAATGGGAGGCAAATCGCAAAGAGGAAGTTAGCCGTTGGGGACGTTCTTAAATGACTAGTCAAACAAGAACGTCCCCAACGGCTAACCCAACGATTATCAGCACAAGGAGTGTCCCCAAGTGCCGGCACATAAGGAACGTCCCCAAGCGCCAAAACGACTGGCCGGGCAACGCCGATGTTTTGGCGAAGTCAGCGAAAACCCACCAGAGCGAGCAAGGTGCCTTGAAACGAGGCGGCATTGACCTTCTGGTCATGCCGCCGAAGTTGAAAGGCAGATTGCCGCTTAGGAGCGTTTGCAGCGTCGAGCGGTTACGGCGTTTGGCAAAACGCCGTAACTTAATAAGTTTGGTACCTTGACATTGATTTCTCACGCTCCTAAATTGGTTAGGCACAAAACAATTCCACTACCTAACTAAAGAGAGGAGCGAAGCTTAGATATGTGTGTTGAACCACTCGTCCTTCCGCATGAGCCCGGCGGTGACCCGTCGCAACCGGTAGACATACCCGAAGCGGTCAGCGCTGAAGACAAACTCGCCAAGCGCATCCTGAGCGGCCTGGGCTTTTGCGGCCATTACATGCATTTTCATGGCGGAGGCGTGTCCGGCAAGGCGCCCATTATCTGCCTGCTGGCCAAGCAGCCCGGCGGCGAGATGTCGCAGCAGGAACTCGGCATGCACTTTGACCTCAAGCCGGGGTCGCTTTCCGAAATCCTGTCCAAGCTCGAGGTCAACGGCCTCATTGAACGCAGCCGTAACCCCAAGGATCGACGGCAACTCACCATTCGCCTGACCGAAACCGGCCGGGAAAACGCCCGCATCGACCAGGCGGCCCGCATCCGCTTTAGAAAACAGGCCTTTAGCGCACTCACCCATGACGAGCGCGAGGACCTCGCCGAAATGCTCGATAAAATCCGCGTAACCTGGGAGGAACTGGATGATTAAAACCCTCATGGGCAGCATCCGCGACTATATGAAAGTCACCGTTGCCACGCCATTGCTCGTGCTTGGCGAGGTGCTCTGCGAGATGCTGATTCCATTTATCACCGCCAACCTGATCGACGCCATCAAAGACGGCGCCACCGTAGCCGAGATGCTTCCCACCGCAGGCTTTTTGGTGCTCATCGCGCTAACATCCCTTGCTTTTGGCGCCGCTGCCGGCGTCACCTGCAGCCATGCGAGTTGCGGCTTCGCCAAGAACCTGCGTCACGACCTGTTCTACAAGATCCAGACGTTCAGCTTTGCCAACATCGATGAGTTCTCGAGCTCCTCGCTCGTCACGCGCCTGACCACCGACATCAACAACGTGCAGCAGGCCTTTATGATGATCATCCGTATCGCCGTGCGCGCGCCGCTGGTATTGATCTTCGCCTTTACCATGGCGTTTATCATGGGCGGCAGCGTCGCCATGGTCTACCTGGTCATCATTCCGCTGCTGGGCTTTGGACTGTTCTTTATCATCTTTAAGGTGCGCCCCATCTTCTCGCGCGTGTTCCATAAGTACGACGCCCTTAACGAGTCCGTCGAGGAAAACGTCACCGGCATGCGCGTGGTCAAGAGCTATGTGCGCGAAGACTTTGAGAAGGAGAAGTTCGCGACCGCCGCACGCGACGTCCAGATGGACTTCACCCGCGCCGAGAAGCTGCTGGCCTTTAACAACCCCATGATGAACATCTGCGTCAACGGCGCGTTTGTCGTCATCATCTACCTGGGCTCCAAGCTCATCATCACGAGCCAGGGCACGCTGTTCGACGTGGGCCAGCTCTCCTCGATCTTTACCTATGGTTTCCAGGTCCTCATGAGCCTGATGCAGCTGTCGATGATCTTTGTCATGGTGACCATGGCCGACGAATCGGCGCACCGCATTACCGAGGTGTTGGCCGCCGAGCCCACGATCGCCGATCCCGCCGAGCCCGTGCTCGAGGTCGCCGACGGTTCCATCGACTTTGACCACGTGAGCTTTAAGTATTCCGCGCATGCGAAGCGCCAGGCGCTCGACGATATCGACCTGCACATTAAGAGCGGCGAGACCATCGGCATCATCGGCGGCACTGGCTCGGCCAAGTCCACGCTCGTAAACCTCATCGCCCGCCTGTACGACGCCACCGAGGGCACCGTGCGCGTGGGCGGCACGGACGTGCGCGACTACGACCTGGACGCACTGCGCCACCAGGTCGCCATGGTGCTGCAGAAAAATGTGCTGTTTAGCGGCACCATTGCCGAGAACCTGCGCTGGGGCGATCCGAATGCCACCGACGAAGAGGTCCGCGAGGCCGCGCACCTGGCCTGCGCCGACGAGTTTGTCGATGGCTTCCCCAAGGGCTACGACACCTGGATCGAGCAGGGCGGCTCCAATGTTTCCGGCGGTCAGAAGCAGCGCCTGTGCATTGCGCGTGCCCTGCTGCGTCGCCCCAAGATCTTGATCCTGGACGACTCCACCAGCGCCGTCGACACCAAGACCGACGCCAAGATCCGCGCAGGGCTGGCAAGTTATCTGCCCAACACGACCAAGCTCATCATCGCCCAGCGTATTAGCTCCGTGCAGGATGCCGATCGTATCATCGTCATGGAGGGTGGCCGCATCGCGCAAATCGGCAACCATGACGAGCTACTCAAGACGAGCGAGATCTATCGCGAGACCTTTAACTCGCAAAACAAGATGAGTGCCGAGGGCGAAGGGGCCGTCGAGGCCGACACCGAGGCATCCGCAACGCAAGCTCAGACCCAGGAAGGAGGCGAGGCACATGAGTAAGGCAACGACCGCCGAGCGCGCGCTCAACCGCAAGGGCGGCACCATGTCGCGCCTCATCAAGACGCTCTTTGGCTTCTACCCCGTGCTTTTGCCCCTCGTCGTCGTCGGCGTGGTGCTCTGCGCCATCATCAACTCCATCGGTGCGACCTTCCTTCAGAGCGCCCTGCAGATTATTAGCGAATCGTGGCAGTCGGGCGATTGGACGACCGCGCAGCCCAAGATTCTGCAGCTCGTGACCACCCTCGCCTGCATCTACGGCGTCGGCATCCTGTCCTCGCTCTTCTGGAACCGCGCCATGGCCATCGTCACGCAGGGCTCGCTCGAGAAGCTGCGCGAGAAGATGTTCAACCGCATGCAGGACCTGCCGATTCGCTACTTCGACACGCACCAGCGCGGCGACATCATGAGCCACTACACCAACGACATCGACACACTGCGCCAGATGATCAGCCAGTCGCTGCCCAACCTGCTCATGACGACCATCGTCATCGTCACGGTGTTCTTTATCATGCTGTACTACAGCGTGTGGATGTGCCTGGTCATTGTGGCCGGCGTCGCCTTTATGACCTTTATGACCAAGCTGCTCGGCTCCAACTCCGCGCGCTTCTTTATTGCGCAGCAGACCGAGCTCGGCGTGGTCGAGGGCCATATCGAGGAAGTCATGAACGGCCAGAAGGTCGTCAAGGCGTTCTGCCACGAGTCTGCCGCCGAGGCCGATTTTGACGAGCGCAACGAAAAGCTCTTCGAGGTCTCGCAAAAGGCCAACATGTACGCCAACATCCTCATGCCTATCCTTATGAACCTGGGCAACCTGCTCTACGTGCTGGTGGCCCTTGCCGGCGGCATTTTCCTGGCACTGGGCGTGCCCAACCTGAGCATCTCGGGCATGACGCTGTCCATCGCCGTCGTGGTGCCGTTCCTCAACATGACCAAGCAGTTCTGCGGACAGATCGGTCAGATCTCGCAGCAGATCAACGCCGTGGTCATGGGCCTCGCCGGCGCCGACCGCATCTTTGAGCTCATCGACGAGAAGCCCGAGACCGACGAAGGCTACGTGACGCTCGTCAACGCGCAGGTGAACCCCGATACCTGGCAGCTCGAAGAGGCCGACCACCACACCGGCATGTGGGCATGGAAACATCCGCACCGCGCAACCGGCGAGATCGAGTACGTACCGCTGCGCGGCGACCTGGTCATGGACAACGTCGACTTTGGCTACACGCCCGACCACGAGGTGCTGCACGGCGTGTCCGTGTTTGCCAAGCCGGGCCAGAAGGTCGCGTTTGTCGGCGCCACCGGTGCCGGTAAGACGACCATCACCAACCTCATCAACCGCTTCTACGACATCGCCGACGGCAAGATCCGCTACGACGGCATCAACGTCAACAAGATCCGCAAGGCCGATCTGCGCCGCTCGCTGGGCGTCGTGCTGCAGGACGTGAACCTGTTCACCGGCACCGTGATGGATAACATCCGCTACGGCAACCTGGACGCCACCGACGAGGAGTGCATCGCGGCGGCAAAGCTCGCCGGCGCGGACGACTTTATCACCCGCCTGCCCGACGGCTACGACACCATGCTCACCGGCAACGGCGCGCAGCTGTCGCAGGGCCAGCGCCAGCTGATCTCGATCGCACGCGCCGCCGTCGCCGATCCGCCGGCAATGATCCTGGACGAGGCCACGAGCTCCATCGACACTCGCACCGAGGCCATCGTGCAAGCGGGCATGGATAAGCTCATGGAGGGCCGCACGACGTTTGTCATCGCGCACCGCCTGTCCACCGTGCGCAACTCCGACGCGATCATCTGTCTGGACCACGGCCGCATTATCGAGCGCGGTAACCACGACGAGCTGATCGCCAAGCGCGGGTATTACTACCAGCTCTACACCGGAGCGTTTGAGCTGGAGTAGATCTGGCAACCCGGAACTACGCCGCAACGCATAAGCCCCCGCAGTTCATATGAGCTGTGGGGGCTTTTTTCATGCCGGCCGGAAACCGTATCCCACTTTTCGGACCCAGAATGGGATGCCGTTTCCCGCTGGACCCCCTCCGGGAAACGGCATCCCATTTCAAGGGGGTAAACCGGGATGTAGTTTCCCCTAACGGCACCTTTGGGAAGCCGCATCCCACTCTAGACGCACAAAACGGGATGAGCTTTCCCATGGTGATCCAAGACCAGAAGCATGTCCGATAGCGCAGCCAGGTCAAGAACAACAAGGCAAGCGTCACGCCAATTTGGACGAGCGTCTACTGCAGTTTGAGGCTGCTGGCCCATATGGTAGAGTTAACCACCCATGAATTTCAGCACACTGCGTGCTACCTGCTCTTTTGTCATTTAGGGGAGTGAACTTGTGAATACTTCTGTCGCCAAGAAGGCCAGCCAGGCGGTGCGTCTGCTCATGATGGTGCTCACGGCAGTTCTCATCTTCTTCTTCATCAATGTTATGCTGCTCGTCTCCGATATCCAGGGCACGGCGCGTGTGGTCAACTACGCCGGCCTGGTGCGCGGTACCACGCAGCGAATCGTTAAGCTCGAGGACGCGGGCCAGCCTCAAGATGACCTGCTCAAAGCCGTGGATTCATACATCAACGGTTTGCGTTACGGAAGTGACGACCTCAACCTCGTCCGTCTCGATGACGACGAGTATCAGGCAAAGATGACCGAGCTTGCAAACTATTTTGATGAGCTTTGCGCCGAGATCATCCGCGTGCGCGAAGTTGGCTACGAGAACACCGACATCATCTCCATGAGCGAGGAGTTCTTTGGCATTTGCGACGATGCTACGCGGCTCGCAGAGGACTACTCTCAGGAGAAGGCGTCGGCGCTCAACTATCTCGAGGGCTTGGTGATCATCGACATCGTGGGCTTGGTGGCGACCTTTGCGGTCGAACTTGTTCGCGCGGTGCGAACTGCCGCGCTCAATCGCGAGCTGCAGAACAAAGTCTATCTCGACGAAGCCACGGGACTGCCCAACAAGAACAAGTGCGAGGAGATCTTGGGGCAGGAGCAACCTGTCTCCGCGGAGGCGCCCGTTGCGGTGTGCGTCTTCGACCTTAACAATCTGCATACGGTCAATAACAGCTTTGGTCACGAGAAAGGCGACGAATACATCCGCTCTTTTGCCCGGCAGCTGGGGCGTGTGGCGTCCGAGACCTGCTTTGTGGGCCGCGACGGCGGCGATGAGTTTATCGCGGTGCTATGGGATACCGATCGAGCTGCCGTGGAGTCCTGTCTCGCTCGGGTTCGTGCGAACGTGAACAAGTATTCCGGGGTTCACCCCGACATGCCTATCAGCTATGCGGTGGGCTACGCGCTTTCCAGTGATTTTGATGAACCGCCTACGATGCGCGAGCTCTTTTCCCAGGCCGACAAAAACATGTACATCGACAAGAACCGCGTAAAGACAGCCGAGGCAGCCGGGCCGCAACGCGAGAACCGCTAAACCCGTAGCAAAAGGTAGCTAATTTGGGACGGGGCTCTTTTGGCTATTTGAGAAGCTGGGCCATGGCGTTGACGAATTTTTGTACTTGGAGGGTTGGCTCGAGCGGGTAGTGCAGAAAGACCGGCACCTCGCGGCCGCACAGGAACGGTACGCCCACAAAGGCCGGGTGCACCCCCGACCACGCTCCGCAGGTGAGCACCGCGTCGCCCTTTTCCTCCGCCTCGTTAAAGAGCGCGAAGTCGAAGCTGTCCACATCGATCACGTCCACGCCGCCGTCGGTTAACAGGTCGATACGCAGGCTGTCCATGGCATCGTTGCCGTGACGGAGCACGCGCAGGCGCATGCCTTCCAAGTCGGCGACCGTGATGCGCGTCTTGCGCGCCAGCGGGCTCGTGCGCGGCAGGTCGATATAAAACGGCACGTTGACGATGCGGAGCCTTTGGCATGCGTCGCCCCAGCGTGGGGTCGAAAAGCTCGACTGCACCACATCGACCTCGCGACCTAGGCTTCGCATGACAGTCTCGCGCTCATCATAAAGGTCACTTACCGGCACAATCTCAAAGCGCAGCGACGGCTCCAGCTCGTGCACACCCGACCACATCGACAGCGTTTGGCGCCCCGGACACATCATCGACACGCCCAGGCGCACGGCACCGCCATCGCCCGCCGCACGTCGGGCACGGCGCAGGGCGTCCTCGGACTGGCGCATGATCGAGCGCGCGTCGTCCACCAGCAGAGCACCCGCCGGCGTCACCTTGACGCCCGAGTGCGAGCGCTCGAACAGCGTAATACCGAACTCCGCCTCAAAACCCGATACCTGCTTGACGAGCGCCGGCGTCGACACGCGCAGCTTTGCCGCCGCACGCGAGAAGCTTCCCAGCTCCGCGGCGGCCGATATGGCCTCAAGTCGTCGATCGTACACGTCAATCTCCCGTTTTCGCGCCCGTGACCGCATGGTGCCACAGGGGGTTGTTTTCGCAGGTCACGCGCTCAATTGAGAATAAACTGCATCGCACAGTGCAAACCTACGGTTAACGCCATTCTAACAAATATGCAATTCACCTGCGCAAATGCAAAGCATACGATAACCAGCGAAAACCACGTGGGTCGGTTAATGGGAGCGACCCACCGGGAGGCACAAGAAGGGAAGTTCCTATGAGCAATTGGCTTAAGCTCGAGGGCGATGTCTGCGCCGTGACTGGCGCGCTCGGCGGTATGGGCGCCGAGATCTGCCGCGAGTTCGCCCGCAATGGCGCCAACGTCGTCATGCTCGACCTGGACGAGGAGAAGGTCAAGGCCGCTGCCGCCGACCTAGCTGCCGAGTTTGGCATCCACGCCGAGGGTTACAAGATGAACGCCACCGACGAGGCCGAGGTTCAGGCTGCTGTCGACGCCACCATCGCCAACTTCGGCCGCGTCGACGTCCTCGTCAACACCGCCGGCATCCTGCGCTTCGCCGCCATGGAGGACCTGCCGCTGAGCGACTGGGAGCAGGTGCTCAACGTCAACCTCACCGGCTACTTCATCACCTCGCAGCGCTTTGGTCGCGAGATGATCAAGGCCGGCCAGGGTCGCCTGGTGCACATCTCGACCGTCGCCAGCCACTCCCCCGAGACGTTCTCGGGCGTGTACAGCTCCACCAAGGCCGGCGTCAACATGATGTCCAAGATGCTCGCCGCCGAGTGGGGCCCCTACGGCGTCCGCTCCAACTGCGTCGAGCCCTGCTTCGTTAAGACCCCGATGTCGGCCAACTTCTACGCCGACCCCGAGGTCGAAAAGAGCCGCAGCCGTCTGATCGCCACGCGCCGCATCGGCGAGGTCAGCGATATTGCCAACGCCGTCATGTTCCTGGCGTCCAAGCGCTCGGACTTTACCACCGGCGATGCCATCAAGGTCGACGGCGGCTTCTCCAACATGATGGGCGACCTCACCGCCAAGCCCGGCGGCCGTCGCGCCTATGCCGACAACTACCTTAAGAACAAGGGTGTCGAGCTTTGGTCCGACGAGTCCGGTGTCGCCAAGCCGACCGACCAGTAAACCAACCTGGCAGGGAGGTCCCGCGGACACGCCCGCTCCTCCCCCGTATCGATTAGAAAGAGTCCAATGGCTTCCACCAACTCCAACAAGGGTCGCGCCGTCGTGCTTTCCGCCGCGTGCGTCACCATGTTCTTCATCAGCTCCATCGCGCTGTATTCCGTCGTGAGCAAGAACCTGCTCGCCGTCTACCCCGAGTGGTCGAGCGCCCTTACCTGGGCGTTCCCGGTCTTCCAGACCATCATGGCCGTGACGGGCATCTTCGCCGGCCGCATCTCCGACAAGATCGGTCCGCGCAACGTCGTGATCGCTGCCGCCGTGTGCTACGGCCTGGGCTGGTTCATGTCCGGCACCGTCACCGAGCCGTGGCAGTTCTACCTGTGGTTCTCGCTCGTCGCCGCCATCGGCAACGGCCTGGGCTACAACCCGGCGCTCACGACCGGCCAAAAGTGGTTCATCGACAAGAAGGGGCTCGCCTCCGGCATCACCCTGGCCGCTTCGACCGCCGGCCCCGCCGTGCTGTCCCCGGTGCTCGCATCGCTGCTCATCCCGAGCCTGGGCATCTTTGGCGCCCTCAAGGCGCTCGGTGTCATCTTCTTTGTGACGATCGCCGCCTCCGCCCTGTTCCTGAAGGCCCCCGAGGCCGGCTGGCTACCCGAGGGCTTCGAGGCCCCCAAGGGCGGCGCACACGCCGGCACCTTCGGCGACCTCACCCCGGGCGAGATGGTTAAGACCCCGCGCTTCTGGGTCCTCATCATCACCTTCGCCTTTGCTGCCACTGCAGGCACCCTGCTCGTGGGCAAGGTTGCCTCCATCGCCGCCGTCCAGCTCTTCACCGACCCCACGAGCGCCGCGGCCGTCGCCCTCGGCGGTGTGGTGGTCTCCGTCAACACCTGCGCCAACCTGGTTGGCCGTCTGTCCTTTGGCCAGATCATCGACAAGCTCGGCGCCTACAAGTCGCTGCTCATCAGCCTTGTCGTCACCATCGTCGCGCTCGTCATCATGTCGATAAGCTTTACGCAGAGCATGTTCTTTGTGGCACTCGCCCTGCTCGGCTTTAGCTTTGGCGCCCTGCTCGTCATCTACCCGCCGCTTACCGGTGGCGCCTTTGGCACCAGCAACATCGGCGTCAACTACGGCATCATGTTTTTGGGCTACGCCGCTTCTACCTGGATCAGCCAGCCCATCACCGCCGTGCTGTATCACGCCGAGGCCGGCAGCGCCGCCTACCAGCAGTCCTTCTACGGCGCCATCGTGATCGCCGCCATCGCCGTCGTGCTCACCGTCTACATGATGGTCTCCGACAGCAAGAAGAAGTCCGCCTAGTTTTACCGATGCGACAAAGGGACAGTCCCTTTGTCGCATTCCACCGCCACCAGTATTAAGGAGTCGAAATGTCTGAGCTCAACCCCGTCCGCATTGCCGTTATCGGCGCCGGCGCCATGGGCCGCAACCACATCCGCTTTGTCACCGAGGAGCCCGAGGCCGAGCTCGTCGCCATCGCCGACGCCTTTGAGGGCGCCCGCGCCACGGCCGAGGCCGCCGGCGTGCCGTTCTTCACCGATCCCGCCCAGATGATGGACGAGGTCAAGCCCGACGCCGTCATCATCGCCACGCCCAACGATCTGCACCTGGGCGTTGCCCGCGAGGCCATCAAGCGCAACATCGTGCCGCTGGTCGAAAAGCCGATCTCCAACGACCTTGAGGATGCCCAGGCCTTCGCCGCCGAGGCCGAGACCGCCGGCGTGCCCGTGCTCGTAGGTCAGCACCGTCGCCACAACCCGTTTGTGAACAAGGCCAAGGAGATCATCGAGTCCGGTGAGCTGGGCAAGCTCACCGTGTCGAGCTTCCACTACATGATCTATAAGAACGACGAGTACTTCGATGTCGAGTGGCGCCGCAAGAAGGGTGCCGGCCCGATCCTGGTTAACCTGGTTCACGACGTCGACCTGCTCCGCTACCTGCTGGGCGAGCCCGTCGCCGTCCAGGGCATGCAGTCCAGCGCCGCCCGCGGTTTTGAGACCGAGGACTCCGCCGTGGTCAACGTTCGCTTTGCCGATGGCGCACTCGCGAGCATGACCATCTCTGACGCCACCGCCAGCCCCTGGAACTGGGAGGCGACCGCTCGCGAGGACCCGCAGTACCGTCCCTTCGACGCCGACGCCTACTTTATCGGCGGCACCAAGGGCGCCCTGTCGCTGCCCCGCCTGCACCAGTTCTCCTACGATGGCGCCTCCAACTGGCACAAGCCGCTGCAGATGGAGATTCCGGCCGTCGACCCGGCGCTGCCGCACAAGATGCAGCTCAAGCACTTTGTAAAGGTTGTCCGCCGCGAGGTCGAGCCCGTCGTGACGCCGGCCGACAACGTCAAGACGCTCACGCTTCTCAACGCCATCAAGGAGGCCGCCGAGACCGGCCAGCTCGTCGAGCTGTAGTGCCTTAAGAGCGGCCGCGACAGAAACCCCATGCCGAGCCCCTCGGTCCGCCACAAATAAGCCCCTCTTCTTTGCCCTGCGAGCAGCCTCCTGCCCGCAGGGCATTTTGCTACGTTGCCAATGGTTTTTCTGGGACGGGGGACTTTTTGCACCTTAGCTTGATTCGTTCGCCACGGAATGAGCCTATCTACTACGTTTAACCGATCGCCCTCAACCATGCCAAATTTCGCGGAATAAAAACCGCAGGTAGACGAGTTGCGCATTTTCGGAAAACCGGGGGATGGTCGACCCACACGGTTCAAACGTAGTAGATAGGCCGCTTTCGTGGTTCCGCGCCAAAACAGTCTTTTTTGGGCGAAGTGGCAGGTGGTATCCTTGGTAGCCCTGTGCTGCAAACGCACCTTAAACGCAAGGAGTCCCATGGATCTTATCGCCCAGCTCGCCCGCGAGCTCAACCTTAAGGCCGCCAACGTCGAGGCGGCTGTCAAGCTCATCGACGAGGGCAACACCATCCCCTTTATCTCGCGCTACCGCAAGGAGGCCACGGGCGGCATGGATGACGTCGCCCTGCGCGCCCTCGACGAGCGCCTGTCATACCTGCGCAATCTTGAGCAGCGTAAAGAGGACGTCATTCTGCTCATCGACGCCCAGGGCAAGCTCACGCCCGAACTCGAGCAGCAGATTCGCGAGGCCACGCAGCTCCAGCGTGTCGAGGACCTCTACAAGCCCTACCGCAAAAAGCGCATGACCCGCGCGCAGAAGGCCCGCGAGGCCGGCCTGGAGCCACTCGCCAACATGATCATCATGCAGGCTTCGGCCAAGGGCAGCGCGCTCGACGCCGCCGCGGACTACGTCAACGAGGAGGCCGGCTTCGACACGCCCGAGAAGGCGCTCGCCGGCGCCGCCGACATCGTGGCCGAGACGGTGGCCGAAGATCCCGAGAACGTCGCCGACCTGCGCGCCTTTACGCAAAACACCGCCGACATCGTCGTCGAGGCCACCGACCCCGCCGAGAAGACCCCCTACGAGCCCTACTACAACTTTGACGAGCCGTTGCGCCGTATACCCAACCACCGCGTGCTGGCTATCGACCGCGGTGAGCGTGAGGGCAAGCTCCGCGTGCGCGTGAACGTCGACGGCGCTGCCGCTACGGCACGCCTCGGCAGCCGCTGGCCCCGTCGCCAGGGCGTGTTTGCTCCCGTCTTTAATGCCGCCATCGCTGACGGTTACAAGCGCCTCATGGCCCCCTCGCTGGAGCGCGAGGCCCGCGCCAAACTCACCGTTCGCGCCCAGACCGAGGCCATCAACGTCTTTGCCAAGAATCTCGAAGGCCTGCTCTCGGCGCGCCCCGTGCGCGGCGCCCGCGTACTCGCGCTCGATCCGGGCTACCGCACCGGCTGCAAGGTCGCCGTCATGGACGAGACCGGCAAGCTGCTCGACCACGGCGTGGTCTACCCCACCAAGCCGCGCCACGACGTCGCCGGCACCAAGTGCGAGCTCGCCCGCCTCGTCAAGAAGGACAGCGTCAACACCATCGTCATCGGCAACGGCACCGCCAGCCGCGAGACCGAGGAAGTCGTTTCGGAGTTCATCGCCGAGCAGGCGCCCAGCCTTCGCTACACCATCGTTAACGAAGCCGGCGCGTCGGTGTACTCCGCCTCCGAGCTCGCCAGCCAGGAATATCCCGACCTGGACGTCACCGTGCGTGGCGCCATGAGCCTGGGCCGTCGCCTGCAAGACCCGCTGGCAGAGCTCGTCAAGATTCCGCCCCAGTCCATCGGCGTTGGCCAGTACCAACACGACCTTGACCAGGCCGAGCTCTCGCGCACTCTGGGCCACGTGGTGGAGGACGTCGTCAACCGCGTAGGCGTCGACGTCAACACCGCAAGCGCGAGCCTGCTGGGATACGTATCGGGCATCACGCCGAGCGTGGCCAAGAATATCGTGGCCTACCGCGAGGAAAACGGTGCCTTTACCGATCGCCGCCAGCTTAAGAAGGTCCCCAAACTGGGACCCAAGGCATATCTCAACGCCGCGGGCTTCCTGCGCATCAGCGGTGGCAAGAACCCACTCGACGCGACAAGCGTCCACCCCGAGAGCTACGAGGTAGCCACGGCCGTCCTGGAGCGCGCAGGCGTTAAAGCCAGTGAGCTCAGCCGCGGCGGCGTACCCGACATCGAGCGCCGCCTGGGCAGCATCTCGGCGCTGGCAAGCGACCTGGACTGCGGCACCCTCACGCTCATCGACATTGTCAACGAGCTCAAGAAGCCCGGTCGCGACCCGCGCGACGACGCGCCCGAGGTGGTCTTTAGCCGCTCAGCACTTTCCATCGACGACCTGGAGTCCGGCATGGAGCTCAAGGGCACAGTGCGCAACGTCGTCGACTTTGGCGCCTTCGTCGACGTGGGCGTGCACCAGGACGGCCTCGTGCACATCTCCAAACTGGCCAACCGCTTCGTCAAGCACCCCAGCGACGTGGTGCGCGTCGGTGACACGGTCAAGGTGTGGGTCGAGAAGGTCGATCGCGACCGCAAAAAGATCTCGCTCACCATGGTACAGGGCAAGTAAACCGCCAAAGCAAAGGTACCCCCCTGTAGCGATGTGCAAAATCGCGAGTATTCTGCAAATTCCACCGTTCCGGATGCCTCTCAGAGACGAAAAAGCAAAAAACAGCCCCCGTTTTAGCGTCGTCAGAGCCAAAACGGGGGCTGTTCCATGCTTCGGTTAACTGATAAAGACCTTTACCTTGCTGAATACTCTCAATTTTGCACGGCGCAGGCGGGGGTACCTTTGCCCACGGCAGGATATAGAAGCCAAGCGCCAACTTGCTGGCAAGCTCGTGTCGGCAGCCCCGGCCTTTCCTTTGCCTAGCGCGACCCTCGCGAGGCGCGTGAGCGATAGGGAAAGGAAAGGCCGGGGCGAGCAGCCCGCGGCGTAGCCAGTGTTCGCGTTACGGCAGAATATGGAAGCCCAAAGCGGCGATATCCTTGGCAAAGCCGCGCACGGTATCGAGCGAGACCTCGTACGGGTCGCGACCGATGTTCTTGCGCTTGGCCAGGATGCTGTTGGGCACCGTAATGATCTGGCAACCGCAGGCCTCGGCCTGGTAAATGTTGATGAGCTCGCGCGTGGACGCCCACAGGACCTCACAGTTGGGCTTGGCGGCAGCCTTCTTGACCGACTCCGTCATAAACGGAATGGGATCGACGCCGGTGTCGGCGATGCGGCCGGCAAAGAGCGAGATGATGGACGGCGTCTCGGCGTCAACAACCTCGATCATCTCGTCAACCTGCTCGGGAGTAAAAATGGTAGTGACGTTGACCTTGATGCCGTCGGCGGAAAGCTTGCGCACCAGCTCGGCGGTGGACTCGCCCTTGGTGGTCACGCACGGAATCTTGACGTAGACGTTCTCGGCCCAGGTGGCGATCTCGCGGGCCTCGACCTCCATGGTCTCGACGTCGTCGGCAAAGACCTCAAACGACACGGACACATCGGTGATGTGGGCCAGGACCTCCTTGGCAAACGCGCGGTAATCCGTCACGCCGCCCTTCTTCATAAGGGACGGGTTGGTCGTGAAACCCTGAACGTTGCCGTTCTCGTACATGTCGAGCATGCCCTCGAGGTTTGCACCGTCAGCGAACACCTTGATTGCCATCTGCCTGATTCCTTTCGTTAGCATACGGCCGATAAACTGCTAAACACTTTACCTACGTTTATCAAGGCGTGAACTGCGGTTTTTTATCTTCTCGGCGAACGGTATAAACACCTCAGTGTTTGGATTGATAAATCGATTGAGCATGCAAAAGCAAAGAGTCGCAGTTTGAGCAAACGTCAGAACGCGGGATTCATTAGATGAGGCCGAAATGCTGCATCGCTGTGACGGTGCCGTCGTGTGCGACATCGTCGGTCACGTAGTCGGCGACCGCCTTGACCTCGGGCATGGCGTTGCCCATGGCCACGGCCGTCTCGACAGCGGCGAGCATACCCAGATCGTTGCCGGAATCACCAAAGCCAAAGGTGCGCGCGTTGCCGGTGCGACCCAGGTATTCCAGCGCTCGCGCCACGCCCACGCCCTTGTCGATGCCCTTGGGGCTCAGCTCGCGATTCTGACCACCGGTGTTGCACAGCTCAAACTCGCGATCGATAAAGCCATCATCGTTGGCTACGCGAGCCAGGTCGCTCGCGACGATGCCTACCTTGCCCACGCGCAGACGGCCGTCGACGCGCATTTCCTCGGTGCTGTGCACCACAGAAGTGCCGATCAGAGACGACTGCTCAACACCCGCGGATTCCAGGGCAAAAGTAGCAACGTTGGTCTCGAAAAAGGCCTCAATCCCTGCCGCGGCCATACGGCGCGCGAGCTCCGCGATAACGTCCTCGCCAAAGCAGTCCTCGTGCACCACGCGGCCCTCGACCTCGAGCGTCGCTCCCGCCATGGCAACGACACCCGCCGGGTTCAGCGCGCGCAGGCCATCGGCAATCAGCCACAAGGGACGACCCGTGCAGATAAATGCATGGTGTCCCGCGTCGCGCAGACGATGAAACGCCTCGACGACCGCCTGCGAGGGGTGAACCGCCGAAAAGTCCTTGTCGGTCATGTTGTCGGGATCGAACGACGTCAGCGTGCCGTCCACGTCAAAAAAGAGCACGGCGGAATCGGGGCACGCATCAATCATATGGGTTCCTTTCGGGGGCGAGAGTAAACGAAGTATCCATCATATAATGGAGCGACGCAACCAGAGAGGTCACCCATGGAATTTTACGCAAGCTGCCCCGAGGGCTTTGAGTCCGCACTCGCCGATGAGCTTAAACGCCTCGGGCTTTCGCATGTTCGCCGGCTGAAGGGCCGCGCTACATTTGAGGGCGAGCTCGAAGAAGGCTACCGCGCCTGTCTGTGGTCGCGCCTGGCGAGCCGTGTGTTCGTGGTACTCGGGCGCTTTGAGGCGCAGGATGCCGATGAACTGTACGATAGCGTTTACGACATCGCCTGGGAGACCATCATCCGCCCCGGCGCCACCATCGCCATCACCGCCCGCGGCGTGACCGAGCAGCTGCGCAACACGCGCTTCTCGGCCCTGCGCGCCAAAGACGCGCTGTGCGACCGTCTGGCCGAGACCACGGGCCGTCGCGCCGACGTCGATGCCGCCGACCCCGATGTTCACCTGTTGCTTTCGCTGCGTCAGCGCCGCGCGAGCATCAGCCTGGACCTTTCGGGCGACCCGCTGTTCAAGCGTCTGCCGCCCGCTGCGACTCGTGCCGGCGAGGGCGCACACGTGTTGCGCCCCGACTACGCCGCCCTGGTGCTGGCGCAGGTCGGCTGGACCGCACTATGCGAGCGCGAGCTGACGGCCGACGATTACGAAAACGAAGCCCTTCCCACGCTGATCGATGCCTCGTGCGCCGGCGGCGGTCTGCTGCTGGAGGCCGTGAACATTCTGACCGACCGCGCCCCGGGCGCCGCACGCGAGCGCTGGGGCTTTGAGGGCTGGCAGCTGCACGACGCTGTCCTGTGGGAGCAGCTGCTTGCCGAGGCGCACGAGCGCGAGGCGGCAGCGCGCGAGCGCCAGGCGCGCATCGTGGCCGTAGACATCGACCCCGCCGCCCGCAAGACTGCCGAGCGCATGGTCAAGTGCGCCGGCTACAAGCGTTTTGTCGACTTTTGTGCCGCCAAGCCCGCCACCGTGCTGGACCATGCGGGCGCCGTCGCCGGTGCCGCCCTGGTCGCGGACACGACCGAGACCCCGCTTTCGCTCATGCACGATGCCATGACGCTCATCGGCGAGCTGCGCCGCGCCCCCGAGCTCGCTTCGGCGCCGGTCGCCGCTCTCACCCGCGACGGCTTGCTGGCCCGCGCGCTCCACGCCGAGCCCGAGCGCTCGATCGCCGTCATACCCAATAACGAGGAGGCGGCTCTTGAGGTTTGGCCCTCACTCGACCACGCCGCTGCAGCGTTTGAGGCTGCGACCAGCGCGGATGCCGAGGCCGAGGTTGCGGATGCCAACGAAGCCAACGACGAAGCCGCCGCTTCCTCCATGCCCGAACCTGCCGCCACGCTCGACTTGGGCGACGGCAAGCCGCTGCCCGTGCTCATCCCGGAGTCCGAGCAGTTCGCCAACCGCCTGCGCAAGAATGCCCGTCTGCGCCGCAAGTGGGCCAAGCGCGAGGGCGTGAGCTGCTATCGCGTCTACGATGCCGACCTGCCCGACTACTCCGCTGCCATCGACCTGTACGAGGGTTGCCCGCAGACGCCGGGCCGCTGGCTCGTCATCGCCGAATACGCCGCGCCCAAGACCATCGACCCCGCGCTTGCCCAGGCCCGCATGCTCGACATCTTGGCCATCGCGCCGCGCATCCTTGATGTTCCGGCCGAGCATGTGCACGCCAAGGCCCGCATGCGTTCGCGCGGCGGCTCGCAGTACGGCAAGCAGGGCGCCGGCAAGGGCGGATCGGGCGAGCGCGCCAACATCGCGCGCCGGCGTCTGCCGCTCATCGAAGAAGGCGGCCTTACCTTTGCCGTCAACTTTGACGACTACCTGGATGTGGGCATCTTCCTGGATCACCGCGTCACCCGCAACCTGGTGCGCGAACACGCCAAACAGGCACGCCGCTTCCTCAATCTGTTCGCCTATACCGGCACCGCCACCTGCTATGCGGCCGACGGCGGCGTCGAGGAAACCGTGACAGTCGACCTTTCCAACACCTACCTGGACTGGGCCGAGCGCAATATGCGCCAGAACGGCTTTGTTGGTCCGCAGCATCATTTTGTGCGCGACGACGTGCTCGCCTGGATTCGCGACCAGCGCCAGACGCGCAACCGCTGGGACTTGATCTTTGTCGACCCGCCCACGTTCTCGAACTCGTCCAAGATGGGCCGCCGCACCTGGGATGTCCAGCGCGACCATGTTGAGCTTTTGGCCGGCGTATCTCGCCTGCTTGCACAGGGCGGACATGCCATCTTTAGCTGCAACCTGCGCGGCTTCCGCCCCGAAACGCGCAAGCTCGCGCGTGCGGGCGTCGTGCTGGAGGACATTACGGCACAGACCATCCCCGAGGACTTCGCGCGCAACCAGAAGGTGCACCACTGCTATATCGTGCGCCGCCTGCCCATCGAGGACGCCATGGCCGAAGTCGGCTTTAGCGCCGAGGAGATTGCCGAGCGAACCGAGGAGCTGCGCAACCCCGAGGCCCGCAAGCCCCGTGCAGCAGCGCCCGCGCACGCGCAGGCCGGAGACCGAGGGCCGCGCGGCGACGGCAAACCCTCCCCCGCCGGCAAGCCCAAAAAGAAGAAGTTCTACGCCAGCAAGCCCAAGGGCAAATAAACAAAGTTGCGGTGGAATACGGACTGTTTTGCCTGGAATTAGGCGAATTTAGACCGTATTTCACCGCAACTCATATTGGGATGGCGGATGCCGACCTATCCCTGGATGACCAATCGGTAACCAATACCCACGTGCGTCTGGATATAGCGCGGATGCGCGGGGTCGGACTCGATCTTCTTACGCAACGTGCCCATAAAGACACGCAGGCTCGCCAGGTCGCTCTTGGTCGCCGTGCCCCAAATCTCGTGCAGGATAAACTGGTGCGTCAGTACCTTGTCGGCGTTATGCGCCAGCAGGCACAGGAGCTTATACTCGATCGGCGTCAGATGCAGTTCCTCGCCATCCATCGTGGCGATGCCGGCATCAAAATCGATATGCAGCTCACCGGTATCGAACGAGCCCTCGGAGACAACGCCGCCCGTCTGCGCATACGAAAGGCGCCTGAGCGTCGTGCGAATGCGCGCGAGCAGTTCCTCGACCGAAAACGGCTTGGTCAGATAGTCGTCGGCACCGGCATCGAGCGCGCGGATTTTGTCCGCATCCTCGCTGCGCGCCGAGACCACGATAATCGGCATGCCCGACCATGCGCGCACCGACTCCACCACCTTGACGCCGTCCATATCGGGCAGGCCCAGATCGAGCAGCACAATGCTCGGCGCCTGCGATGAGGCGGCAGCGATGGCGGCATGGGCGGTCTCCACGGCCATATGACGCAAGCCGTGCGCCTCGAGCGCGGCAACGATAAGGTTGCGAACGGCGGGGTCGTCCTCAACGACCAAGATGAGCGGTTTTACGGCAGAGTTCGGCACGACGCTACTCCTTATCAAACGAAACATCGGCGACGGGAAGCTCAATCGTAAAGACCGAGCCGTGCGGGTCCGCCGCGGCAACCTCTATGCTACCGCCATGCGCCAGCGCAATGGACCGGCAGAGCGAAAGCCCCAGGCCCACACTACGGTGGCTGTCGGCCAGGCCATGGTTGGCGGTATAGAACGACTCAAAGATGCGCTCGCGATCCTCGGGTGCGATGCCCGGACCATCATCGGCCACCGAGCACGCCACGCGTCCATCGTCGACGCTAATCGAAATCATGATATGCGAGCCTGCGGGCGTATAGGTGATGGCGTTGTTCACCAGATTGACCACCAGCTGCACCATCAGGCGCGCATCGACGTTGACGAGCGCCGGCTCATCGCACGCCACCACCTTAAGGTCGTGCTCGCGCACGGCAGGGTTCACGTGGCGCAGCGCCTCCTCGACGATATCGTCCATGAGCTCGAGTGTGGTCGACAGGCGCATACCGCCACCCTCGAGCTTGGTGATGGCGAGCAGGTTCTCGACGGTGGCGTTGAGCCATTGCGCATCCGAGCGAATGGACAGGAGCAGGCCGCGGCGCGTCTGGGCATCGAGCACGGCGGTGCCGGTCGAGCCCTGGTCGAGCAGGACATCGGCATTGCCCGAAATACTGGTGAGCGGCGTACGCAGATCGTGCGAGATGGAGCGCAGCAGGTTGGCGCGCAGCTGTTCGTTTTTGGCAAGCACCGCCGCCTCCTCGCGGGCCTCCATGGCGCGGGCGCGATCGAGTGCCAGCTCGCCTTCGCTCACGATGGCATCGGCAAGTGTTCGCTCCTCGTGCGTCAGCACGTCGGGCTCGGCAACAATAGCCAGCACGCCCACCACCGAGGCGGGGTCGCCCGAGCGCGCGAAGCCGTCGCCTGTGCGAACCGTCAGGTAGATGCCATAAAACGCCGAGCCGCCAAACGTGGCGTCGAGCGGCGTTCCCACATAGGCGGACGCCGAGAGCCGCGGCGGCATCTGCGGCGCCAGTTCGTGCACCGGTGCGGCATCGCCCACGGCCGTGTATGTCGCACGCGGCAGCAGGTCATCGCCCTCGGCATCGGCGCTGTACCACACGACCGGACAGCCCGAAAGACGCGCCAGCTGCGTTGCCATGGCGTGAACGATCTGCTGCTCGTCGGCGCAGCGCTGCAGCATGCGGTTGGTCTCGAGCACCATATGCGTGCGACGGTCGCTGGCGGCAGCCTGCGCCAAGGCCCGGCGCAGGGCCAACGCAATCGAGCTCGACACGAGCGAGACCACAAACATAATGAAAAACATGCCGGGATAGCCGCGGTCGATAAGCGACAGCGAGTAGCGCGGGTCGACAAACAAGAAGTTGTAGAGCGCCACGGCGGCAGCCGAGCTCAGCAAGCAATACAGGCGACTCCAGGTAAAGAATGCGCACAGCTGAACGGCGAACACATAGACGATCATGATGCTCGGCGCGAGACCCGGATGGTCGAGCAGCGCGCCCACAATCGTCGCCGCGACCAGCAGCCCCACCGATACGCAGGCGTCATACAGAGGAGTGCGGCGCGTCAGCGTTGTGCGCCGCCACCAAAAGCTATCGGCAATATCGCCGTCCGTACGGACGTCCATCAGTGCCCCGCCCCTCTCTCAAAAACAAAAACCACCACAAAGGGACAGGCACCTTTGTGGTGGTTTCCCTTGTGGTGGTTCCAAGTGTAAAGCCTTTGCAGCCTGCGGTCGCTAGACAAACAGCACGTGCGCGAGCAGGGCACACACGCACACCGCTCCAAATACCAGCGCCACGATCGAGATCACGCGGTCGGCCATGTCCATGTTGGCACGATTCGTCAAAAACCGATCTTCGGCGGCGTCGGCGCGTGCCTCACGTACCAGCTCGGCAACCACCTCGCGGCCATCAAGCATCTTTGCATCCATGTTTGCCTCCCCGGCCTCAATCTTGTCCATCGAAAACCAACTCCGTGCAACCTGTCGACGTCTACGGCCGCTCGTTGGGGGCCAGGCGCTGCATCTTGTTCACGGCCTTGAACTTGGTGAACAGCGGCACGTACTCAAAGCTCACGTTGGAGTTCTCCAGGCCGTACCAGCGTGCAGGCGTGCCGGCGGCGCGGCGGATGATGTACTTGAGCGTGATGGCCGTACGCTCGCTCGGCTCCACATCGCTTTCGGGCGCCAGAAGCTTACGGATCAGGACGAACTTGAACGTACCGATGTTGCCCGGATCTTTGTAGACCGAGTAGTCATGCGTCTGCGCAGGCAGTTCGCCGGTGGCAGCCAGGTCCTGAACGACCTGACGCAGGTAGGCATTGACGCGCTGGTTGATCTTGTAGCCCAGGTACAGATGCACGCGGAACACGTAGTCGGTGCCGAACGTCTCGACCGAATAGGCAAAGGTGTGCGGTTCGTCCATGGTCTCGACATTCACAAACCACCAGGCGCGAGCGCGCTTGGGATGCTTGTCCAAGATCGAGTAGACGATATCACGGTCGATGTAGTCGGTATGGGTGTCCTTGGTCAGGTACACGATGTTGTCGCTCAGGCGCTCGTAGCGATCGTCATCGCGCAGGCGCTTGAGCTGCGGCAGATAGCTGCGCAGCGGCAGCAGCGTAAACTGGCGCTGCTCGACCGCCGTGCCGTTGTACCAGCACACCATAATGCCCATGATGAGTGCAGCCATGAGGATGGTGAAGTAGCCGCCGTGGAAGAACTTGGTGAGCGAGCTCACGAAGAAGAAGCCTTCGAGCAAAAGGAAGAAGGCCGCGAAGATCCACGGAGCAACCTTGAGCTTGCGCTCCTCGTGCAGGTAGAAGAAGAGCAGCAGCGTGGTGCACATCATAGTCAGCGTAATGGCAAGGCCGTAGGCGGCTTCCATATGCGCCGAGTTCTGGAACAGCAGCACCACGATGACGCAGCCGACAAGCATGACGTTGTTGACCATGGGGATGTAGAGCTGGCCCTTGGTCTCGGCAGGGTAGAAGACCTGCATGTGCGGCATGAGGTCCAGACGGCTGGCCTCGGACACCAGCGAAAACGCGCCGGTGATGAGCGCCTGCGAGGCAATGATGGCCGCGACGGTGGAAAGGCCGACGGCAAAGGGACGCAGACCCGGGGCGAGCATCTGGTAGAACGGGTTGAGGTCGGCAATGCCCATGAGCTCGGGGTTGGCAGCGTTGTTCATAAGCCAAGCGCCCTGGCCCATATAGGAAAGCAGCAGGCAGCACTTAACGAACGGCCAGGTGGCGTAGATGTTGCCGCGGCCGACGTGGCCCATGTCGGAGTAGAGCGCCTCGGCACCGGTGGTGGCGAGGAAGCAGCTGCCCAGAATCATGATGCCCGCGTGGTTGTTGGGGCTCAACAAAAAGGCGATGCCGCGGAGCGGGTTGAGGCACAGCAGCACGGCGGGGTGCTGTAAGACAAAGAACAGACCCGTGCCGCCCAGGAATAGGAACCACAGCGTCATGATGGGGCCAAAGGCGTGACCGATCTTGGCCGTACCGATGCGCTGTACCAAGAAGAGCACGATGATGATGGCGAGCGTGATGGCGACGACGCGGCCCTGGTCATCGCCCAGCACGGCATGGACCGCCGGGATGGTGCGCAGGCCCTCGATGGCCGTGGTAACGGTAACGGCCGGCGTCAGGATGCCGTCGGCGAGCAGCGCGGCGCCACCCAGCATGGCGGGGATGATAAGCCACTTGCCGCAGCGCTTGACCAGGCTGTACAGGGCAAAGATGCCGCCCTCACCATGGTTATCGGCGCGCAGCGAGATGAGCACATACTTGATGGTGGTCAGCAGCGTGACCGTCCACACGACAAGGGAGAGCGCGCCGAGCACGAACTCCTCCGTGACGCTTCCGATGCCGCCGTTGCCGGCAACGAGCGCCTTGGTTACATACATAGGGCTGGTGCCGATATCGCCGTACACCACGCCCAGCGTGACGAGCATCGCCGAGATGCTCACAGGAATCGCAGCGTGCGAAGCTGCCTCCTTGGCCTTTTGTTCCATAAGCCGGTTTCCTCCCAACTTTAATGTTCGAAGGGATTATAGGTAATCGACCTGCGCTTGCACGGCACCGTTTTCCCAGCTAGATAAACATTTATACGGCCTTTAGGCCACTACGGCGATATGGAATGCGACAAAGGGACTGTCCCTTTGCCTCATCTGTCATTTTCCGAGCCAGTTTTTGAACCACCACTCCATGGAGCGGCTCATCTCGGCCATAAAGGGACTAGTGTGTTTGCGGGTGTAGATATCCACCACGCGCTCGCCCACCTCGCGGGCATGCGGGCGAAACATCGTGTCCATCTCGGCCACCTGCGCGTCCATGGTCGCGGCATCCGCACGGCAGTAGCGTTCCTCGTGCACCAGGTTCACCACGGGATGCGCAATGGCCGGGCGCTCCTTACGGGGCGTGCCGATGATGAGCATCGACAGCGGCATGGTATAGGGCGGCAGATCGAGCAGCTCGGCGACTTCCTCGGCATTCTCGACGATGTCACCGATGTAGCAGCTCCCCAGCCCCAGGGCCTCGGCGGCAACCACGGCGTTTTGCGCAGCGATCACGGCATCCTGGGCCGCGATGGCAAAGTCGCCCAAACCCGGCGCGCGGCGGGGCGCCTTGCCCGTGCGCTCGACAAACTCGGGCTCAAAGCAGCCCACGTGCTCAAACAGATCGATCCATTTGGCATAGTCGACCACAAATATGAGTGCCCAGGGCGCCTTGGCGATCATGGGCTGGTGATCGCACAGGTCGGCAAGACGGTCCAATGTGGCCTGCTCTCGAATGCTTACGATGGAATACATCATCATGGCGCCTGCCGACGGCGCGCGGCTCGCCGCATGCAAGATCGCCGCCCGCTGCTCGTCGGTCACCGCCACGGGACGGTCGTCGTCATCACGCGCGAAGGCACGCGTGGACGAGCGGTGTTCCAAGATGTCCAGCGCCGCGTTGCCCGTAGTCTCGACCGGATAGCCGCCCGCGTCCACGCCCACAGCTCCGCCGCAGTACTCGGTGCCCGTCATACAAACCTGCTCGCCCATAGCTCTATCCTCGCTAATTCTTTAAGAAGCCTTTACGTTTCCGTGTAATTCCCGTCCATTATCGCGCAGGCCGCCACTACATTGCGCCACACCGCCGCACGTGCGCGTTAATATGGCTGGTTGTTGCGCGCAGCCACCAATTGCAGCGCATATCTTGGTAACAATCGGGTAAACCCCCGCTTTCGTACGTTTTAGTTTGTGAGGAGTCTCAGCATGTTCGCTGCCGCCATCTCGCTCGTCGGTCTTGCGGCGACCGTCTACCTTGTCTTGCGCGAGGCCAAGGCCATTCGCGCTCAGTCGGGCACCGTTGCCAAAAGCGCTCTTGGGTGGAGCGTCGTCTTCGGCCTGTTCCAGGTCTTTTTGACTATTTGGGGCGCCATTGGCCTCGTCGCCCAAAACGAGCCGCTCGCCTTTGTGATGCTCATCCTGACCAACGCCATCCTCACCGGATGCGCCTGGGCCAGCATCGCCCGCGATCGCATCGCCCCGCGCGTCTTTGCGTTCGCCAAGCCCGACGCCCCCGCCCCCACCGGCAAGCTCGCCCGCCTGCGCGGCGCCTTTGTGGGCAAACCACTCGTCGCCGCCGTCCTGTGCCTGCTGCTCGCCGGCGTCTTTGCGCTGCTGGGCATGGAGGTCTCGTCCAACCACGACTTTACCTGGGTCTACCCCCTGTGCATCCTGCTCGAGTGGGCCATCATCACCGTGCTCATGATCGGCTTGTTCTTCCTGTTCCAGCGCCACGGCGCAGCTCCCGCGGTCCTGGCCTTTGCCCTCTTTGTCCTGGGCATTGCCGAGTTCTTCGTCATCACGTTTAAATCCATGCCCATCCAGCCGGGCGACCTTTCGGCCATCTCCACCGCCGCCGCGGTCGCCGGCACCGGCTACACCTTCTCCATCTCGCTGTTCTGTGTGCTGTCCATGGGCTTTACCGCCATCGCCATGCTGCTGTGCGAGTACGCCGGCCTGGTGGCACCGCACCGTCAGAAGGGTGCCGCCAACGCCAAGCGCATGCTGCTCACCAACCTGCTCGTGGCAGTGCTGTGCCTGGGCGGCGTAACCGCGCATGTCACGCTCATCGACTACTACAACACCCTCGGCATCACCGTCTACACCTGGCGCCCGCTCGAGAGCTACTGGCGCGAGGGCTACCTGCCCGCCTTTATTAGTGCGGCGCAGTCCATCAAGCCGCCCAAACCCGCCGACTACTCCGTCGACGATGCCAAGGCCACGCTCAAAAAGTACGCCAAGGCCTACGACAAGTCCGACGCGGCCAAGAGCGACGAGCGCGCCGCCGCAAAGGAGCAGTTCGACAGCGAGAAGCCCACGGTCATCGCCATCATGAACGAGACCTTCTCAGACCTTTCGATCTACCAGAACATGCGCGCCGGCTACGAGGGCCCGCAGTACTTTAAGAACCTGTCCAACTGCCTCAGCCGCGGCAAGCTCTATGTGAGCGCCTACGGCGGCGGTACCGCCAATACCGAGTTTGAGTTTATGACCGGCAACTCCATGGCCAACCTGGGCTCGGGCGTGTACCCCTACACCATCTACAACATGGAGACGACCGGGAACCTGGCAGAACAGTTCAAATCGCTCGGCTATTCCACCACGGCCATGCACCCCAACCACGCGACCAACTGGAACCGCGAGAACGTCTACAAGGACTTTGGCTTTGACCAGTTCCTGTCTATCAATGACTTCCAGGGAGCCGACACCCTGCGCGGCATGGTGACCGACCAGGCTACCTACGACAAGATTCTTGAGCTGCTCGACCAGAACGCCGATCCGCAGTTTATCTTCGACGTGACCATGCAGAACCACTCGGGCTACGATACGGGCCTGCTGCCGATCGACAAGCAGATGCACCTGAACATCGACACGACCGACCTGGACACCAAGACCGTCGAGGACGGCACGCTCTCCGATGTCGACGAGTATGTCTCGTGCATCGAGCAGTCCGACCAGGCGCTTCGCTACTTCCTCAACGCCCTGAATAAGCTCGACCGTAAGGTGGTCGTGGTGTTCTGGGGCGACCACCAGCCGTTCTTCCCGTCCAAGTTCAACGATAAGTGGTTTACCGGCGAGGACGATGCCACGCATCAGGAGCGCCTGTGGCAGACTGACTACATCATCTGGGCTAACTACGACGTTGCCGGCTGCGACCAGACGAGCGAGGTCGACGACCTGTCCACCAACTACCTGTCCACCCAGCTGATGCAGCTGATCGGCGCACCCCTCTCCGACTACCAGAAAGCGCACATGACGCTGCGTAAGTCGCTGCCCGCCATCAACTCGGTGGGCTACGAGGACGCCAGCCTGCGCTGGGCGCTTTCCTCCAACGTCACCGGTGACGACGCCGCTGCCGCAGCCGCCACCAAGGCGCGCGAGGATTACGCCAAGATGCAGTACTACGAGATGTTCCGCGACGGCAAGAATGTGTACACCGAGCACTTCCAGACCGAGGCCAACGAGACCGACCCCAACCTGGCACCGGGTACGACCAAGATCAAGTAGCGACTAGCTGCGAGTTCATAACTGAAACGTCTGTCCGGACGGAGGCATATAAGGTTCCCTGCTCGGACAGACGCCTTGTTGTTGAAGCGCGGCTTGTCATGGGGGCACCCGCAACATATATAAGTTAAAGGCCACGTCATGTGGCCTTTTTTGCATCCGGAAACCGTGTCCCACTCTGAATACATCCAGCGAACGCATGCGAGCGTGTCGTCCAGGACGGCCTCGTCATCAGGGCGATGGAAAATATCGCCCCAGACGCTTGCCATCGTTGCGCCCACGAGCGTCAAGAAAAAAAGCCTCGAGGATTTCGAGGCTTTCACATTTGTATTGTTTTGCACGAAGCACCACAAACGACGAAGCTACTCTCCCAGCACGGCCTTCTTGGCGGCTGCAGCCATGTTGTCCAGGTCTTCCTTGGTGGGATGGTCCTTCGCGGCAACCCAGTTGTCGAGCAGCATCTTAAATCGGGCGTTGTCGGGATCTTGCTCGAGCATGGCCTCGTAGCGCTGCTTGACCGCGGGGCCCATCTTGCCCTGGCACATCGCCCAGCCCGCAAGCTCGGCATCCCCAGCCAGATTGGAAGTTACGCGGTCGATAATCTGCTGGTAATAGCTCTGGTCGGCCCCAAAGCCGCAGGTGCCAAACAGGAACACGCGCTTGCCGTGCAAGGCGGAGAGCAACGCCGCGACCGAAGGCGTGCACGCGCCCTTGTCGCACCAAAAACCGACGAGCACCGTGTCGGCCACGCGGGCGCCCTGCGCCTCGAGCGCAACCTGATCTGCATCCGCATCGTCGCTCAACGCCGCGGCATGGACAAACTCGACGCCCGCAGCCTGCAGAGCGCGCTTGATCGCGCCCGAAACCATCCTGGTATTACCGCTCTTGCTGTTAACCACCAAAGAGCACGTCATAGTCACGTTGCCTCGTTTCCCCCAAAACTAAAGCCACTAATGCAATTTATTAGATGAATATCTTAGTACTAACGTGACAGATGTAAACCACCGTCTGTCGATTGATTAATTTGCCCCAAGGGCTTGCTCACTGGGCAAACTGGCTGCGGTAGAGCTCGGCATAAAAGCCGCCTGCCGCTAGCAGCTCGTCGTGCGTGCCGCGCTCGATAATCTCGCCGTCGCGCATCACCAGAATGCAGTCGGCGTTGCGGATGGTGCTCAGGCGGTGCGCCACGACAAAGCTTGTGCGACCGGCCATGAGCTCGTCGAATGCCGCCTGCACCTGCAGCTCGGTGCGGGTATCGATGCTCGAGGTCGCCTCGTCCAGCAGCAAGATAGCCGGGTCGGTGAGCATGACGCGCGCGATGCACAGCAGCTGTTTTTGACCCTGGCTAAACGTGCCGCCGTCCTCGCCGATGACCGTATCGTAGCCGCCTGGCAGCTGCACGATAAACTTGTGCGCATGCGCGCGCTTGGCAGCTTCGATAACCTGCTCGCGCGTGGCGTCGGGACAGCCGTAGACGATGTTTTCCGCCACCGTGCCCTCGAACAGCCACGTATCCTGCAGCACCATGCCAAAGGCGCGGCGCAGGCTCGCGCGCGTGTAGTCACGCGAAGACCGGCCATCGACCATGATGCGTCCGGCATCAATATCGTAAAAACGCAGCAGCAGGTTGATGAGCGTTGTCTTGCCGCAGCCCGTGGGGCCGACCAGGGCAAAGCGCATGCCGGGTTTGGCCTCGATGCAGATATCCTGCAGCAGCTTGCGATCGGGCACATAACTAAAGTCCACGTGCTCAAAGGTCACCTCGCCACGCGGGGCGGCAAGTTCCACGGCGCCCGTCGCATCGGGCTCCTGCTCGCGCGCGTCGAGCAGCGCAAACATGCGGCGTGCCGAGGCGTACGCCGTCTGGATCTGCGTAATGACGTTGGTGACCTCGTTGAACGGCTTGGTGTACTGGTTGGCGTAGGACAGGAAGATCTGCACGCCGCCCACCGTGAGTGCCGCGGGCACGCCCGTGATCACGCCCACGCAGCCAATCACGGCCACCACGGCATAGATGATGTTATTGATAAAGCGCGTGCCGGGGTTGGAGAGCGAACCCATAAACTGCGCGCGCTCACCTGCCGCATAGAGCTCGGCGTTGAGGGCATCGAAGCGCTGCTGAGCGTTGGGACCATAGGCAAAGGCGTCGACAAGTTTCTGCTCGCCTACGTACTCCTCGATATGACCACCGAGCTGCCCTTGAATACGCTGCTGTGCCGTAAAGCTTTTGTTGGAAAGCTTGGCGATAGCACCGGCTGCAAAAATGGAAAGCGGCGTGACGAGTACCACCACGAGCGTCATGGTCAGGTTGATGGAAAGCATAAACGCGAGCGTACCCACGATGGTAATAACACCGGTGAAGAGCTGTGTGAAGCCCTGCAGCAGACCGTCGCCCACCTGATCGACGTCGTTGACCACGCGACTCATGAGGTCGCCGTGGGCATGGCCGTCGATAAAGCTGAGCGGCATACGGCTGAGCTTGTCGCTCGCCTCCACGCGCATGTCGCGCACCGTCTCATAGGACAGACGGTTAACGCAGTAGCCCTGCAGCCACTGGAAGGCCGCAGCACCTACGACGACAATCGCGAGCTTGGTGACAAGCGGCAGCAGCGCATCGAAGTCCACCTGTCCGGCGGCGACGATAAGGTCGATGCCCTCGCCAATGAGGATGGGCGTATAGAGTTGCAAGATCACCGAGATTGCGGCGCTCACAAACGATGCCGTAAACGAGACGCGGTGCGGGCGAACATAGCCCAGCAGGCGGCGGGTCACCGCACCCACGGGATAGCGCTCGGGGTCGTCAGGCTGGCGCGGGCCGTCGCCCAGGTCGTTGAGCTTGTCGTTGCCAGACACGTTGGCCGTCATCGTGGCGACCGAACCGGAAGAAGTATACGGATTCATTTAGCAGCCCTCCTTTGCGCAGGCGGATGCGGGGGCAGTCGGGGCGGACGCGGGCGCCGCACTCCCCTGCTGGCCCTCGAGCTCCTCGCGGCGAAGCTGCGACTGGCAGATCTCGCGGTAGAGCTGGCAGGTCGCGTACAGCTCATCGTGCGTGCCCAGGCCCGCGACCGAGCCGTGATCGAGCACGCAGATTATGTCGGCATCGCGCACGGTTGAAACGCGTTGGCTCACGATCACCGTCGTCAGCGGCAACCCGCCCTCGGCGGCACCGCGCACACTGCGCTCGCGGATGGCACGGCGAAGCGCCGCGTCAGTCTTAAAGTCGAGCGCCGATGCGGAATCATCCATGATCAGGATCTGCGGCGAGCCCACCAGAGCACGCGCAATGGTCAGGCGCTGGCGCTGACCGCCGCTGAAGTTCTTGCCGCCCGCCTCGACCGGGGCGTCGAGCCCCTGCGGCTTGTTGCGCACGAACTCGCTTGCCTGCGCCATGTCGAGTGCCGCCCAGAGCTCCTCGTCGGTCGCGGCTTCACCGCGCCAGGTCAGGTTGCTGCGAATGGTGCCGCTCACCAGCGACGCGCGCTGCGGGACGGTCGCGACCACGTGGCGCAGCTGGTCGAGCTGCCAGGCACGCACGTCGGCGTCCATCACGCTCACGCTGCCGGTGCTCGCATCGTACAGGCGCGGGATGAGCGAGACGAGCGTGGACTTACCGCTACCCGTGCCGCCGATAATGCCGAGCGTCTTGCCCAGCGGGAGCTCCAGGGTCACATCGTTGACGGCGTTGGCAGCGCCGGTGCCAAACGAGAAGCTCGCATGGCTCAAGCTCAGCGCAGGAACTGGAGCGACATTGCCCGGCTTGGGCAGCGCAACCGACTGATTACCCTCGTCGGTGATGCTCGGCTCGCAGTTGAGCACCTCGTTGATACGCGAAGCACTCGCGCTCGCCTTGGTAAAGACCACGACCAGGTTGGCGACGTACACGATGGAGGTCAGGGTCTGCGTCATGTAGTTCACAAACGCCATGACCTGGCCCTGCGTGAGCTCACCCACGCTGACCTGGATGCCGCCCACCCACAGGATGGCGCACACGCCTAGGTTCATCACCAAAAACGTTACGGGGTTAAGGATTGACGAGAGCTTGCCCACCGCGATGGCAGTATTGGCCTGGTCATCGGCGGCTTGGGCAAAGCGCTCGCGCTCGTGGCCCTCGCGCACAAAGGCGCGAACAACGCGGGCGCCCGAAAGCCCCTCGCGGCAAATGAGCGCGATGCGGTCGAGCTTTGCCTGCAGCTGCTTGTAATACGGAATGCAGCGCGCCATGACAAACCAGAACACCAGGCCAATGGCGGGCGTGCAGATCAAAAAGATGATGCCGAGCTTAAGGTCAATGGCAAGGGCCGCGCACATGGAGCCCACCGCCAGGAAGGGCCAGCGGATGAGCATGCGCACGCCCAGCGCCACAGCAAGCTGCACCTGGTTGACGTCGTTGGTAATGCGCGTGATGAGCGACGGCGTGCCAAAGCGGTCGAGTTCGGCATAGCTCAGTTTGTTGATGTGCTCGTAGAGCGCGCCGCGGATATCGGTACCCATGCCCTGCGAGGTGAGCGCCGCCATCTTTTGGCAGACGAGCGTAAACGAGATGCCGATCACAGCCATAGCGCCAAGTACCATGCCGTAGTGGACGACAGCATTCACGTCGTGCGCGCCGATGCCTTTATCGATCATCTGGGCAATCACCAGCGGCGTAAGCAGGTCAAAGATCACTTCGATCAGCTTGCACGCTGGGCCGATCACCATATACCGGCGAAACTTACCACCAAAACGCCTGAGCAGCTCAATCATGTATAGGCGCTCCCTATCATCATCCACATTCAATTCGAACCATGATAGTACGGTGAGCCCAAAAGAAGCGTAAACAACTCGTCATTTCTAATGGGATTCGGTTTCCAAAGAAGCGGAAAACACGCGCACACCCAGCCAGTGTCGGGTCGACCGCTTGGTATACTTACATTAGTGCTACCAAGTTAGTCGCCGACCCTTGAAATGAGGTGCCGAGATGAACGACATTCTCGCAAGAAGAGCAAGACGAGCAACTGTGGGCATCGCCCTTTCCGCGGCACTTGTCGCGTGAATCGCCCCCGTAGCGGCGATCGCGGCAGAAACCAGCTCCCCCACCGGTGCAGTTGCCTTGCAGACGGAAGATGCGGCCGCCGCAAAAGAAAAAGCGTATGCAGCCATGCAGGAAGCGCTCAAAAACCTCGAGGCCGCAAAAGACGCCGCAAGTCCCGAGAAACTTGCGGAAATCGATGATGACATTGCCGTATTTCAAGAACTCTACGACATGGTGGCGGCGGAAGCCGCCAAACGGAGGGAACCCCTTCCCGCCATGCAAGCGAACGTCGATGCAGCCCAAGCCAAATACGATGAGGCCCACAACCGGGTAAGCGAGCTCCAGGCAAAATTAGACAAGAAACTTGAGGCGCTTAAGGCAGTCGAAGCACTCGGCGACGAGGAGCTTGTCGAAACAATTAAACAGCAAATAAAGCAGTTGCGCAGTGAGATCGTATCGGCAAAAGCGCAAGAAAAATCTTCTGAAGATGATCTTCACCACTACCAACGCCGGTTCGAAAGCCAGGAAAAACAGGTTCAGCATTTCGAAAGTGAGGCAGAGGAAGCTAAAGCCCACATCGACGAGGACATTGCCAAGCGAAATGCACTCCTCGGCGATTTGGAAAAGGCGCAAGCGGCCTATGACGACGCCTGCAAAGCATACGAAGAGGCAAAGGCCGCGGCAGACAAGGCCACCTCGCCCGAGATAACGAAACCCGCCGAGACGACAAAACCCTCCAGCTCAGCGCAGCCGGCCGAAACGGCACAGCCCGCCAGCTCGCCCGCGACCGGCAAAAATACCCCGCCAAGCTCCACCAAGCAGGCGAACTCGAGCAGCGGCAAGCAAGCAGATACGACCGCCGGCAAGCTCGCGAACACGGGCGACACAGCACCGAGCGCAATCGCACTCGCAGGAATCGCCACCGCAGGCCTCGGAATAACCGCCACAGCCACACGCCGCCTCAAAAACTCAAAATAGCCGCTAGCGGCTATTGTCTTTGCCAACCCACAAGCCCAGAGACAAAAAGAGGCCCGTTTCCCCACCTAGGGAAACGAGCCTCTTTACTTGTAAAAACAAATGGTAATGCCACTGTCTCTTGAAGCACATCGCCGCCGCGCTCCAAACAACGCCAACGAGCAGCATTCCTTAAGGGATAGATTTAATTAGGCTAACGCGCTTTTACGGGTGATTTTTGGATGACGGGGCCCGGCCGGCGGCGAAGTGTTTGGTAGTCGAGCGATCCCGCAGGCAAAGCCGAGGACCAGCGAGACACCAAGCGCCCTGCCGGCACTCGCGGGTAGCCGCGGCACCAAAAAGCGCCTGCGCACTCGATGGATTCGGATGCCCGACAGAGGCTCCTTATGGCTGCTTCCTTCCGGACCTGACCAGATTCGGAACATGTCGTCATCCGAACCCATCGAACGCGCTAGGCGCTCGATATATCTTACCCGCTCCCGCCCACCACGGCAAGGTAGCTAATTTGGGACGGGGCTTTTTTGACTACTTTTTGACTGGTGGGGCATCAGGGTGGCGAAAGTAGTCAAGAAAACCCCGCCCCAAAAAGACTGGTCTGACGCTGCGCCACGAAAAGGGCCTATCTACTACGTTTAGGCCGCAGGGGTCAACCATAGCCGGCTTTTTCGAAAATCGGCAAGCTTTCTACCTGCGGTTTTGTTTTTGTAAATTCCGGAATGGTCGAGGGTGGCCGGTTTAATGTAGTAGATGGCCGCATTTCGTGGCAAACGGTCCGACTAGAGACCCATGGCGACCAGCCTCGTATGGCCATTCCCGAAGTTGCGGTGGAATAGTTCCTGTTTTTGCTGTCTGAGCTGCCAAACAGGAACTAATCCACCGCAACTTATAAAGAGATAGGTTTTAGATACGGCCAAGGTCGTAGGATCGAGCGGCTGCTTCGCCAGCGCAGATAAGGTTGGTGGTGGCTTCCTGCGGATTAAGCGCTTGCTCCAGGTCCATGGGCTTGCGGCAGATCGGAAGCACCAAGTCGATGCCCTGCACACACACCGCATCCAGGTTGTCAGCGCGACCGCCCACGACAGCGATCACCGGTTTGCCATATCGCTTCGCACGACGGGCCACACCCACCGGCGCCTTACCGGCGGCGGATTGCTCGTCCATATTACCCTCCCCCGTTATGACCAGATCGACATCGCGCACGTGCTCATCAAACCCCACGAGATCGAGCACCGTCTCCACGCCCGAGCTCAGCTCCGCGCCGAGCGCCAGCAACGCCGCGCCCAAGCCACCGGCAGCGCCCGCGCCGGGCACGCCGAGCACCGAGCCAAATGTCCGTGCGCCCTCGGGTGTGCGCAACAACCCCTGGGCTCGAGCTCCGGCAATCGCAGCGTCGAGCAGGCGACCGTAGCCGACCATCCACCTGTCGTACTTGCGCAGTACCTCGGCATCATCCGCCGGCAGACCCTTCTGTCCGCCGAACACCGCAAGCGCGCCGCGACGCCCTACGAGCGGATTCTCGACATCCGAAAGCACAACGATACGAGCGCCATCCAAAGCCTGCATCGCTGGCGCCAAATCAACGCTCGACACCTGTTCAAGGCCGGCAAGACCGGGGGCGACATCGCAGCCCTGATCATCGACCACACGCGCGCCCAGCGCCTGCAGCATGCCGGCGCCACCATCGTTGGTGGCACTGCCGCCCAAACCAATATAGATAGTCTTTGCGCCCGTGCGAACCGCGCGAAGCATGAGCTCGCCCACGCCATAGGTCGAAGCCGCAAGCGCCGCCGATTCCGTGCAGGGTGAATACCCAATACCCGCCGCCTCGGCCATCTCAATAACAGCCGACTCGTGCTCGATATCAACCAGCATCCGGGCAGACGTGCGCTTGCCCAAGGGACCTGCCACCTCGCAGGTCACAATCTCACCGCCGCACGCGGCAACGGCATCGAGCGTTCCCTCGCCACCATCTGCCAGCGGCAATGTGCACACCTCGGCATCGGGCCAAACGCGGCGCATGCCTTCGGCAACCGCCGCCTCCGCCTGCGCACTCGACACGCTGCCCTTAAAGGAATCAATCGCCAACAGCACACGGCGGGGCCTGCGGCACGCGGCACCAAAATCGACCGCCTCAACGGCGATATCTTCGGCACACGCGAGCGCCTCGGCATGAGCGGCATGTGCCTCAAGATCGGTACCACAACCGCAGCCAGCACCATAGGTGCCACGCAGCCCACTAAAATAGTCGCTCAACACCTCACGACACTCGTCTGCCAGCACGCCGGCACGTACGTTAAACCGATGATTCAGGCGCGAATCGGCATTCAAATCGTATAGGGATCCCAACGCGCCCGCCTTGGCGTCGCTCGCGCCATACACGCAGCGTCCCACGCGCGCGTTAACCATAAGGCCTGCGCACATGCAGCAGGGTTCCAACGTCACATAGACCGTACAGTCGGAAAGACGCCAGCGGCCAAGCGCCTGGGCAGCGGCGCACTCGGCCGCGAACTCTGCATGAGCCGAAGGATCCTGATCGAGCTCGCGACGATTATGCGCCCGCGCGACAATCTCGCCGTCGCGCACCACTACGGCTCCGATGGGCACCTCGCCCACCGCCGCGGCGGCTCGCGCCTCGGCCAGCGCCTCGCGCATGAACTTCTCGTCGATTTCGGTGATCGTCATCGTTCGCCTTCCCTGTTGCAAATTCAAAACGATGCTATCATTACGACTCACGGAGAGATGGCAGAGCGGTTGAATGCGGCGGTCTTGAAAACCGTTGAGCGCGAGAGCGTTCCGGGGGTTCGAATCCCCCTCTCTCCGCCACTTCTAGTGATGCACCGGCGTCATGGTTCGCTCGAACAGAGCATCGACCACGTCGGCTATCTCAGGTCGACGCTCAAGATCGTGGCCCGATTCCCACCATATCGTGAAAAGTCGAATAATACCGCCGGCGACAAACTCAGACGTCGTCTCGAGTGATACGGGGGCCAGGGCATCCTCGGCAAGCACGTTCATCACACGCTCGCGGATGGAGTGGGCAATGCGGTCGCAAATAACGTTGGTCAACATGCCCGACATGCTGCTTGCCAAAATGTTATCCATGAGCTGCTCGTGCGCCAGAATCAAATCCATGGCATCGTCCAAAATCGCGTGCCGAAGCGAGCGCACGTCCTCGGCAGACACCGCGCCGGCCTCATCGGGCTGTTTTTGCGGCAAGCCCGACATGAGCTCATCGATATAAAAGGCAAAGTAATCGTTCTTGTCGCGAAAGTGCTTGTAGAACGTCGTGCGGCGAATCATGGCGCGGTCGCACAGCATGGCAACCGTCAGGTCCTCAAAACGATGCTCCTCGAGAAGCTCGGTGAAGGCATCGAACAGGGCGCGGTAGGTTTTCTTAATGCGAAGGTCCACTGGTATCGCCATCCTCAGGGCAAAGACAACACTCGTCAATCTGTCGCATATCTTACACCTGTACCTCGCGCGCTTTGCCCCGGTACCGACCCCGCCGAAAACACAACGCTTACCGGAAAGTTCGGCACGGCAAAACGTTGCGGGTATACTAGTAGCGTTATACCAACGGCAGCTGGCGCATGCCGCCGCGGCCATTCGAAACGGAGACATCATGATTACCGTCATCATCGGCATCGTTGTTGTCATTGTGATTGTCTGCGCCATCGCCGGCATCTACAACAACATGGTCACCAAGCGTAACCGCATCGATAACGCCTGGCAGAACATCGATACACAGCTGCAGCGCCGCAACGACCTGATCCCCAACCTGGTCGAGACCGTCAAGGGCTACGCCAAGCACGAGCAGGAGACGCTCTCCGCCGTGATCAGCGCGCGTAACACCGCCGTCAAGGCCACCACGCCCGAGGCCAAGATGGAAGCCGACAACGTGCTGACCGGTGCGCTGCGCCAGCTCTTCGCCGTAGCCGAGGCCTATCCCGATCTTAAGGCAAACACCAACTTTACGCAGCTGCAGGCATCGCTCGAGGATACCGAGAACAAGATTAGCTATGCACGCCAGAGCTACAACGACTGCGTACTCAGCTACAACAACGCCATTCAGACGTTCCCGGCTGTCATCTTTGCCGGCATCTTTCAGTTTAAGGAGCGCCAGGGCTTCGAGGCCGCCGAAGCAGCCCGCCAGGCCCCGAGCGTCAAGTTCTAGTAGTTTGACAGCGCATCCTTAATCGGCCAAATGCATAAACCGCCCCGTCGAATGCATACTTCGACGGGGCGGTTTCCTTTTTCGCGAAGGTCCCCCTCTAAGCGCCGTGCATTTTTAGGAGTATTCAACATAGCCAAGAGCTTCGGGCGCCACGATAAATGCCAATGACCGCGAATATCCCTGCAAATCAAACGCTGTCAGCCCATAACCCCGCCCATCATCCGTAGAAAACATCGGTAACTCCCGATTTTTTGCCCGAGATCGGTATGCAGGGGTCTTCGATTGCAGAATACTCGCAAAAATGCACGTCGCCACCACCCCCACATGGCGCGAACCAAAACAAAAGCGCGGCCTAAAAGGCCGCGCACCATCTTTAATTCAGATTAATTATTGTTCGTTGTGACATCGCCGAGCCCGCAGGGCGGAGAGCAAGCTCCCTCCCGGCGCACTCCGCAGGACGAAAGAACCCCCGCCGCACGTAGTGCGCAGCGAGGGGTTCTTTCATGTCCGAGGACGCGCCGGAAAGGAAGGTCGCCCTCGGGCCGGACAGCTAAGACAGCTTACGCGACGGTGTAAACCCAGTTGTGCTTGTCCTCGACAGCACCAGACTGGATGCCGGTCAGAGTCTCGCGGAGCTTCTTCATCACAGGGCCGATCTCGGTGTAACCAGCCGGGAAGGTCACGGTCTCGTCGGCACCGTAAACCTTGTTGTCAATCTCGCCAACCGGGGAGATGACGGCAGCGGTGCCGCACAGGCCGCACTCCACAAAGGTACCGGCCTTGACCTCGGCCCACTCGACGGGACGCTGGTCAACGGTCATGCCCAGGTCCTGAGCAACCTGAACGAGCGAGCGACGGGTGATAGAGGGCAGGATGGAGTCGGTGTGCGACTGCGGAACGACGAGCGTGCCGTCCTCCTTCACGAACAGAACGTTGGCGCCGCCGGTCTCCTCGACATAGGTGCGGGACTCGGAGTCGAGATACAGGTTCTCGGCATAGCCCTCGCGATGGGCCTCCATCGTAGGCTTGAGGGACATGGCGTAGTTCAGGCCGGCCTTGATATTGCCGGTGCCGTGCGGTGCGGCGCGGTCATACTCGGAAACGCGCAGCTTAACGGGCTTGAGACCACCCTTAAAGTACGGACCGACCGGGGTCACGAGAATGCGGAACGTGTACTCAGGAGCGGGAGCCACGCCGATCACGTCACCGGAGCCGATCATAAACGGACGCACGTACAGGGTCGCGCCGGAACCGAAGGGCGGAACCCAGGCGGCGTTGGCAGAAACGACCTGCTTGACGGCCTCAACGAACTTGTCCTTGGGGAACGGGGGCATCTCGAGGCGCTGGGCAGAGTTATACATGCGCTCGGCGTTCATGTCGGGACGGAAGCAGACGATGCTGCCGTCCTCGGCGGTGTAGGCCTTCAGGCCCTCAAAGACCTCCTGGCAGTAATGGAAGATGCCGCCGCACTCGGAGACATGCAGGGTGTGATCGGTGGTCAGGCCACCCTCGTCCCACTCGCCATCCTTCCAATGAGCCTCGTAGCTGTAATCGGTCTTCATGTAGCCAAAGCCGAGGCTACCCCAATCGATATCCTTCTTCTCGACAGTCATATGTCGCTCCTTACATACACAGTTGCATACTCGCGAACCCGCACGCAAGGACCGAGGCCGGCCGCGTCGCAACGTCGCACGCCCGGAGCGTAGAGCCGGACGGGACACGCGAACAGCATCAAAGCCGATGGCACGTCGATTCGCATGCACGAGATTGTACTCCGCACGCGCGTCGGATAAAACGTTTTTTCTTTAACTAACTAAAGTATTTTCATTTGACCGAAGCTGAAGAGGCCCGCCACCGTAAACGGTGACGGGCCTCAACTGCACGGTTTGCGCGCTGGCTCGAGCTACGCGTTCTTTTTGCCCAGCTTAGCCTTAACCAGACCGACCACGGTCGGGATGATCGACACAGCAACGATTCCGACGATCAGCAACTCAAAGTGCTCCTGCACAAAGGGGATGCCGCCAAAGAAGTAGCCCAGCAGTGTAAAGAGCGTCGACCAGGTAATGCCACCCAGCACGTTAAAGATGACAAAGTTGCGCCAGTGCATGCCGCCCATGCCGGCGATAAAGGGCACAAAGGTGCGGATAAACGGGAAGAAGCGACCCAGGAAGATGGCCAGGTGACCCCACTTGTCCAAGAATTCCTCGGACTTTTTGATGCGCTCGGGCGTCATGGCCTTTACCTTGCCCGAGGCGATGATCTTGCGGCCAAAGAAGTGGCCGATCATAAAGTTGCACTGGTCACCCAGGATGGCAGCAGCCCATGCGACGGCCAGCAGTGCCACGATGTTAAAGCCACCGTTGTGGGCAAAGAAGCCCGAAGCAAACAGCAGTGAATCGCCAGGAAGGAACGGGAAGAAAACAACGCCCGTCTCGATAAAGATGATCAGGAACACGCAGCCGTAGGCCATGAGCGGGCCGGCGGCGATCCAGCTGGCAATCGCGGTGCGCGGATCCTTAAGCAGCTCGGCGATAAAATTGATGAAACCCATGAAGTAAAACCTCTCAGTTGTGGGCGCGGATACGTCCAAGTTGACCAGTATACGGTTGCGGCGCCCCCTCGTGCGCAACCCCACAAAAGCATGACTCCATTACCAGCAAGTTTGCATAACTGACACCTGTTGCGCAATGCCGCCAAGATTGTCCTTCCTAATCCCTAGCGAATCGCTATACTTTATTGAATCGCATTGCCATGGCGCTAAGGGAGGGCGGCCGGTGAGCTTTATCAGTACCATTCGCGAGGACATCAAGACCGTCCAAGCGCAGGATCCCGCCGCGCAAAACGGTCTGGTCATCTTCCTTTCCTATCCTGGCCTGCACGCCAAGTGGAACCACGTGCCCGAGCACTGGCTCTGGGAGCACGGTCATCGCTCGCTCGCCCGCGTGCTCTCGCAAATCACCCGCCACATCACCGGCGTCGAGATTCATCCCGCGGCACAGATCGGCAAGCATTTCTTTATCGACCATGCCATGGGCGTCGTCATCGGCGAGACCACCATTGTGGGCGACAACTGTGTGCTGTACCAGGGCGTTACGCTCGGCGGCACCGGCAACGAAACCGGCAAGCGCCACCCAACGCTCGGCGATAACGTCACCGTGGGCACGGGTGCCAAGGTGCTCGGCAACATTCGCATCGGCAACAACGTCAAGATCGGCGGCAACTCGGTCGTCGTCAAAGACGTGCCCGACAACTGCACCGTCGTGGGCGTGCCGGGACGCATCATCAAGCGCAACGGTTGCCGCGTGTTCGAGGAGAGCTTCGATGCCAAGCAGCATCGCGAGTACATGCCCGATGACGCCGCCGAGCAGAGTGCCCTCAACCGCCAGGGCATCACCGAGAACGCCCGCCGCGTCAAGGAACTCGAGCGAGAGGTGGCCGAGCTCAAAGCCCTCGTCGCAAAGCTCGTGGACGAACGCTAAGAACGCAAGCGACACAAATCGGCATCGGCATCAACGCAAAAGGCGCACCAGGGAATTCATCCCCGGCGCGCCTTCTTTTCGATGTGACAAAGAGGCTGCCCCCTTGCCACCTTAGGCGAACTGGCTCAGATAGAGGTCGGCGTAGGCACCCTCGGCTGCGAGCAGCTCCTTATGCGTGCCCTGCTCGATAATGTTGCCGTGGTCCATGACCAAGATCAGGTCGGCGTCCACGATCGTCGACAGGCGATGCGCGATCACAAAGCTCGTGCGCCCGCGCATGAGCGCGTCCATGGCACGACCGATGGCAAGCTCGGTACGCGTATCCACGCTTGAGGTCGCCTCGTCCAGGATGAGAATCGCCGGGTTGTTGAGCAGCACGCGTGCGATGGTCAGCAGCTGACGCTGGCCCTGGCTGATGCTCTCGGCATCGTTGGCCACGCGCGTGTCGTAGCCCTGCGGCATGGTGCGCACAAAGAAGTCGACCTGCGCGGCGCGCGCAGCCGCCACGATCTCGTCGCGCGTCGCCTCGGGACAGCCGTAGGCGATGTTTTCGGCAATCGTGCCGTCAAACAGCCAGGCGTCCTGCAGCACCATGCCAAACTGCTGACGTAGCTCGCCGCGATCCATGCGGCTCGTATCCACGCCGTCGAGCGTAATACGCCCGCCGTCAATCTCGTAGAAGCGCATGAGCAGGTTGATGAGCGTCGTCTTGCCTGCGCCCGTGGTTCCCACCACGGCAATCTTCTGGCCCGGCTCGGCGGTAAACGACACGTCGTGCATAAGCGGCTTGTCGGGCGAATAGCCAAAGCGCACATGCTCAAAGGCGACGCGGCCCTCAACGCGACCCGGAAGCTTGGCGGCCTCATCCGGCTGCGGATCGGCCTCCATCTCGGGCTCATCGAGCAAGTCGAACACGCGCTCCGCACTTGCCAGCGCGCTCTGCAGCGAGTTAAAGGTAAACGACAGCTGCGTCATGGGTTCGGACGCCTCGTAGATAAACTGGAAGAACGCCTGGAACACGCCGACGGTCATGTGACCGGCAACCAGCATGCTGCAGCCCACGAGCGCAATCACGATCTGCGCCAGGCGACCAATAAAGCGAACCGCGGGTCCGACGGCGTTGATCATAAAGTCGGCCTTGGTGCTCACGCGCGCCAGCTCGCCCGAGGCCTCATGCACCTCGGAAGAGCTTTGGTGCTCGCGGTTGAATGCGCGAATCACCAAACGACCCGAATAGCCTTCCTCGACCGCGCTCGTGATTTTGGACACCCACTCCTGACGCTCGCCCGTCACATCATGCGTACGGCTCGAAACCACCTTGGTCACTAGCAGCGACAACGCCGTAAAGAACAAAAAGACGAGCGTGAGCGGCACGCTAAACACGAACATCACGCTCACGGCGCCCACCACGGTGCCGATCGACACCAGCAGCTGCAGCAGTCCGCGCTGCATACTCTCGGACATCTTGTCCAAGTCGTTGGTCGCGCGACTGACCACTTCTCCGGGGCGATGCGCGTCAAAGTAGGCGAGCGGCAGACGGTTGAGCTTTTGTGCGATGCGGTTGCGTAGGCGCAGGTTGAGGCGTTCGGCAACGCTCGACATCAAAAAGCTCTGGAGTGCGTAGAACGAGGCGGCGGCGGTCCAAATCATAAAGTAGACGAAGATGGTCTTGCCGCAGTTCTCCCAAGTGATGTTGAAGGTGGTTCCGTTGGCAAACGCCACCTGAATGTGGCCCCACAGCTCATCGATCACGCGGGCGCTATATGCCGGCGCGGCAGTGTTAAAGATGACATAGAACACAATGCTCGCGAACACGATATAGAAGCGCCAATGGTCGCCGGCAGCCTCGCTCCACAGGCGGCGCACCGTCGCCCAGGTATCACGGGGCGTCTCGTCCTCGTCTTCGTCGTCCACGTCGCGCATGCGCTCTGCCTCGGCGCGGGCACGCTCGTCCTCGGCGCGCTCGTTTTCCTCGTACAGCGCCTGGCGGCGAGCCTCGCGCGCGGCTGCAGCCTTGGCGGCGTCATCCAGCTCGGGTGCCATGGCAGCCGTTTCCTCGACCAGTCCCGCGGTAGCGGCGTCATCAACGCCGCCTTGCTTCTTGAGCTCCTCGGTCATGCTACTCACCTCCCTTCATTTGCGATTCCGCGATGGCGCAATACACCTCGCAGGTTTCCATAAGCTCGTCATGCGTGCCCAGGCCCACGACCTCGCCATCCTTGAGCACGACAATCTGGTCGGCGTGCAGAATCGTCGAGATGCGCTGCGCGATGATGAGCACCGCGGCGTCGCGCGTCTCGTCTTGCAACGCATGGCGCAGGGCCGCATCGGTCTTAAAGTCCAGGGCCGAAAAGCTATCGTCGAAGATATATAGATCGGCATGCTTCATGAGCGCGCGGGCGATGGCCAGACGTTGGCGCTGGCCGCCCGAAAAGTTCGTGCCGCCCTGCGCCACCGGGGTATCGAGCCCCTGCGGCTGATCGAGCACAAAGGTGCTCTGGGCAACCTGCAGCGCATGAAGCATGTCCGCCTCGGTCGCGTCCTCGTTGCCAAAGCGCAGATTACTTGCCACGGTGCCCGAGAACAGCCATGCTTTTTGCGGCACATAGGCAATGCGCCCGCGAATCTCGCCTTGCGAAAGCTCGCGCAGGTCGACGCCGTCCAGGCGAATGGCGCCCTTGGTGGCATCGTGGAAGCGCAGCAGAAGCTTGGCCACCGTCGACTTGCCCGAACCCGTCGAGCCGACGATTGCGGTCGTCTGACCGCGACGACAAGTAAAGTTCAAATTGCACAGCGTGTCCTCGTCGGCGTCGTCAAAGCGAAACGACATATGATCGAACACGGCGACCGCATCGGCCCCGTCCTTTGAGTCGGACGCGGCCGCATCAAGCGTGCGCTCGCCATCGACGATGCTCGGCTCAATCTCCAACACCTGCTGCGCACGGTTCAGGCACGCGGCAGCACGCGGAAGCGTCAGCACCACCATCTGGGCCATCATCACAAAGAACAGGATCAGAATTGCATACTCCAGCACCGCCGAGATACTCGCAATCTGCATGGCGTGGGCGCCTACGCGGTTGCCGCCCACCCACAGCACCGCCACCTCGGCGATGTTCATCAAAAAGAAGCTTGAGCTGTCGAGGCCCACAAACAGGTGGTTAACCTTGATGGCGTTGGCTGCGTAATCGCTAAATACCTCGTCCAGGCGCTGCTCCTCGTGGCGCTCCTTATTGAAAGCACGGATGACGCGCACGCCCACGATGTTTTCGCGCAGCACCACGTTCATGCGGTCGATAAAGCTCTGCAAGCGCATAAAGATCGGAGCCGCGTTGGCAACCGTAAAGACCGCCGTCACCAGCACAATTGCAACGACTACGCCCAGAAGCGTGCCCATGGCAGGATCGATAAACCAAGCGAAGATGATGCCCGCCACCGCCAGGAACGGCACCGGCAGCACCAGCTGAATCGTCTGCAGAATCGCCTGCTGAATCACGTTGATGTCGTTGAGCGAGCGCGTGATCATCGATCCGGTGCCAAAGCGCTCAAAATCGCTGGCAGACAGCTCGAGTGACTTGTCGTAGACGGCGTTGCGGATGTCACAGGCCACGTTGGCCGCCAGGCGGGCCGAAAGATAGCAGCCCAGCACCGCGCCACCGCTGGCCATGCCGGTCGCGATAAGCATGTACAGGCCGTTGCGCAGGATGTAGTCGACATCACCCGTCGTGATGCCGGTATTGACCATATTCGCCAACATCGTAGGCACCAGCAGCGTGCCGACGTTATCTATCAGCAGCACAAACAGTGTCACCGCAATCAGCCCGCGATACGGCCTCATAAACCTCATTAAGAGTCGCACGTCTCCCCCTCTTCTTGTTTTTCCACTTGGCTCTCGGCGGCCATCTGCTGTTTAAACGCCTCGCACTCCTCGTTGAGCACGTGGGAAAACTTGCCGACCAGGCGCATAATCTCACGCTGTTCCCAGGGCTCGAGCGCGCCAAAGGCACGCTGCTCGGCTTTAACCGCCGGCAACGCATAGTGCTCGGCGAACCGCCGGCCCTCATCGGTCAAACAAACGACCTTATTCTTGCGGCTGCCTTCGGCAAATTCCAGCGTCGCGAGCCCTCGCGCCGTCAGGGTTTTAATTGCCGAGTTAATGGTCTGCTTGCTATAGAACCATTCGCTCGTGAGTTGGCTCACGGCAACGTCTTCGTCCGCCGTGCTGATATCGACGAGCATCCAATAGGCGCAATCCGAAAGGCCGCAGGCACGCGCGAACTCTGAATAAATACGGTCGAGCCCGTTGAGCATTCGGTCAAAATCGACCGACGTAACCGCGCTATCCATCTCTCCCACCATTCGATAGTCCGAATTTTGACTAATTGAAGTTTCAGATTAGTCCGAGTTTTGACTATCGTCAAGGGCTTCGTTCGCAGCGCACAGGCTATACAACATATCGACAAAAAAGACCGCCGGCGCGGGGGCAGCGCCGGCGGTCATGAGAGGAAATCGATTATTTGCTGCTAGGCGGCGACGGCCTCATAGACCGTAGCGCCCGAGAAGCTGTCATGCAGGCTCTTGCCGGCAATCCACGGCAGCTCGACGACCTCGCAGACCGTGTTGACCAGCTCGGAGCAGTCAGTAAAGTGGCCCTTGTCGTTGAGGGCCTCGCAATCCTGAACGCGCCAATAGCCATCGGTGTGTGTGATGTAGTACTCGTGATCGTTGATCGACACGAAAGCGCGCGTCTTGGAACGCAGCAGCTTCAGAAATCCTTCGAAATCGGTCTCGACGACATCTCCAGCCTGGAACATGATGTTACCTCCTGGCCCGGCGCCACCACGGCGCATTGATAAACGTTGGTACTCCTTTAGTAAAACCTTTATCAGAGGTTATGCGTTCGTCATTTAGGCAAGTGGTAAAAAACCGCAGGGTAGACGGGATAAAACGTTTAACCATCCCATTGGTTTGTCACATTCTGAAGGTACTTTTATGCAAACCTACTTTGCCAATTGGAATCTATCCTTTTGGCCGGGCAATTGACCGTCTATCGTTTGAGCCCGACGGGTATGAACGGGGCATCTGCAACGCCACCGCAAGGAGACACCATGGAGACTATCGAAGCACTCATTCACCGCCGCAGCTGCCGCAAATACAGCAATCGTCCCGTCGAGGCTGAAAAGCTTGCACGTATTATCGAAGCCGGCCAATATGCACCGAGCGGCATGGGCCGCCAGCCGGTGACGTTTGTCGCCGTCACCGACCCCGCGACCGTCGAGCGTCTCTCACAGCTCAACGCCCAGGTCATGGACAGCAACAGCGACCCCTTCTATGGCGCCAAGACCGTTGTGGCGGTGCTGGTTGACCGCAGCGTGCCCACACATCTGGAAGACGGCTCGCTCGCCATGGGCAACTTGCTCAACGCCGCCTATGCACTGGGTGTCGATTCGTGCTGGATTCACCGCGCGCATGAGGTCTTTGACTCGCCCGAGGGCCTGGAGCTGCTGGCCAGCTGGGGCCTGCCCGCCGACGGCAGCCTGCGCGGTGTCGGTAACTGCATTCTTGGCTACGCCGAGGACACGCTACCCGAGGCAAAGCCGCGCCGCGACAACATCATCTACGTAAGGTAACCCAGGAGCGTCAGCGGGGGTGGCTAATTTGGGACGGGGCTATTTTAGCTGCCCCACTCGCAACTTATCCCGCCGATGGAGTTGTTGCCGTTTCATTTGCTTGGGCCGTTTCGGCGTCGTCGCCTTGCTTGTCTTCGTCCTTTTGAGCATCGGCGATGGTGGAGGCCGCCGCAACGATGCCGCGCTGGGGTGCGACGCCCGTCTGGGTCTGAGCGCCCTCGACAACTTCTGTGCCTGCATGCGCGAGCTCGGGCGATTTAAACACTGCATCCAAGTTGGCGCCACCGCCGGCGTAGCCAAGCGCAGCGAGTGCGATGACGATCACTGCAACGACGACCGCGATCGGAACATAACGGTGCCAACCAGCCGGATTGAGTCCGCTGCGGCGAGCCGCCCCGCGGCTAATATAACCGAGCGTTCCGTCGTGCTTGAGCTTTGAGCCCACCACGCGTTTGCGGCCCCACAGTGAGGACTCTGCCTGCATTGCCAAGCGGGCGCTTGCCGAAGGATACCCGTATTTAGCGCGCTTGAACGAGCCATCAAACCCCGAGGCGTGTTTACCCCACGTCACCGATGTCGTGCGTCGGTTGACCGGCGCGGCACTCCGCCTTCTGCGGCTCGGTTTTGAAGTCTCAGCCATATGCCCTCGCACGCCGTAACCAAATCGAAACAATAACGCTTTGGACTGTAGCACACGCGTCGCGCGCGGTCACGGGCGCCTCGCTCAACGGTCATCGTCCTTCAGCAAGCGCCACAGCGTTGTACGGCTTATGCCCAGCACCTCCGCCGCACGGGTTCGGTTGCCGTGGAGATGGTCTACAACCAGATGCGCGATATCTCGCTCGGTATCGGCCAACGGTCGCAGGATATACAGGTCACTTTCGAGTGTCGGGGCACCAAAGGTTGCGGTCTTAATCACGTCCTCTTGGGCGAGCACTTCCTCCGCCGCAGCGCGGTCCACCGTGCCCGCCCCCACCAATATATACAGTCGTTCCGAGACCTCGCGGAGCTGCAGATAATTGCGCGGCCAGCGGTAAGCATCGAGTGTCTTCGTCGCCGCGGCAGACAGCGTGGGCGCTGCCGTCCCAAATGCATCAGCGAGATATTCCAAATAGCGCGCAACCTTCGTCGACGCGGCCCCCTGCTCGGCGATTGCCGGCGCCACGCTCACCGCACAGGCGAAGCGCTCGGTCACAAAGGCGGCTTGATCACTTTCGCCGCCGCCCGGCATGTCATTCGCCGTCAGCACCACATGGCAGCGCGTCGCCAACGCGGTGTCGGCCATCGTGGAGACCAGCTCGCGGAGGCGCTGGGGGCCAACTGCGTTCCAGCCCTCAATGCAAAGGGTCAGCCCCGTTTGGAACAGCGGCGATTCGGAGCTTTTGAGCACATGGCGCCAACCGCGATCGGTGAGTTCATCGAGCGCGACGGAAACAAAGGGCTGATCGGCAAAAGGACCGTCCAGATAGAGGCGCTTGGCGATCTCGACCTGACCCGCTCCCAGCTCGCCCTCGAGCATAAGGGGCACGCCGCGCGCGTAACTCTCTGCAACCGGCGCAGCCACCGAGGCCGCCCCCTCAACGATGCCGTACGCGCTCGATTCGTAGCGGGCCTCAACTTCATCGGCGTTGAGCCACTCGATGCCCGCATGCGCCGCAGCGCCGCGCACCTCGCGGACCACGACGACCCAAAGGCCCCCGCCCTCTTTGTCGGTGGGGCGAACGGTCAGGCTCAGGCGCGTACCCGCACGCCCCATAACCAGACGCGCGCCGTCTCCTATACGGTCGAGACGCTCAGCGACAAAAGCCGCCACATCCCGCTCAAGTGCCGCGTCATTCATGGTCGAGATCGCGACGTCCCCACGCGCATCGATTGCCAATGCCGAGGCCCCGGCAGCAGCCAGGGCCTCGGTCAAGATATTCAGCTTGGCATCGCTATCCATGATTTGCCCCTGTCCGCAGCGACGTGCAACCGCCGCCGGTCGCACGACCGAGTGTTTCAAAATTGAACGATATTGCTCACCAAACACTATAGGGCAGAAAGCGCCGTCCTGCGAGTATAGGTGTTGCCCCGCATCGCCATCCTGGCGGGGCGATAAGAGCTCTTCGGGACTTATAAACCTGCGGACAAGCCATACCCGCAAGAGCTCCTATCGCTCCACCGCAGGCTTGCGCTCACCAGCAACCAGCACGCAGCACGCAAACAAGCTATTTCTCTACCAGATTCCCAGCACGTGCTGCATTCCCAAACTCATGCACGCAATGCCAATCCAGCAGCAAAAGCCCAATGCGATGGGCTTGCCGCCCTTTTTGACCAGCTCGACGATATCGGTATTAAAGCCAATAGCCGCCATGGCCATCACAATAAAGAACTTCGACAGCTCCTTGATGGGCGCCGTAATGAACGCGGGAAGCTGAAGCACCGTGGTGATTACGCTCGCCAGCACAAAGAACAGCACAAACATGGGAAACGCGCGTTTAAGCGAGAACGTGCTTTTGGCGTCGCCGCCGGCCTTGCGTGCCAGATGCATCTGCCAGCATGCGAGAACCAACGTAATGGGAATAATGGCCAGCGTCCTAGTGAGCTTGACCACCGTGGCGCTCTCGAGCACATTGGCGCCGGGATGCATACTGTCCCAGGCGCTCGCCGCAGCCGTTACGGACGAGGTGTCGTTGATGGCGGTGCCGGCAAACAGGCCAAAGCCCTCGTTGGTCAGACCGAGCATGCCGCCGAGCGTTGGAAACACGAGCGCCGCGATAACGTTAAACAGGAAGATGACCGAAATAGCCTGGGCAATCTCGCGATCGTCGGCATCGATGACGGGTGCGGTCGCGGCGATGGCAGAACCGCCGCAAATCGACGAACCCACACCCACAAGCGTCGCGATCTTGCTCGGCACGTTCATGACGCGGCAGAGCACAAAGGCGATGACAAGCGAGGTCGAGATTGTCGCCACGATAATGGGCAGCGACTGGGCGCCCTTGGACAGGATCTGGGAGAGGTTCATACCAAAGCCAAGCAGGATAACCGCGTACTGCAAGACTTTTTTGGACGTATAGGTAACGCCGGCGGCGAGCTGTTCGCGACGATTCTTGGGAAAGACGAGCGCCAGGACCATGCCAAAGAGGATGGCAAATACCGGACCGCCGACCACCTCAATCTGTTTGCCGAGCAACGTCGCGGGGATAGCGATGATCAGGCAGAACAAGACGCCCTTCCAGCGCTCGCGTACGATATTTGCCAGTTGCATATGGGATTCCTTCTTTCTATTTCACGTTTGCGACGGCTTATGATACGGCAACATTGAGCGCAGCCTTGCGCAAACACAGACTAAGATGCCGCAATAGTTCTCAGGCAACAGCCGAATTACCCACCGCGGAGAGCTGATTCGCGGCATAATTAACAACTGACATATGAGTTTGATAGAACAGTTGCGAGGCGCTATGGAAGAATCGATGCACGTCGGCGAGCAGGAAACGAGCCTACAGGACCAGTCCTACCACACCATTCGACGCAAAATCGTCTACCTGGACTACAAGCCGGGCGAAAAGCTGGGCGTCAAGCAACTTTGCGACGACCTGGATATGGGTCGCACGCCCGTGCGCGAGGCTTTGGTTCGCTTGGCGCAGGAAGGCCTGGTGCGCACCGTGCCCCAGAGCGGCACCTACGTCTCACCCATCAACCTCACCCTTGCCGAGAGTGCCTGTTACATCCGCGAACATCTGGAAAAGCAGGTGATCGTGGAATGCTGTGCGCGCGCCACGTCGGCCGGCATCGAGCAGCTCGACCGCGCCATCGCGCTGCAGGAAAAGGCCATGGCCGAAGAGGATCGCATCGGCTTCTTTTTGAGCGACAACCTCATGCATCACATGATTTTTAGCATCGCATGTCGCAGCACCGTGTGGTCGTGGCTCGAAGAGACCAATGCCGACCTGGAGCGCTTCCGCTGGCTGCGCGCTGCCACGCAGGTTCTCGACAATCAGGACATCGTGAACGAACACAAGCAGATTCGCCGCGCTATCGCCGGTCGCGACCCCATCGAAGCGAGCTTTTTGGTCAGCAAGCACCTGCATATGATGTTCCGCAACCAGACCGAGGTTCTGGACCAGTTCCCCGAGTACTTCGAGACCAGCAAGCTCCGCTAACCTGCCAAAAAGGGACAGGTTCATTTTGGCAGGTTTTATCTGGTCAAATGCAAAAAAGGCTCGGCTCCGTCTTGATGCGGAGCCGAGCCTTAGTCGCTAGAACGGCGGAACCAACTACTCTACCGTGACGCTCTTGGCCAGGTTGCGGGGCTGGTCGACGTCGCAGCCACGCAGGATGGCGACCTCGCGGGCGAGCAGCTGCAGCGGGACGCTCGCCGTGATGGGGCTGAACACGTCGCGGACTGCCGGCACGCGGATGATGCAGTCGGCGATCTTGTTGATCTCCTCGTCGCCCTCGGTGGCAACCACGATGACCTTGGCACCGCGTGCCTTGCACTCCATGAGGTTCGACACGGTCTTATCGTAGGTGGCGCTCTTGGTGGCCACGGCGATGACAGGGAAGCCCGGGTCGATCAGGGCAATGGGGCCGTGCTTCATCTCGCCGGCGGCGTAGGCCTCGGCGTGCAGGTAGCTGACCTCTTTGAGCTTGAGCGCGCCCTCGTAGGAAATAGCGGCACCCATGCCGCGACCCACGAACAGCGCCGACTGCGCGTCCTTGCACAGCAGGGCGGCCTCATGCACGGACTCGGTCTGGGTATCCAAAATCCACTGGATCTGCTCGGCCGTATCGGAAAGCTCGCGGAACAGCATGCGCGCCTGCTTGGTGGTCAAGCGGTACTTGACCTGCGCCAGCAGCAGGGCCAAAAGCGTAAGGCTCACGACCTGGCCGATGAAGCTCTTGGTCGAGGCGACCGCGATCTCCTTGTTGGCCTTGGTGTAGATGACGCCGTCGCTCTCACGCGCCACGGGGCTGCCCACCACGTTGGTGATGCCGAAGACCTTGGCACCCTTGATGCGCGCATCGCGAATGGCGGCAAGGGTATCGGCCGTCTCGCCCGACTGGGACACGGCAACGACGAGCGTCGTCGGCGTGATGATGGGATTGCGGTAACGGAACTCGCTGGCCGCCTCAACCTCGGTGGGAATGCGAGCCCAGCCCTCGATGAGATTCTTGGCAATGAGGCCAGCGTGATAGCTGGTGCCGCAAGCGATCACGTAGACGCGGTCGATGTCGTTGAGCTCCTCGAGCGAAAGGCCCAGCTCGTCGATGTCGAGCTCGCCGGCCGGCGTCATACGACCAACCAGCGTGTCGCGCACGACGCGCGGCTGCTCGTGGATTTCCTTGAGCATAAAGTCGGGATAACCGCCCTTTTCTGCCATGTCCAGGTCCCAGTCGATGTGGGTGACCTTGGGCTCGATAACGTTGCCGGCCTCGTCGGTGTACTCGACGCCTGCGGGCGTGAGCTTGGCAAACTGACCGTCTTCGAGCACCACGACATCGCGGGTGGCATCGATGAGCGCAATGACGTCAGAGGCAACGTAGGCGCCGGTCTCGCCCGCGCCGACCACGATCGGGGAATCCTTGCGGGCCACGGCGATCACGCCGGGCTCGTCAGCGCACACGGCGGCCAGACCATAGGCACCGACCACGTGGGTGCAAGCCTCGCGCACGGAGGCCATCAGGTCGTGCGTCTCGGCATAAGCCTCTTCGACCAGATGCGCGAAGACCTCGGTATCGGTCTCGCTCTTAAAGTGGTGGCCGCGGCCCTCCAGCTCTTCGCGCAGCTCGGCGAAGTTCTCGATGATGCCGTTGTGGACGATGGCGATACGACCGTCGCAGCTGGTGTGGGGATGGGCGTTAACGACGGAGGGCTTGCCGTGGGTGGCCCAACGGGTGTGGCCGATACCGCAGGTAGCGTCGCTGTCGATGTTGGAAAGCTCGCTCTCCAGGCCCGCGACCTTGCCCACGCGGCGGATGACGTCGAGGTGTGCCGCGGCGCCCTCGCCCACCTCGAGCGCGACGCCCGAAGAGTCATAGCCGCGATACTCCATACGCTTGAGGCCTGTGACCAGGATGTTCTTTGCAATATCAGAGCCGGTGTAGCCGACGATTCCGCACATAAGATAAATCCCTTCGTTCGCGTGACTGCAAGACGTCCACGCACAAGGGGCGCTGAGACGTATAACGTTCGAGTATTGTACTCACGCAAACGCAAGCTGATATACCAGAAGTGGTATCTCAACTTAGATACCACTCGATGCACACACGTCCAGCCGGTCCAAACCACCACAAAGGTACCTGCCCCCTTCGTGGTGGTCGCGCTGGCAACGGCGTTTCCCCAGATAAAACCTGCCAAAATAAACCTGTCCCTTTTTGGTAGGTTTGGGATGCTACAATCTGGCTTGTACTTGAAACGCATCAAAGGGGCCGCTATGGCAAAGGTAAAAATCAGCGACGTCGCGCGCGAGGCCGGGGTTTCGTTGGGCACGGTTTCCAACGCGCTCAACCACTCCGAAAAGCTGCGCCCCGAGACCCTCAAGCTCATCAACGAGACCATCAATCGCCTTGGCTACCTGCCCAACCAAAGCGCCCGTCAGCTCGCGGGCGGCGCCACCAAGTCCTTTGGCCTGGTGCTCCCCCGTCTCGATCACGGCTTTTCGCTCCAAATCGCCAGCGGCGCCCACAACGAGGCCCGCAAGCACGGCTACGACTTGCTCATCGCCAACGCCGATAACGACGACATTCTCGAAGACCATTACCTGCGCTACTTTATGGGCACCCAGATGTCCGGCGTCATGGTTCAGCCCATGGCGTCCCCCGACTGGCACCCCGCCATGACCAAGATGCCCGTGCCGATCGTCCATCTGGACATCCATTGCTCCGAGCCCGGCTACTACGTAGCAGCCGACAACGAGGCCCAGGGTCGCATCATTGCCGAACTTGCCATCGCCCGCGGTGCACGCCATATCACCGTTGTAGGTAGAGCAGCATTTATGCAACTCACCCTGCGCGTCCTTGGCATTCATAAGGCGCTCGCCCTGCACCCCGATATCAAGATCGAAGTCATCGACGCCGGCGAGTGGAACACGGCAGCCGACGGCTATGGTATCGGCAACCAAATCGCCGAGCGTCCCGCGGACGAACGTCCCGATTTTGTCGTCGGCCTGACCGACGTGTTGGCCTCGGGTGTCGTTTCGGCACTGGTCGACAAGGGCATCTCTGTCCCCGGGCAAGTACGCGTAGCAGGCTGCGATGGCAACCCACTCGCTTGGAGCGGATCGGTCCCGCTCACTACGGTAGCGCCCCCGGGCTACGAGATTGGCCGCAAGGGCGTTCAATTGCTCATGGAGCAAATCGAGAACAAGGTCCCGACAAAGACCAAGCATATCCACGTCAGCTCTGCCGCGCGCACCGTCACCGCGGTCACGGCCATCGAGGACATCAACCGCCAAGAACTCGTGCGGCCGTTCCTGCTGGAACGCGCCAGCACGCAGGCAAGCAGCCAGACCGACGCCACGGCCATCAACCTAGGCGCGTATCTATAGCACGCCCGCAAGTATGCTAAGTCGCCGCTCAAGCAAAAGAGGCCCGACCATTGCCGGACCCCTTTTGTTTAAGCGCAAACGTGAGCAATCGCTCGTTTCAACGCCGCAATTTTCTAGCGCACGGCCTTGACCGCCGCCGTCAGGTCGAACAGCGTATCGAGCACGGCCTCGCAACCATCCACCACATCCTGCGGCAACGGCACAATATCGGGGACGGCAAAGACGTGGCAGCCAGCCGTAATGCCCGAGACGCAGCCGTTGCGCGAATCCTCGACCACGGCGCACTCCTCGGGGGCAAAGCCCGCACGCTCGCAGGCAAGCAGATACATCTCGGGGTCGGGCTTGCCGTGCACGACGTCCTCGCCACACGTTACCGTTTCAAACTTGTCAAAAAGACCGACCATCTTAAGGTTGCGCTCGGCCGTAACGAGGCGCGACGACGTCGCTAGACCCACGTGATAGCCCGCAGCCAGCAGCTCGTCTAGGCACTCGGCGGCGCCGGCCTTAAGCTCAAGCTCGGTCTTGACCATCTCGTCGCGAATCTCCTTGTGGCGACGATAGATCGCCTCGGTGGTTTCATGGCTGCCGTAATGCCTATCAAGGATGTCCATAACATCGGGCAGCGTGCGGCCGATAAACTGATGGATCAGCGCATCATCAATCGCGAGCCCCAGCTCAGCGGCGCCTGCCTTCCAGGCCTTAATCCCCAAACGCTCGGTGTCGACCAGCGTTCCGTCCATGTCAAAAATAACAGCCTTGATCATATCGGCCCCCCTCACCGGATTGTGTTACTACCACTCTACCGCACTTACAAACTTGTATATAACGTATATAACGTATATAGCATATTGCACTTTCATTACATAGATAGAAGTCTTATGGCAAGTAACGCATTAGGATTATAGTTTTCGACCGAGTACTCAACGATAAGGAACGTTTCATGATTTTAGACACCACGGCACCCGCAGAGGAGCTTCAAGACAAGCTATCGGCGCTCGAGCAGCTGCTTTTGGCATACGGGCGCGTGGCTATCGGGTTTTCCGGCGGCGTTGACAGCAGCTTTTTGGCCGCCGTATGCGCCCGCATCATGCCTACCAATACCCTCCTCGTCCATCTCACCACGCCGCTCATCGGCACGCCCGAACAGGCCTCGTTTGAGCGGTCCGTTGATGGACAAGCCAATGAAGGGGCGCATTTTAAGCTCCCCGTGCTCAATCTTTCGGTTGATCAGCTGCAGCTCCCCCAAGTAGCCTGCAACGATGCCAATCGCTGCTACCACTGCAAGCACGCCGGCTTTACCGCCATCGTCAACCACGCCAAGTCGCTCGGCTTTCCCACCGTCATCGATGGCAGCAATGCAAGCGATCGCGGTGACTACCGCCCCGGCATGCGTGCGGCAGAAGAGCTCGGCGTACGCTCACCCCTTATGGAGGTCGGCTTTACCAAGGACGAAGAGCGCGAGCTGCTGCGCGCATGGGGCTATCCCGTTTGGAACCTGCCGGCGGGAGCCTGCCTTGCCACGCGCGTCCCCACGGGCGAGGAGCTTACGCGCGAGAAGGTCTCCCTGATTCGCGCCTGCGAGGATTACCTGCACGATCTTAATCTGGCACAGGTACGCGCGCGCTTGGTCGGCGGCTGCATGCATATCGAGGCCGCACCCGCAGATGTCGCCAAGATTGCCGCCCTCGGCGGTGCCGCCGTCGACGACAAGGGCAAGACCCCGCTGCCCGCCGTTATCGAGTCCGCGCTGAGCGAGCTGGGCTGCGACCATATCTCCCCCGAGGTCACCCCCTACATCCACGGCAACATGAACCTTTAGGTTACGCCGTTTTACAAACGGCGTAACTGCTCGGCGCTGCGCGGGCCCCGGGCACGGCAATCTGACATTCAACTTCACGGGCGCGACCAAAAGGTCAGCGCCCGCTTGTTTCACGTCACCTTACCGCACCCGGAGCCCGCTCGCTCGCATATGCTCAACCTGCACTGCGTTAACTGACCTGCCAATAAGGGACAGGTTTATTTTGACAGGTTTTATCTGGGGAAATATCGCGAGACAATCGCCCCTCCAGCACCCATCTGGCCTCGAGAGACACTAGAGAGGCGACCCGGCTGCATCTACTTCTTCCGATATCGGCGGTTACGGCTTGTCGATGAACCCATTACTTCGATGAGTCCTTTATCCGCCATTTTTGGCAGATGGTAACGGACGGACGAATTTTGGCATTCCGTCTCTCTAAAACAAGGCGCTTATCTCTCTAACTTTAGAGAGATAAGCGCCTTGTTTTAGAGAGACATTTAGAGAGATGCATCAAATTCACTGCTAGATTGCCTAAGGTTATCTCTTTAACTGGCTTTCTCTTTAGAGAGACATTTAGAGAGACGAGCGCAATCTCTCTAATCAAGGGCTCCACTCTTTAAGGTGCACACTTCCTAACCGTGCCCTAAGTTGCGGTGAAATAACTCACGATTAGCCTGCCAAAAAGGGACAGGTTTATTTTGGCAGGTTTTATCTGGGGAAACGCAAATAGGGCCGTGACACCCATACGGCGTCGCGGCCCTTTTCCTTGGAGAAGGATCAATTGATTGAACGGGATGACCGTTCTAGTCTTCGAGTCCGCTATTGATGAGCTCCGCAATCTCAACGGGATCGGTGCTCGCGCGCACCTTGTCACGGAAGCCGGCGTCCATCAGCATCACGGCAGCCTTGGAGAGCAGACGCAGGTGCGTAGTTCCGGCCTCGCCGGCGGGCACGTACAGCGCGAGCGCAACATCGACGGGCACTCCATCGAAGCTCGGCCATTCAACGGGCTCGGTCAGTTTAAGCACGGCAACGCCCGGCGTGTGGATCGCGTCGCTTTTGGCATGCGGAACGGCAAAACCGGCGACAAGGCCGGTCTCGGCCTCGTTCTCGCGAGCAATGAAGGCGGCCTCTACGGCAGATGCGTCATCGGCAAAGCCGAGCTCGATGGCCTGCTCGGACAAATAATGTAGGGCGTCCTCGCGCGAGGCGGCGGTATACCCGATTGTCACTTGGTTGGCAGATACAAATCCCATGGAAACCTTCCTTACAACACGGACCTGACCGCAGCTTCGATGCCGTCGGCGTCCAAACCGTACTTGTGCAGCAAATCGACCGCAGGGCCGGACTCGCCATACACATCGCGCACGCCGACGCGACGCATCGGCACCGGATGCTGCTCCGCGAGCACCGAGGCCACGGCCTCGCCAAGACCACCGATAATCGAATGCTCCTCGGCAGTGACCACGCGACCGGTCTTCTTGGCGCTGGCAACCACCAGGCGCTCATCAAGCGGCTTGATCGTGTGCATATTGATGACCTCGGCATCGATACCATCGGCAGCGAGCGCCTCGGCAGCCTCAAGCGCCTCGGCGACCATAAGGCCACAAGCGATGATGGTCACATCGGACCCCTCGCGCACGACCACGCCGCGACCAATCTTGAACTCATAGTCCTCGTGATCGTTGATGACCGGTGTTGCCAGGCGGCCGAAGCGCATGTAAACCGGGCCCTCAAACTCATAGGCGGCGCGCACGCAAGCGCGAGCCTCGATGTCATCGGCGGGAACGATTACCGTCATACCCGGGATCGTGCGCATGAGCGCGATGTCCTCGCAGCACTGATGCGTGGCGCCGTCTTCACCGACCGAGATACCCGCATGCGTGGCACCGATTTTGACGTTGAGGTGCGGATAGCCAATGGAATTACGCACTTGTTCGTACGCACGGCCGGCGGCGAACATGGCAAAGGTGCTCACAAAGGCGACGTGGCCCGTGGTCGCAATGCCGGCGGCGAGCCCCATCAAGTTGCTCTCGGCAATGCCGGCATCGTAGAAGCGCTCAGGGTGCGCAGCCTTAAACTTACCCGTCTGCGTAGCGGCAGCCAGGTCGGCATCGAGCACTACAAAGTCATCGTGCTCATTGCCCAGCTCGACGAGCGCCTCGCCGTAGCTTACGCGCGTGGCGACTTTTTTGACCTCTGCCATTAGAGCTCCTCTCCTGCTGCCGCGAGCTCGGCCATGGCCTGCTCAAACTGTTCATCGTTGGGCGCCTTGCCATGCCAGCCAACCTGGTTCTCCATAAAGGAGACGCCTTTGCCCTTCACCGTCTCGGCGATGATAGCGACGGGCACGCCGGTCACCTCACGAGCCTCAGCGAAAGCCGCCTCAATCTGCGCCATGTCGTTACCGTCGGCGAGCTCGATCACATGCCACTTAAAGGCGCGGAACTTGTCAGCGAGCGGCATGGCCGAGTTGACCTCATCGATCGTGCCGTCAATCTGCAAGCCGTTGTGGTCGACGACGGCAACAAGATTGTCGAGTGCATGGTTGCCGGCGAACATGGCCGCCTCCCACACCTGGCCTTCCTCGCACTCACCGTCGCCCAGCAACGTGTAGACACGGTAGCCGTCGCCCCAGTGCTTAGCGGCAAGCGCCATTCCAACTGCAGCAGAGATGCCCTGACCGAGCGATCCGGTGGACATATCGATGCCAAGGGCGTCGTTCATGTTGGGATGGCCCTGCAGTCGGCTGCCAATATGGCGGAGCGTCTCGAGCTCTTCGACGGGAAAATAGCCGCGATTTGCCAACACCGAATACAGGCCCGGCGCCGCGTGACCCTTGGAGAGCACAAAGCGATCGCGATCGGCCTTGTGAGGGTCGGCAGGATCGATATTCATTTCCTCAAAGTACAGATACGTCATGATGTCGGCAGCACCGAGCGATCCACCCGGGTGTCCCGACTTGGCCGCGTGAACCGCAGTCACGACACCCTTCCTGACCTCATTGGCGACCTTCGCCAGCTCCTGGTTGGTCATACGAATTCCTCTCTTGAGAACAACCCCGGCACCGGATGACGCGGTGCCGGGGCAATCCACTCGTTAAGCCTGAGCGACGACCTTCTGCCAGTCAGCCTCAAAAGAGGCGAGGCCCTGGTCAGTCAGCGGATGATGCAGGCACTTCTTGAGAGCGGCCATGGGCACGGTCGCAATATCGGCACCGAGTAGCGCGGCCTGGGTCACGTGGTTGGGCGTACGAACCGAGGCGGTGATGATCTCGACGGTGTCGTCGACGTTCTTGCCCGTCCAGTCGTAGTTCTTAATGCAGGTCACGACGTTGTCGAGCTGCGAGATACCGTCCTCGGCGATGTCGTCGAAACGACCGACAAACGGGCTGATGTAGCGAGCACCGGCGTTGGCGGCCATAAGGGCCTGCGTCGGCGAGAAGACGAGCGTCATGTTGACGCGCACGCCAGCATCGGCCAGCGCACGGCAGGCGGCAAGGCCGGCCTCGCACACGGGAAGCTTGACCACGATGTTGGGGGCGAGGGCGGCAAGGCGCTTGCCCTCCTCGATCATACCCTCGGCAGTGGTCGCGGTAGACTCGGCGGACACGGGCAGGCCCTCGCAGAGCTCGGCAATCTTGAGCATATGCGGCTCAAAGTCGGCAAGCTTGCCGCCGGTCTTGGCGTACAGGGACGGGTTGGTGGTAACACCGGCCAGGCAGCCCCAGCTCTTGGCCTCGGCAATCTCGTCCAGATTGGCGGTATCGATAAAGAACTTCATGGTGAACCCCTTCAAAGGAAGCTAAAACTCAAAAGAATGGGACAAAGGGACTGCCCCTTTGTCCCATGTGCCGGGCCTGCAGCTGGGACATGCCCCAGGCCCGGCGTCGCGTAGGAAAAGCTACTTACTCGGCAAGAGCGGCCTCGATGCGGGTCGTGACGCCCTTGAGGTTAAGACCGACGACGTACTGCTTGATCGGGCGCTTGATGTGCTCGATGACAAAGCGCTTGCCGTCGATGTCCTGAGCGGCGAGGTTGCGGTAGAGCTTCTCGACCTGCTCCTTGACCTCGGGATCGTTGAACGCATAGTGACCGGAGACATCCAGGATCTTCAGGCTGAGCTCATCGTCGGCAAGAATGTCGTCGACCTGCAGGTTGACGTCGTCGCCAGTCATCCACTTGCGCCAGCGCTCGGTCTTGATAGCCTTGACCAGCAGGGTGTGATACAGGTCGGAGGGGTCATCGCACAGACCGTTGTCGACCAGGATCTGCTCGGTGGCGCAGAGCTTGAGGTAGGCGCGGGTCTCCTCGGTGCCATACTGCGGAGCAACGTTGGAGGCGGTCACGTGTGCCGGGATGTGCTCGAGCAGCGTCGCGTCGTCCAGATAGTCGGCGTTGTGCTCCTTCAGGCCCACGCCGTAGCGCTTAGCCATGTCGGCGAGCTCGCGGGCATTCTTGAAGTTGTAATGGCCGACCTGCTCGGTCCAACGGGTGAGCGTACCGGTCTGGCCGACGATAAAGGTGGGCATGGGGCAGCCGCGCTTCTCGAGCTCGGGCTGCAGCTGAGAAATGAACTCCTCGTACTTATCGGTAGAGGTCAAGCCGCCATTGGTCTCCTCGGTACCGACCTCATAGGCAACCTCGGGCAGGTTATGCTCGCGACGGTACTGCTCAAGGTAGTCGATAAGATCGATCGTGCGGCGAAGCACCACGTCGAGCGGAATAACCTTGCCGATCTGATAGGGGTCCTTGGTGGGGTCGACCATCAGCAGGTCAAAGCCCGCCTCCATGTCGGCGACGAAGGACTTGCGGGCGAGCTCCATGGCCTCGTCCTCGGGCAGGTGGGCGTTACGCTCCTCGTCGCGCTGCCACGGACCGCCGTGATCGCGGCACAGGTAGTACGGACCGGTGTAACCCACCTCGTCGGCAACCTTCTTGATGTCGGCGGCAAAGCGCGTCTGGTCCCAACCGTTGACGTAGCCGGCGCCCATCTCGTCCATATCGACCTGGTTGCGGCTGGCGATAAACATGGGCGGGAAATCCTCGTCCTTGGCAAGCTCGAACACGGCCTGAATCAGGTTGGGGCTCATGGGGCCAATGCCGACCATGGTTGCGTGATCGCCGCTATCCTGCAGCTTGAGCATGCCCTGAACGGCCTGACGGATGGTGAGGTTGGACATTTTGTTCTCCTTCTCCAGAGGATTTTTGACAAAAGTTCCCTGGGACCCAGATGTGGGCCCTATCAGTACGGATGGATTTTGTTGTGTAGGGGCGGTTGTGCGGAGTCAAATCCATCCCTCCGCACAACCGGAGTCCTTAAAGGTTTACTTGGCCTGCTTATCGAGCGTGGGCTTCATGGCAATCAGGATTGCAGCGGCGACCACGGCGCCAATCACGATGTCTAGGCAGAACAGCGCGACGTTGTTGGTGGCAAGGGCGACGATAAAGCCACCGTGCGGGACGTAGCAGTCGATGCCCTGGAAGGCGGCAAGTGCCGCACCCACGGCAGAGCCGATGCAAATGCCGGGCAGGGTGTGACCGAGGTCCTTGACCGCGAAGGGGATAGCGCCCTCGGTAATACCGATGCAGCCCATGAACAGCGCGGAGATGCCCATCTGGCGGTCAGCGTCATCGAACTTGTTCTTGGCGATGAGCGCAGCGAGGCCACAGGCGATCGGGGGAACGGCGACGGCGACGCGGAACATACCGTTAGGACCGTAGATACCGGAGGCCATGATGGCCATGGTGAAGGTCGAGGCGGTCTTGTTGATGGGGCCACCCATATCGAAGGCGGTCATAACGCCAATGACCAGACCCAGGACAACTGCGGAACCGCCCTGCAGGCTGCCGAGCACGCCGGTGAGCCAGTCCATCACAAAGCCAAGCGGCGTGGCCAGGATGTAGATATAGGCCATGCCCAGGACAAGCGAGGTCAGAATCGGGATGATCAGGATGGGCATGATGGTCTGGATGGTGTTGTTGACCTTCCAGGTCTTCATCCAGCGGACAAAGTAGCCGCAGATGACCGCCATGATCATGGCGCCCAAGAAGCCGGTCGAAACGCTGTTGCCGTTAGGGGTAACGACTGCGTTGTTGACCAGGTAGCCCAGGACAAAACCGGGGGCGAGCGCGGGCTTGCCGGCCATCGAGTAGGAGATGTATGCCGCAAGCACCGGGATCATCATGGAGATGCCGGCCATGCCGATGGTGTTAAGGCTCACCATCAGCGGGTTCGTAACCTCCATGCCGTTGGCGCCGGCGGTACCGGATGCCAGCGAGAAGGCAAGAAACACGCCGCCGATAACGACGATGGGGATAAAATAGGAAACGCCGGTATTGAATGCATTGAGCAGCGTCTTGCCAGGATCGGCAAAGATAGACTGCTTGGACGCCGGTGTCGGGGCCTGCGGGGCAGCGGAGACGGCCTTCTTCTCTGCCTTGGCCTCGGCCTTGGGCGCGTCAACGGCGCCACCCGTCGCCTTGATGATCTCAATGGCCTGGTCGATGATCTTTACCGGATCGGCGATTACATCCGAGGTGCCGACCTTCAGGAACTTGCCCTCGGCCATCTTCTGCTCAAAACGGTCCTCGTTCTCGACACCCACGTCGACGGACTCCAGGACCAGGTCGGCGGAGTCCACGTCTTCCTGCGTGAGCTCATTCTCGATACCCAGGCCACCCTGAGCCTCGACCTTGCACTCGATGCCACGGGCGGCGCATTCATCCTGAATCGCCTTCTGGGCCATATACGTGTGGGCGATACCCACAGTACAGGCGGCAACGCCTACGATCTTCATTGCTTCCCTCTTTTCATAGAGTTGCGTGCGCAAGACACCGTTTGCGGAGGCCTCCGGAGCATCCCCTGCCGTTTGGACTTGCTGTCTTTTCGACAAGAACAATATAGGTGCTCGTTTTTCTTAATGCCAGCTTATTTCGGTAAACGCGCAGGTCAGAGCGTTGGTTATGCGATTTAGTTATGCGTTTAACCAAAAATGAATCCTGCGATTTTGCCCTCGATTTCAAAAGTCAAGAAGTATTTGATTTTCTCGGTAGACGGCAGATGCGCATGCCGGTCACAAATTTCGACCCCACCCGTATGCCGCATTTGTTGCATACTCATATGAAAGGAAAAAGCCGCTCACCGAAGCGTATCCTTCACCAAGACTCAAAGTCATCATGTTGGAAAATGCTCATCTGTCGGAAGGAGTCGCTGTGGCAAAACAGCGCGTTACGATCGCAGACGTCGCTCGAGAGGCGGGAACCTCGACGGCAAGCGTCTCGTATTACCTCAACGACAAACGAGAAAAGCTTAGCGAGAAGACGCAGAACAAAATCGCGCGCGTCATTAAGGAACTCGGATACGTTCCCAACGCCCAAGCGCAGACGCTCACCGGCAAGCAAACCCACGTCATTGCCATCATCATTTTGGATAACACCAACAAATGGGCGGGGCTCGTTCTCAATGGCATGGAGCAGGTCATGCTCCCCGCGGGCTACCAGACGGTCGTTTGCACGAGCAACTTTAACCCCGAGACCGAGCTCATGTACGTCGACAAGATGCTCTCGCTGGGCGTCGATGGCTTTATCATCCAGCCCACGGCAAACTTCAAAGCCGTGCATGACCGCATTAGACGCGCCGGCAAGCCGGTCGTCTTTTTCGATGCGGCCATCTATAGCCCAGGTACCAGCTGGATCAAAACCAACCTTTACGACGGCGTGTACAACGCCACACAGGCACTCCTCGACGCCGGCTACGAAGATTTCTTTTCCATTGCCGCCAACATGACCGAAATGCGCACCCGCATGGAGCGTTTTCAGGGGTATGCCGAAGCGCTGGCAGCGAACGGGCAGCTCTACAAAGCGATTCCCATCGATCACAACAAGCCGTCAATCAACGAGCTCACCGAATACTTTAAATTCAAGTTCAATCCTGCCAAGCGAACCCTTATCTTCGTGCAAAATCAGTGGGCACTTCCCCGTGTCTACAAGGCCCTCCAGCCAATGGCCCATCTGCTTCCGCAGCAAATCGGCCTTTTGGGACTCAACTGCGAAGACTGGACTAATCTCACCACACCGACCGTCTCCACCATCATCGAGCCCGTCGACCAAGAAGGTCGCGAAGCAGCCGAGATGCTGCTCGCCCTACTTGACGGAAGCAGCGAACCCGGCGAGCAGCGCATTCTCGAGTGCAAGCTCAACTGGCTCGACTCCACCTCGATCTAGACCGCGGGACAAATGAATCAGTAGCGTTTGTCACAAATCTTAAGTATTTGTTCGATAGAACGGCCCCTGCTAGCTCCTGCTAGACTGGTAGATTCCCAACCATCTAGCCAGGAGCCTCAATGTCGCGCAAGTCCGCCTACAAGCAAGTACTTTCCATCGGCACCGCCGTTGTGCTGGGGTTTGCGCTGTTCACAGGGTCGCTCGACGGAGCGCCCAAGCTGTTGTCGCCGCAAAGCGATGAGCAGGCAGCAGCTCTGGCCGAAAAACAAAACGAGAGTCCCAGCCGCACCGACGACGAGGCAGACTTGGTTGCCCGGCTTGAATCGGGAACAGCGAGCTCCGAGGACTCTCAAAATAGCCAAGACTCTGGCGATGGCTCCGAATCCACCGCGACCAACATCGGTGACGACGGTTCCACGAACAGCGCCGCCACCCCCATCGACGAAGTCGAAAACCCCGACCTCAACCGCGCCCGCGGTGTTTATCTCAGCAGCATTCCCGACTACGCCGGCAACCCCTACGTTGCCCTTCGCGCCGACAGCACGCACTCGTTGGGCATGCCGTCGTTCACGCTCGACGAGTATGAGCGTGCCACCGAAGAGGGCTGCTTTAAGAAATTCTCCAAGCTCGACAGCCTGGGCCGCACTCGCAAGGCGCTCGCCTGCGTAGGCCCCGAGTCGCTCGGACAGGGCAAGCGCGGCGACATCTCGCGTATCCACCCCGCCGGATGGCATCAGCAGCGCTACGACTTTATTCCAGGCCAGAGCCTCTACAACCGCTGTCACCTCATCGCCTGGTCGCTCTGCGGTGAAAACGCCAATCGCAAGAATCTCCTCACCGGCACGCGCTATCTCAACGAGACGGGCATGCTGCCGTTTGAAGAGCAGGTCCTCGACTACATCCGCGACACGGGCAACCATGTGCTCTACCGCGTCACGCCCATGTACAACGAAGAGGAACTCGTCTGTCGCGGCGTTCGCCTGGAGGCACAATCGATCGAGGACCACGGCAAGACCCTGTGCTTCCACGTGTACTGCTACAACCTGCAGCCGCACGTGCAGATCGACTACGCCACCGGCCGCAACCAGGCATCCGGAGACTAGTGCCGACCGCGCCGCCCGTAACCCAAAAAAAGATCCGTTTTCCTCCGTCCCCAAGGAATCAAATAAGGCCGCCCCGGTTACCCAGGACGGCCTTTTCGTCAGCACCTACATTGCAGGCAAAACCACACGTTACTTGGCGCGGCCCTCTTCATAGCGCTCGACTAGCTTGGCCTGAACGTCATAAGGCACCTGCTCATAGCCAGCGGGCTTCATGGTAAAGTCGCCCGTGCCGCGCGTGATAGAGCGCAGGCGCGTCGAGTAATCCGTCAGCTCTGCCAGCGGCGCCTGGGCGATGACCACGGTATCGCCACGCTCATCGGTCTCCATGCCCGTCACGCGACCGCGCGAGGCCGAGATGTCGCCCATCACGGCGCCCGCGTAGCTCTCGGGGATAGTCACCGTGATTTCCTCGATGGGCTCTAGCACCACCGGGTCGGCATCGGCACATGCCTTGCGCAGGCCGATGCGAGCCGCCGCGCGGAACGCCATCTCGTTGGAGTCGACGCTGTGATACGAGCCGTCATACACCGCGACGCGAATGCCCGTGAGCGGGTAGCCGGCAATGATGCCGTCCTTCATGGTCTCCTGGACGCCCTTGTCCACGGCGGGGATGAGCGAGCGCGGGATGCGGCCACCCACGACCTCGTCAACAAACTCATAGCCGTCGCTCGTGCCGTCGGGCCCAATGAGCGGCTCCACGCGCAGCCAGCAGTCGCCGTATTGACCGGCGCCGCCGGTCTGCTTCTTGTGGCGACCCTGGGCGCTTGCCGTGCGGCGGATGGTCTCGCGATACGGAATGCGGATCGGCACGCTTTTGGCCACGACCTTGGTGCGATCCTCCAAACGGTTGAGCAGCACCGAAACCTGCGCCTCACCAACGGCGGAGATAATGGTCTGGCCGGTCTCCTCGTCGCGGTCGATGCTCATAGTCGGATCGGCCTTGCAGGCTTTCTCGATAAACGTATAGAGCTTCTCCTCGTCGCCGCGGTTCTCGGCCTCGATGGCAATGCGGTACTGCGAGTTGGGGAACTTGAACGCCGCCGCCTCGACCTTGCCGGTAATCGAGAGCGTATCGCCCGTCTCGGCCGCCAGCTTGGGCGCCACGATGATGTCGCCGGCATAGGCGTGGCCGACCTCGGTCATGTCGCGGCCGCACATCACATACAGGTGAGCCAGACGGTCGCTCTTGCGCGTGCGCGCATTGATCAGCTCAAGGCCCGGCTCAAGCGTACCCGTCAGCACCTTGATAAAGCTGATGCGACCCTGCTGTGGATCGGCCAGGGTCTTAAACACAAAGGCCACCGGGCGGTCATCGTCACTCGAGATCTTGAGCGAGTCGCCGTCGATGAGCGGCATCTCGCCGTAGTCAGTCGGCGCCGGGAAGTACGTGGCGATGTCGTCCATCAGCGAGTTGACGCCCTGCTCCTTAATGCAATCGCCCGCAAAGACCGGCACAAAGATGCGCTCGGCGATCGCCTTGGACAACAGGCCCTCAAGCTCCTCCTGCGTCAGCGTCTCCTCGCCTTCCAGGTACTTCATCATCAGCTCATCGTCGGCCTCGGCCACCAACTCGCACAGATGGTCATGGGCTTCCTCAGCCTGGGCACGATACTCCTCGGGAATCTCCGACTCTACGGCTTCGGTGCCGTTGCAATGGCGCGCCTTCATGCGCACCAGGTCGATAATGCCGTCAAAGTCCTCGCCCTCGCCCCAGGGGAGGGTCACGGCGCCTAGGCGCGTGCCAAAGCGCTCCTGCAGCAGGTTCATTGTGGTCGTAAAGCTGGCCTCGGGACGCGACAGGCGGTTTACGAACACCGCGCGCGCCAGGCGCAGGTCCTCGGCGGCGTACCAAAGCTTAACCGTCGTCGGCTGCGGGCCGGCCTCGGCGTCGACCACAAACAGCGCCGTCTCGCAGACGCTCATCGCGGCAAAGGCGTCGCCGATAAAATCGGGGTAGCACGGGGCATCGAGCACGTTGATGCGGGCGCCCTTCCAATCGATCGGCGCAATGGTCGTCGAGATGGAAAATGAACGCTTGACCTCTTCGGGGTCATAGTCGAGCGTGGGCTTGGTGCCGTCGTGGCCGCCCAGGCGGGCGGTCTTACCGGAAAGGTGGAGCATGGCCTCGGCGAGTGAAGTCTTGCCCACCCCGCCTTGGCCTACGAGCACCACGTTCCTTACGTTGCCGGTCTTGGGAGCACCCATGATGACCTCCTTGCAGGGTCGCGCGCGATGCGCGACGCCAACGGGGAGAGTTCGCGGTCGATGCCGTCCCGGGAGCAGCATGGTCGGCAGCCGAGCCGACTCACCCTCCAAATGTCCTATGCCACCACTCTACCCTTGCAGTCGCCTGTCCATGCATATCTTTCGGCGCACGTATGAATACAGGCGGCGAGAGGAAGAGACAAGCTTGTGAGGCGATTATTGAACCCCGTCGATGCAAACAAAAAGCCGCCACAGACCGTAAGACCTGCGGCGGCTTCGCCTCAATTAATAGTTGAGTAAATTCCTGAGCCTACCCCTCGATACGGCTCAAGAACTCACGCGTGCGCTGCTCGTGCGGATGGCCGATAACCTGATCGGCAGGCCCCTCCTCGACAATACGGCCGCCGTCCATAAAGACCACGCGGTCGGCAACGTCGCGCGCAAACTGCATTGCGTGCGTCACGATCACCATCGTCATATTCTGCGCGGCAAGATCCTTGATGACGCGCAGAACCTCGGCCGTCAGCTCGGGATCGAGCGCCGAGGTCGGCTCGTCAAAGAACAAGATTTCCGGGTCGAGCGCCAGGGCGCGGGCAATACTTACGCGTTGCTGCTGACCGCCCGAAAGCTCGCAGGGCACCTTGTTCTCGTTACCCGTAAGCCCCATCTGTTCAATAAGCTCATGTGCGCGGGCCTCTGCCTGCTCGCGCGGGCGCTTAAGCACGCGAATCGGAGCGTCGGTGATGTTTTTCATCACGGTATAGTGCGGGAACAGATTGTAGTTCTGAAACACCAGACCAAACCGCGAGCGCGCCCGCTTGGGCACATCGCCCTTCGCATAGACCGCGCCCGAACCCGCATCCGTCGCAACGGCAAGGTCACCAAACGAGAGCGAGCCTCCGTCGAGTGTCTCGAGCAGCGTGGCGCACCGCAACAGCGTGGACTTGCCGCCACCCGAAGGTCCGATAATCGCCACGACCTCGCCACGCTTCACCTCAAGCGAGATATCCTTGAGCACCTCATTGCCGCCAAACGCCTTACGCGCGTTCGATATATTCATAACCGTTCCGGACACAGGAACCTCCACGTGTTTGAAAAGCACAACGGGACAGGCTAGTCATGGTAATAGTCAAGTCGTTTCTCGGCAGCGCCTAACAGCATCTCGACTACAAAGTTAAAGACCCAGTAAATCAGTGCCGCGATCGCAAACGGTACCATGCTCACCTGCGAGGCGACCAGCGCCTTGGCCGTCGAGAACATCTCACCCACGCCAATGGCAAACGCCAGCGACGTGTCCTTGACCAGCGTGATGATCTCGTTGCCCATCGCCGGCAAAATGCGCTTGGCGACCTGCGGCATCACGATATACAGAAACGTCTGCGTGCGTGAATAGCCCAGCACCTCGGCGGCCTCGTATTGACCGCGCGGAATGGACTGCAGGCCCGAGCGATAGATCTCGGCAAAGTAACCGGCGTAGTTGATGATGAACGCCACGACGCACGCCGTCCACTTGGAATCGGGCGTGAGCGAAATGCCGAACACGTAGTACGGGGCAAAGTAGATGGCAAACATCTGCAGCATGAGCGGCGTACCGCGCATCACCGAAATGTAGATGCGCGCAATCCAGCGGAGCGGCGCAATTTTGCTCATGCGCATAAACGCCACGGGGATTCCCAGCGGAATCGACCCCAGCAGTGTCAGCACAAACAACTGCAAACTGACCAAGAATCCCTGGCCAAGCATCTGCATCATGACCTGAATAGACATTACTTGAGCACCCAATTATCGAAAGATAGACCATAGCTTGAATACTTGTCGCACAGGTCCTTGACCGTGCCGTCCTCGTAGAGAGCCTTGAGCGACTCGGCCACGGCATCGGCGGACTTGGTGTCGCCCTTCTTAAAGCCAACGGCGTAGTGCTCGCTGGACAGCGGCTCATCAAGCTGCGTATAGGCATCGGGCTTGGCGGCAAGCTGATACTGGGCAATCGAAAGGTCGCAAGCCACGGCATCGACCGCGCCGCTCTCGAGCTGCATAAAGGCCGTGTTGTACTCGCCGATCGTGTCGAGCGTGGCAAACGTCGCCGCCAGATCCTTCTGGTCACCCTCGAGCACATCCTGCGCAGCGGAATCGGTCTGGGTAATCACGGTCTTGCCGGCAAGATCGTCCCAGCTCTTGATGCCCGCATCCTTCTTGACCACCAGCACCTGCTCGTTGAGCATGTACGGCTCGGAGAACGTGTAGTCGTCCTCGCGACCCTCCATGGTAAAGCCGTTCCAGATGCAGTTGATGGCGCCCGAGTTAAGCAGCGTGTCCTTAGCGTCCCAGTCGATGGCTTCGTATTTGACCTCCCAGCCCTGCTTATCGGCAACAGCCTTGGCCAGATCGAGATCAAAGCCGGCGTACTCGCCATCGTCGCCCACAAAGCCGTACGGAGGATAGGACTTATCAAAGCCCACCACAAGCCTCTTGGACTCCGCAGCGCCCTTCACATCCTTGGCTGCAGCGGAACCCTTATCGGCACCACCGCCGCAACCGACAAGACCAAGGCCAAGCACCGTGGCGAGCGAGCCGGCTAGACCAACAAACTGACGACGAGACATATCGGTATTCATGGTATTCCCCCTTGGTGGCACTTTAGTTAGGTAAAGTGAGTCATGTAACGTTCAGAATCATACACTTTAGCGTGATAGAGCACAAGGCGAGTTTGCCCGCCGCGTGAGGGGTGTGGGGGTTAAGTTTCCTGCTCTACAGTCCTGCGCAAGACGGAAAGCACATTAAGTGCTTTCCTTTGCGTGCGGAACTCGCGATAAACTTAATTACGCGCCGCTCCCCGCCCACGCCGGGCAAACATCGTTGGACTTATCACTGACATGAAATAGGCGCTTGTATATCGTCCGCTAGCTTGGCACGGTACAATGCTTTCAGATTTCAATTTGTAAATTAGTGGGGTTAATTCATGGCAGAATCTCGTGCGGAGCGTAAGGCTCGTCGTGCTTTGATCGAGGCGGCTGAGGGGTCGAAGGAGGAGAAATCTTCTACGAAATCCAAGTCGTCTCTGGATGCGAAGGGTAAGTCGGCCAAAGGCAAGGCTAAGACCAAGCGTTCTGACTCTCGTCGAGGCGGGGATAAAGCGCCTCAGACTCGTTCCAAGCGCCCGCATAAAGATCCGGTTTCGTCTGCGCGTAAGGCTGTGGACCCCAAGTCTCCCTGTTCGATCATGAAATCTTGCGGTGGGTGCACGGCGCTCAATCGTCCTTATAAAAAGCAGTTGGCAGCTAAGCAGGCTGCCATGGGGGAGCTTTTTGCTTCGCTTTGTGAGCGCGAGGGTATCGCCGTTGATCCTATTCGCGGTATGGGCGTCACCCTAGGCGACCCGGGTAAATATCCTGCGCCGCGCGGCTTTCGCCATAAGGCTGCCACTCCCTTTGCTCCCGGTAAGGAGGGCGCTGTCCGTTGCGGTTTCTTTGAGCGCGGCACGCACAGAATCGTTGCCGTGCCCGAATGTCCTGTCGAGGCGCCAGGCGCTCGTCAGATTCTCAACGGCATCGCACGCGAAGCTGAGCGGCTGCATATTCCCGCCTTTAATGAGGACAAGCATCTTGGTTTGCTTCGCTATGCCGTCGTCCGCTGCGGTTGGCGTACCGACCAGGTCATGGTTACGCTCGTGACCGCCCAGCGTGACTTGCCGCATGCGCAGGAGTTCTTTGAGGCTGTCGCCGCACTCAATCCGCACATCGTCACCGTCGCCCAAAACATCAACGGACGTCCCGGCAACGCCATCCTCGGCGAGGAAACCCGCATTGTATATGGCGCCGAGTGCATGCGCGACCAGCTGCTCGGCTGCGAGTTCGATATCTCCCCCACCGCGTTCTACCAGACCAACCCGCAGCAGACCGAGCTGCTCTATCAGCTCGCGATTGACGGCATGGACCTGCAGCAGGGCGACGTACTCATGGATGCCTATTGCGGTAGCGGAACTATCGGCCTGTGCGCAGCCAAAGCCGCCCAGGACAAGGGCGTCGGCATTATGCTGCTTGGCGTGGAGCGTAACCACGCCGGCATTGCCGACGCACGTCGTAATGCCGAGCTCAACGGCCTCACCCGCAGCGCTTGGTTTATGGCCGACGATGCCACCGACTACATCCTAGATGCCGCCGACAACAACGAGCGGGTCGATGTCCTTTCTATCGATCCGCCGCGCGCCGGCTCCACGCCCGAGTTCCTCGAAGCTGCCTGCGCGCTTAAGCCGCGCCGCATCACCTATATCAGCTGCAACCCCGTAACTCAAGAGCGCGACCTGCATCAGCTCCTCGACGGAGGCTATCGCCTGCTCAAGATCACGCCCGTCGACATGTTCCCTCACACCGACCACACCGAAACCGTAGCGGTCCTCGAACGCCGCTAACCAACCTCAGTAGATTTTTGGGACAAGAAAGGGGGCGACCCGCCTGGGCCGCCCCCTTCGCTTGGTTTATAAACTCCGCTACATCCCATTGCGCAGATCGCACACGTCGGCTGCCGCCATCTCGCGCAGCAGCGTCTCGCGGTCGCGCGTCACGATCAAATCCAGCGGGAAGTGAATCTCGTCGAGCATCTTGCGCGCGTGATCGAGCTTGCCAATGGCCATGCCAATGTGGGCATCGGTTGACACGCCAATGCCCACGCCCAGCTCGGCGCAGCGCTCGGCGATCTTGCGGCATACGGCCCAATGCTCAGTGTCGACACCGTGTTCAAGACTATGGTTGTTGATCTCGATAATCTTGTGCTTGGCCTTAGCTGCCAACAGCACCTCGTCGATATCGAACGGCACGCCCGAACGCCCCGTGTGGCCCAGCATGAACACCTTGGGGTGCTCCAGGGCATTGATATACATCTCGGTCGTCTGGGCCAGCGTCGCGCCTTCAGCAATCTGCGAATTATGCACGCTCGCAACCAAATAATCCAAATTACGCGTAACCAAATCGAACAGCGAATGCTGACGGCTGTACGAATCGCCGGCAATATCGAGCGTGACAGGAGTGTCCTCGCCAAACAGGCTTCCGTCCAGCGAAACGATATCGGCCTCGGCACCACGCAGCACCAGCACGCCGCTCCAAATGCGCGGCCAGATATCCTGGTTGATAAAGAACTGATAACTGCGCAGGTCATTAGGGCAAGCCGTAACCATAGAGCTCAGATGGTCGGCAGATCCGAGCACCTGCAGGCCACGCTCTGCCGCCCAGTACACATTCTCCTCAATGGTCGAATATGCATGCGCAGAGAACATCGTATGGGTATGAATGTCACAAGAAAGCAGGTAGGGCATCAGGTCTCCTTATCTGGCACGGCCGTCGCTTATATTCATTGTACGCATAGCCTTCGATAGTCGTAAAACCACTCCATCCCAAAGACACAACGTCCATGACAACGGGGTCCGGCTTAACACCAAACCCCGTTTCACGTAAAACATTGTAGGCAGAGCGCTTTACTTTTAACGATACTCGTCCGCCAACTGTTTCCAAGCGGGTAGCGAATTGATAATCGTCTCGTAACTCACGCAATAGCCCAGGCGGAACCAGCCCGGCATACCAAAGCTGTCCGAGGGAACCGCAAGCAACTCATACTTCTTTGCGCGCTCGCAAAACGCATTCGCATCGGGCTCCAACGCTTTCACCCATAGGTAGAACGCGCCATCCGGCTCAACATAGGTGTAGCCATACTCCGCTAGTGCGTCGGTAAGCGCGGTGCGGTTGCGTGCATAGGCCTCAACGTCACTCGGCTCATCGATGCAGTCGATAATTACGCGCTGGAAGAGTGCCGGTGCGCATACAAAACCCAGCGTACGGGCAGCACCCGCAACAGCCGGCATCAGACGGGCAGCCTGCGGATTGGTGTTGGGAACCAAGATCCACCCCACGCGCTCACCCGGCAGCGACAGCGACTTGGAATACGAGTAGCACACGATGGTGTGCTCGTAGATCGAGGGCACCCAAGGCACCTCGGCACCGTACACGATTTCGCGGTACGGCTCATCCGAGATGAGCATAATCGGATTCTCGGGATCGCGCTGAGCGTTGGCCTCGCGCAGAACATTGGCCAGTCGCGTCAGCGTGTCGCGCGTATATACGGCACCGGTCGGGTTGTTGGGAGAGTCGATGATGACAGCCGCCGTCTTATCGCTAATCGCCTTGAGCACGTTGTCCACGCTCAGCTGGAACGTATCCTCATCGGCGAGCGCCTCAACACACGTACAGCCGGCCTTCTCAATCCAAACGCGATACTCCGGAAAGTATGGGGCGATAACAATAACCTCGTCGCCCGGGTTCGTAACGGCGTTGAGCGTGCAGGTGAGCGAAGCCGCGGCACCCACCGTCATAAAGACGTCTTTGCCCTCATAGTTCGTTCCAAAGCGACGGTTGAGCGATTCGGCGACGGCTGCTCGACATTGCGGCAGGCCCGGAGCGGGGGTGTAGCCGTGCAACTGGTCACTCGGCAGCTCCAGGGCCTTCTTAATCGACTCAGCCACAGCAGCGGGCGCCGGAACACTCGGGTTGCCCAGCGAAAAATCGAATACGTTCTCCGCACCGATCTGTGCCTTGCGCTCAAGACCATAGCTAAAGATCTCGCGAATGATGGAGCTTTCCGCACCGCGAGCATACATCGTTTCGTTGATCATCTGTTCCCCTTTCGCATAGGCGCTATTGTACGCTTTAGCCGAGCAAAGTGCCGCAGCAATGTTGATTGGGGACAGACTTAAATGCGTGAAAACGCTCATTTTAGTCTGTCCCCAATCAACAGACGGCCCCATATCGCTCAAAAGAAAAAGCCTCCGCAGGTTTCCCCGCGGAGGCTTTTGCCACGGAGACTATTTGTCGGCGTCGGTGTCGGCATCGGCACCGACGCCGACATGGTCATCGTCAGCATCATCGGATGCGGCTTCGGCATCCTCCTGCATGGCCGCCTGCGCAAAGGCCGCGGCATCAGCCGCCAGCTCCTCCTCGCTCATGCGAGGCGCGCGCTTCTTGGTCGGCATGCCGGCCGCCTTGGCATTGCGCTCCTCCTTGGCCGCCAGGATATCGCCCTCGCGCTCAAGGTAGGCATTCCACTCGTTGTCGAGCAGGGCGTTCACGGCGTCGCCTTCGACGGTCTCGCGCTCAAGCAGCACCTTCGCCATCAGATCGAGTTGATCGCGACGGGCATCCAAAATCTCGACCGCACGACGATGGGCTTCGCGCATGATGCGCTGAACCTCGATATCGATGCGGCGTGCCGTCTCCTCGGAGTAATCCTGGTGATCGGCGTAATCGCGACCAAGGAACACCTGATGCTGCGCCTCGCCAAACACTTGCGTGCCCAGCTCCTCGCTCATGCCCAAACGCGTAACCATCTCGCGCGCCATCTTGGTCGCACGCTCCAGGTCGTTGCTCGCGCCCGACGTGATGTCATCGCACATGAGCTCCTCGGCAACGCGACCGCCCAAGAACACGGCAAGCTCGTCGAGCATCTCGTTCTTGGTCTTAAGGAAGTGGTCCTCCTGCGGAAGCTGCAGCGTGTAGCCCAGGGCCTGACCGCGGCTGACGATCGAGATCTTATGAACCGGATCGGAGTGCTCCAGGATGTGGCCCACCAAAGCGTGACCGCTCTCGTGGTAGGCAATCGTGGTGCGCTCGGCCTCGGTCATCACGCGACCCTTGCGTTGCGGTCCGGCAATCACGCGCTCCATCGTTTCCTCGACCTCGTCCATCGAGATCACGGAACGATGACGGCGAGCGGCCAGCAACGCAGACTCGTTGAGCAGGTTCGCCAAATCGGCACCAGTAAAGCCAACGGTCATCTGGGCGAGCTTCTCAAACTTAACGTCCTCGTCCATCGGCTTGTTCTCGGCGTGCACGCGCAAGATCTGCTCGCGGCCCTTCACGTCCGGACGGTCAACCGTAACCTGACGGTCAAAACGGCCGGGACGTAGCAGCGCGGGATCCAGAATGTCGGGGCGGTTGGTGGCGGCGATCAGGATGACCGACTCGCTCTCCTCAAAACCGTCCATCTCGACCAGCAGCTGGTTGAGCGTCTGCTCGCGCTCGTCGTGACCGCCGCCCAAGCCGGCTCCGCGCTGACGTCCCACAGCATCGATCTCATCGATGAAGATGATCGACGGGGCCTGGGACTTGGCCTCCTTAAAGAGGTCGCGCACGCGGCTGGCGCCGACGCCCACGAACATCTCGACAAAGTCAGAGCCCGAGATGCTAAAGAACGGCACGCCCGCCTCACCGGCAACGGCCTTGGCCAGCAGCGTCTTACCGGTACCCGGAGGGCCAACCAGCAACACGCCACGCGGGATCTTGGCGCCCAGCTTGCGATAGCGATCCGGATCGCTCAAAAAGTCACGGATCTCCTCGAGCTCCTCGACTGCCTCGTCCACGCCGGCAACGTCTTCAAACTTGACCTTGGGGCGTGTGGCCTCGTTGGTCTTGGCGTTGGTCTTGCCAAACTGCATGTTCCTGTTGTTGGCGCCCATCATCTGGCGCATAAAGTAGAACATGATGGCGATAAGGGCGATCGTCGGAAGCACACTCATCGCCAAGTCGCCCCAAAAATCGGGATCGTTGGTGTTGACGATGTACTTGGTATCGGGGTGCTCCGCCATGAGCTCGGCAAGCGAATCGGAGCCGACATAGGTCGAGGAGAAGCTCTTGAGCTCGCTCGTATCGCCCTTGTCCTTCTTCGTCTTCCAGTAATGACCCGTCACGCTTCCGTCTTGAACCGTATAGGTCAGATCTTCGACGCGATCCTGCTTGATGGCGCTCACCATCTCGCTCGTCGCGAGCTTAACGGTATTGCTGGAATTGGCAAAGCCGGAGCCCATGTTAAAGAAGGCGTAGCCCAGAAGCGCGCAAGCCAAAATAAAATACAGCCAGCCCGTACGCGTGGGCTTCTTGCCTCCGGGCATCCCCGGGATCTTTGGGTCCCGGGGAGTCTGGGAATTGTTGTCGTTACGGTCGTCGGGCATCTTACGAATAAACCTCCGGTTTCAAAATGCCCAGATACGGAAGGTTGCGATAGCGCTCGGCATAGTCGAGGCCGTAGCCCACCACAAAGGCATCGGGGCAATGGGTTCCAACATACTTGGGCGTGATGGCCGAGACGCGGTCCTCAACGTCCTTCCACAGGAAGGCGGCGACCTCCAGAGAAGCGGGCTTGCGGCTCTCGAGGTTCTTCATCAGATACTTGAGCGTCAGGCCCGAGTCCAGAATGTCCTCGACGATCAGCACGTCGCGACCGCGAATGTCGATATCCAGGTCCTTAATGATACGCACGATACCCGAGGACTTCACACCGTCGCCATAGCTCGAAACAGCCATGAAATCGATGTTGGTCGGCAGCTCGATCTTACGCATCAGGTCGCCCATAAAGACCACGGCGCCGCGCAGGACCGCAATCAGCACCAGATCCTTACCCGCGTAGTCGCGAGTAATCTGCTCGCCTAGGCGAGAGACGATACCGTCGATATCCTCCTGCGTGAACAGAACCTTCTCGATATCCGGATGTTGAGAAGCCATGACAACCCTTTCTTGTGCTTATCGCCCACACACCGCCGTATGGACGCGAACTACACATTCTAGCAGCGCACGGGGTAAATTTACCAGCCCGTGCGCCATCAGCGCGGGAATACCGTCAACGTCGCACAGAATAGCAGGCGTGGGACGCTATTCCGCATCGACCACGCGGAGCAGATATGCCACGCGCGTTGCGGCCGTGCACTTAAAACGCTCGTCCGCGCGAACTCCGGCGACCCACACCACGGCACCCCCCGGCGCCGTCCTCACCATGGGCACGCCGGCGCGCTCGGAAACGGGAATGCGAGCCTCACCTAGCAAGTCGGATACTTTCTTGCTTCGACCACTCATCCCTAACGGGCACATCACGTCTCCCGGTGCGGGACCGTCCACCCACAGGCGCGCCAATCGCGCCTCGGCAGGGATCTCGCCACGCGAGCCCGCCAGGATCCGCTCACTATCGCTGTCGGCAAAACCCAGGGCAGCCGCGTCTACCAAAGCTGTCACTTCCCCGGCAGCTGCAAGCTCACGGGCGCGGCGCACGATATCGCATCCCGGCTCAACGGCCATCGGTTCTGTGACCAGCATACGTCCCCCGCCCAACGGCAAACGACCGGGTACGGTAACCCAGTCCGCGACCAGGCCCTCGCGAGCCGCCGGCGCCTTGAACGCCAGCATGCCAAACTCAATGCGTGCGTCAATCCCCGCCGGAAGCGTGACCGAGCCGGCGCCCTCGGCAACGCAGGAAAGGACTCGCTCCACATGTCGCATCTCTGGACGAGCGTCCGGATCGATGCGCTTAATCGCCAGTCGCACGATGCGCCGCGCGATTACCACCTCGGCCGCAGCAAGGCGCCTGGCATCGAGCACCAGCGCGCCCGCCGCCTCCTTACGCAGACAGCTTCGAAACGCCTGTGCCGAAAGCTGAGACAAAAACGCGTCCTCATCGCCTAAGATCTCGCAGGCGGCGCCAATCGTCTTGCAGACGCTCGCGTTGCGCTGCGCCACCACCGGCATCACTCGATGGCGCACGTAGTTTCGCAGATACGAGATATCCTCATTGCTCTCGTCTTCACGCCACGGCTGACCATGTACCTGTAGATAGCCCACGAGCTCGCCATGAGTTAGGTCGAGCAAGGGACGCACCACGATATTCCTCCGGCGAGGAATGCTCGATAGGCCAGCGGGCCCCGAACCCTTAATCGCGTTCATCAAAAACGTTTCCGCGCGATCCGAAGACGTGTGCGCGGTGCAGATACGAGCCGCCGTTCGCGGTGCCCCCGTCTGGGCGCAGAGCTCGCGAACATACCTCCGCGCCGCGGCATAGCGCACCTCGCGGGCCGCGGCCTCAATATTGCCCGACTCCCCATCAAAATAAGCGTGCTCCACGCACAGCGGTAAACCATATTTCGCGCAAAGCTCACGCACAAAGGCCTCGTCGCCATCGGACGCCTTGCCGCGCAGATGATGGTTTACATGCAGCACATGCAGGCGCTCGCGAGCAATGGGGGCAACACCGCGTCCGTCTTGGATATCCAGCTTTGATGTGCACGCCATAAGAAGCAGTGCCGTCGAGTCCGCGCCGCCTGATACCATGAGCACGACAGGAGCTGCCTGCTGCCTCGTCCGGGTCTCATCGACTGCCCCAGGCACGGCATGGTGTCCGTAATGCTGTGATATCGTTGGCATTCGCTTCCTCCTCTATTCGTCCGCACCCATTGTATCCTTTGGAATCTTATGTCTTGCCTGCACCTTCATATCCTCGGCAGTGGCTCTAAAGGCAACTGCGCACTCATCGAGGGCCCGCAGGGGCTCATTATGGTCGATGACGGACTGTCTCGCCGCGAGACATTAAAGCGCATGGCAGAACTGGGGCTCTCGACAGACAACGTCTCGGCTCTTCTCATTACTCATGAGCATAGCGATCACATCAAGGGCCTCGATGTCTGGTGCAAGCACTGGCACGGCCCCCTCTTTGCCAGCAGGGGCACTCTTTCGAACAAAGAAAATCTTTCTCATCTGCCTGTCGAGGAATTCGATCCCGGCGACACCCTGTCCATTGCCGGCATCCACGTGCAAACCTACTCAACATCACACGATGTCATCAATCCAGTCGGTTATCGATTCGACGCCCTCGATGATTCCATCGGCTTTGCCACCGACACCGGAGAGCTATCGAGCCAAGCCATGAAAACCCTCAAAGATTGTCGAGTCCTCGCGCTCGAAAGCAACCATGATGTGACCATGCTGCGCAAGGGAGAATATCCCCGCTATCTTCAGGAGCGCATCCTGTCTGCAAGGGGACACCTCTCCAACAGCCAAGCCGCCGAAGCCGCGCGCGAACTTGTTACCGATCGCACCGAACAGCTCATTGCCATGCATATCAGCCAAGATAACAATCGTCCGAGCCTTACCGTCAAAAGCTATGCCAAAGCTCTGGCCGCAACCCTGGATGACGAGGTCGGCAGCTCCGCAACCCTTCTCCGAGGATCGCGAAAACTCTCGATACGCCCTGCGAGTCAGTATCAGCCGGCAACCATTCAATAGACTGTCCTAGACAGCAAAAGGGGCCGAGAATCGCTTCCCAGCCCCTTTTGCTGTCTTTTAATAGCGCAGAACACCAACGAAGTTAGTCGATGGAGATCTTCGTAACGTTCTTCTTCTCGACGATCTTGGGAACCGTAACGGTCAGGATGCCGTCAGCGTACTTAGCCGAGAGGCCCTCACTCGAAGCGTCCTTTAGATACACGCCACGCGTCGCGCTGTACGAGCTGAACTCCTTCTGCAGGAAGTTCTTGCCCTCGTTCTCCTCGTCTTCCTCGACATTCACGCTAATGGACAGACGGCCCTCATTGAGCTCGACATCGATATCGTCCTTGGCGACACCGGTCAGATAGGCCTTGACCTCATAGCCGTCGCCCTTATCCTCAACGTCAACGGGAAACGCCTTGGAAGCAATCGAGTTGTTTGCAAGGTCGGTCATATCATCAAACAGATCGAACAGCGAGCTAGCAGAAGGACGAACGCCAAAAACCGAACGATAAGGAACCATGCTTGCCATGTTTACCACTCCTTTTAAGGACTGCCGAGCCATCTTCTAGGTGACTGGGACTTCTTTTGACGCTCTTATATATGCCCACCCAGTGCTCATATATACATCGACTATAAAGTTTTTTGAGTCCAGTACTATAAGCATATCTAAGTGTGTTTGACTCAGGTTTAAATAAGGTTAAGGTTCTTTGAACCAGAGCTTAAATAACGAGTATGTTCGCGGCTACAAATAACAGGGGGCTTACAATGAGCGCGTACACGTTATTGGTAACGAGCTAAAGGGCATCATGGACGACCAAAACCAGAACAAAATGTTTATGCAGACGCAGGGGGAAGATACTTCCACGCAGCCGCCACGGTTCCATCGCCCCCACATCTCGCAAGAGCCCATTAATGATCCTGAGCCCGAGTATGTGACGAGAAATCGATATCAAACGCTCGAGGATGCCCAAACGGGACGTAAACATATGGGCGTCGCCTCGGGAGACCCTGTATATCTGAAAGACGCACCATTATCTAAAAACAGCGCAGCTAGTGATGAGCCGATGAAAGCATCCGACACTCATCAACAAAGAGGTCCTCGGCCAAAGCAAACCTTGACGCATTCGGCTCGCTATCTCGAAACGCCAAAACAGGGAAAATCAATCTTCGTTTCATCAAGTAAACGACGCAAGCAGCATCGACTGACAATCCTGCTTTTGATCATTGTGGCCATAGCAGTTGCCCTTGTTATTCGATTTATTTTCTTTAGATAAAAGTTCAATACCAAAAACAATAAGATCGTCTAGTGTAATTGAGTCATTTACGCCCCACAAACGCAAAAAAGGGGGAGGCCGCGAGGCCTCCCCCTTCCAAGTTCGATGACGGC